>NZ_JBTLRN010000019.1:0-66127 GCF_054482775.1 Sporosarcina sp. CAU 1771 | reverse complement strand
GCAAATGCAAGGGGCTATGACTATATTTGCCGTCAATCTCAAGCGAATTATCACGTTAATGAAGGACAAAGAGTAAGAACAATCAAAGGAAAAGGAGTCAATTCGTTCAAAATCGAACGAATTGACTCCTTTTTGATTTTCGAAATCATTATAAATTAAAAAACGTAAGTTTTTCAGTGGCCTCATTGAATCTGCTATCGTTTTTCCAATATAGATTTTTTATTTTCTCTTTGCAGTTTTCCATACGTTTTCAAGCCATGGTTCAAAGTCCTTGCCTTTATCACCTTCATACGTATCATACAAATCTGCACGCATTTTCTCTAACTTTTCTTTGAACTCTTCAAACGTGTGATCTGCCGGTAGACTTTTTTTAATTCTAAAGAACACTTTAGTAGCGTCTTTAATAAGATCAGTCTTTGTTCGTTCTGGCAATTCAACATCTTCACCAAGTTTTTTTAGTTGATTGTATGCAGCTTCTTGTACTTTGTATACAGGATCGTTAACCATTCTATGTGATAGTATATCAATGATACGCTCATGGTTGCTTTGCCCTAGTTCTTCAACTGCATTCAGTCGTGCTCTCCAGTTAGAAGCTCTGTTTGAATCCTTCTTTAACTCCGCGTAGTTTTCTGGCAATTCATTTTTCTGTTGTTCATTTGTCAAGTAACCCAATCTCCCTTTTGTTTAAATGTAAATAGCGTGGGCGGTTAACCCATTCAATATAATATATTGTACCAGTTTCTAGACCAATACATACTTTTTTGTTCTAGAATTCCTGTGTTTAAGGATATTCTTTGTTCCATCTCCGTTAAACATAAAAGAAAGTACCTTAGATTCTGACGAAATACCGATGTATCAACACGAATCTTTTAATGAAGAAACAAAGTGATTCTTATCTTTCGGGAAGTTTTTATTGAATTTTTTCTAGAATGAACGATATCCTTGTCACATAAAAACCGCAAACCCTATTGAATTGGGTTTGCGGTTAACTACTATTATGAGCCCATTTTTCTGCGTGAAGAACTAACCTTTTTAGCTTGTTGGCTTTGCATTTTTTTCGCAGATTGTGCCGAATTTCCTTTAGTATTATTTTCAGTTGTCAGGTTTTTCTTTGCCTCTAACTGCTTTTGAATCGCTTCTTTTAAACTCATTTTTACTTTTGGTACATCTTGCTCATTTGTTTCTGACATATACATTCTCCTTTTATTAAATCAAGTGCTAGTGCAACGTTATTCTTTATAAGTATAACTGAAAATAGTAGAATGTGGAATTTCTAACATGCAAAAATAATATTCCTTATAATCATAAGCATTCTCAATGTGCAGTGCGCTCATTCATCTTTCCGACCCCAGCGACAATTCGTTATTTATTTTGAAAGATAATCAATAATTCCCATGGAACTCACTTCCATATCTAATTTGATTAAATAATAGGCTTCATGATCATCTCTTATGTCCTTACTTCTTAGGAACGTTCTTATACGTTCTATTAATCGTTCAGCAAGCACCTCGTGTCCTTTCTGTTCAGACATAACCGCTTTACCCTCATCTGTAAAAATCTTTAACCATTCAGACACTTGACGAAATGTTTCTTTCGGGTTGTTCGTCATTCCAAAATGACCAAAGTACAGTGTATCTAGATTCATTGAATCGATTCGTTCTATTGCATTCTGCATCGCCTCTGGATTGAATTGATTTGGGGAAGTCGAAGGCAAAAATAACTTCACGTCATCTTTTACTAAGGATTCATAAAATACGCCCACAGTATCTCCTACAAATATACCGTTACTGACGGGATCATAAATACTGAAATGGTGATTAGCATGTCCGGGTGTATCTAAAAATTCCAATGTACAGTTGGGACCGATTGTTAACGTATCCCCTTCACCTTTTACAAGTAGCCGATCCTCTGGAACTGGAATAATCGGTTCAAACAACGCTTCAAATTGATCCCCATAAACAGCTTTTGCCCCAGCAATCAATCGCTCGGGAGATGCAAGATGCCTTGTCCCTTTTCCATGAACAACAACTTTTGCATTTGGACAATCTTGTAAAAGAAAACCCGCGCCTCCTGCATGATCAAGGTGTATATGTGTGACAATAATATATTTAACTTGGTCGAGTGTATACCCTAGTGATGCTAAACCTTTTTTTATGTACTTTACCGAAGAACTTGGTCCAGTATCTACCAGTGTCAATTCATCTTCGGCAATTACATACGTTCCTGTCCTCTCAGCAACTCCCAAGTCAAATCCATCTATCAAGTGTATTCTGTCGTTCAATCGAATCGGCTTTTTCTCTTCCATAGTGAATGCCCCCTTATTATATATATTTCTCTCTATTCATTGTAAAGTAAATATTCTGAAACTGCAAAAGAGAGATTTTTCGAAACGTGAAAATTCTGCGTAAGTTTTGAAGCTTATTTTGATTTGTAATTATGTGTTAAGATATACAGATAAAACATTTACTGAAAGGTGGACACAATATGGAGAATATATCTCCTATTAAATTAACTTCTCTAACTGCTAAAGGCGGATGTGGTTGTAAAATTGGACCCGCTGATTTAGCTGCAGTATTAAGCAAACTTCCCTCTATTCCTCCAAACCCTAATTTATTAGTTGGTCTTGATACAAGCGATGATGCTGGAGTTTTTAAATTAACAGATGAGCTTGCAATTGTTCAGACGTTAGATTTCTTTACACCTATCGTTGACAATCCTTACGATTTCGGGCAAATTGCTGCTACGAATGCAATCAGTGACGTTTATGCAATGGGTGGCAAACCTATCACCGCACTAAACATCGTCGCTTTTCCAATCGCAACATTGGATAAAGATATACTTTCAGAAATTCTACGTGGTTCGAGTGATAAATTACAGGAAGCAGGCGTTACGCTTGTTGGCGGCCACTCGATTGATGATAAAGAACCCAAATTTGGACTCGCTGTTACAGGTCTTGTTCACCCCGACAAAATACGTACCAATTCCGGTGCACAACCTGGCGACCAACTAATTCTCACAAAACCAATTGGCGTTGGTATATATACAACTTCATTAAAAAATGGATTACTATCGGATGAGGAAACTGCATATGTCACAAAGATAATGACGACACTTAATAAAAACGCAGCAGAAATCATGAGTGACTATGACATTCATTCTGCTACTGACGTAACTGGGTTCGGATTGTTAGGACATTCTTCTGAAATGGCAAAAGCAAGTAACGTTGGTATCCGGATATATGCTAACCAGGTACCTATCTTACCTCGGGCAAAAGAGTTTGCTGAAGCAGGTAAGGTTCCAGGTGGTACTAAAAGTAATTATTTACACGTGAAAAACGATGTTACTTACCCTGAAGAACTGGACCAAGTTGATCGGTGGATTTTATGCGACGCAGTCACTTCCGGCGGCCTTCTTCTCGCTGTGAATCCTTTAGAATCAAACGCATTTTTGGACCAACTTCAAAGTAATGATGTCGATGCCAAGCTTATCGGAGAAGTAGTTGATGAGCATAAAGGTCATATTGTAGTCGTCTAGCCTCATTTGAAAATTATATTTTCTGCTAAACTAAAAGTATTCTAAATCTGAAATAAAGGTGATTAATTTGTTCAGAGACATAACACTAAATGAACTATTTAACCAACAAAAAAAAGCACCACACACAATGATTGATGTTAGATCCCCTAAAGAATTTCAAGAAGCTACTATTCCTGGGAGCATAAATATACCTGTTTTCAATGATGAAGAACGTGCAGAAATTGGAACGATCTATAAGCAAGTAGGACAAGAGGAAGCAAAAGTTAGAGGTTTAGAAATATTTTCAAGTAAATTACCAAACTTCATTAATGATTTCAAGGATATTGATACACCTATGACCTTGTTCTGCTGGCGTGGAGGCATGCGGAGTAAAACTGCGGCAACTGTTCTTGATTTGATGGGGATACATGCAAATCGATTACACGGTGGTATACGCTCCTATAGGCAGTGGGTTGTGTCAGAATTAGATAAAGAAGATTTTTCTCCGAGGCTGATTGTGTTAAATGGCTATACTGGTTCTGGAAAAACGGAAATCTTAAAAACGCTCGCCTCTCATGAATATCCAATACTCGATCTTGAAAAAATGGCGGGTCATAGAGGTTCAGCTTTTGGACAAATAGGTTTACAACCAAGCAATCAAAAAAAATTCGATTCGTTGCTTCTTACAGAATTGTTGCGCTTGAAGAATGAATCATTCATATTCATCGAAGGTGAAAGTAGGCGCATTGGAAAAGTAAGCTTACCCAACTTTTTGTTTTCAAAAAAAGAAAATGGCCAGCAAATTATTATTCATTTACCTGTAGAAGAACGAGTGAAAAATATACTCGATGATTATGAACCATGGAAGTACCCTGAACATTTTAAAACTGCATTTGAACATATTAAAAAAAGAATGCATGCATCAATTTCAAACCAAATCGAGCAAGCTTTCTCAAAAAATGATTTTGACACAGTGACACGACTTCTACTAGAAAACTATTACGATTCACGTTACGAACATTCAACAGGTCAGAATTCTGAAGATGACTCCATTCATATCTATGCAAAAAATGTAGCTGAGGCTAGCAACGAACTTCTTTCAATCATTGAAACCACTAAGTTAATCAAAAAGAAAAGTCAGCAACTCATTTGAGTAACCCGTTCAGTTGAGTGGTACAAAACATAAATTAATCACACTATTAGAGTCCAATTCGCATACGAATTGGACTCTTTTCTTTTACCTATGTAACAAGGTTTGTAAGTGAAACACACCTATATTAGACACCCTATTGACAAGCCTATCAGCAGGATTACAATTTCTATTGTAGGTCTGCTAATGTATGTGTTAATACCACTGTCAATTTGCGTCTCAAAACACAATGATACATTTCGCCACCCCAATAAAAAAAGGACCATTAAGGTCCTTTTGTATTATTAAATATTCAACACTCGCGCCCGATCGGAGATTATCTAACACATTGATTTCCGTTCCAGACGGACGCGTTCTGGAGGGCGTGCGGTGGACCAACCCGTTCGCTTCGCTACCGTTGGTTGTTTCACCTGTCCCGCTGATCCTCCCAGAGTCGCCGTCTTGCACTCCAATCAACTAGTGTCTACAAATACAAAGCTTTTGCAACAAATGCACCCAAGTTTTGAATTAATGACCTTTCTCATTCGCTAGGAAAACACTTTTGTCTTAAGTAGTTATTTCACTAGTAATCCAACCTTTAATAAATACTTCTAAAGATGAAGCAACCCAAGTCCTACTATCATCTTCATGGTTCCATACATAAATATCTTCTGTGTGAATATAACCATTTAATATTCGGTAACCAAATAGATCGCCACAGCCGTTATCAGAAAAAAATAACAAGTGATCGAATGGCATATAAATATCCTTATAATCAATGAAATTTCTAAAAAACAAATTATCCTCTATTACCTGTGAAGTTGACCATATCAAAGGACAGTTAAAAGTATCGAATACTCCATTTGTTTCATTGTATAACTCCACTAATTTTTTTGGTAAATCGACGTTTAGTTCCCTTGTAATTTGAGTTATCTCAGTCTTAGGAACGGGTTGTTTAAATGAATATTCTGGTAAATTGCAACAATAAGTTAGCCACCTAGATAAAATCCAGTGTATTTATGAATGGGGACTGTTTTCGCCCACCCTTAGAAAGCTGTTTTGACCTTGAACTTATTTCTGAAATGTTAAGCTAATTTTGCTAACTCTTGTTCAAAAAGAACTGCTGGTTGTTGATAGTCTAGAATCCTTCTCGGCAAATTATTTAACTTCTGATAAATCCGTTGGATGGCTTCTGTTGAGTAATCAGAAATCGCCTTTCCCTTAGGGATATATCTTCTGAGAAGACCGTTGTGCCGCTCATTTGAACCTCTTTCATACGGAGCGTAAGGGCGTGCGAAATAGACATCTGTGACATCTTTTAAACTCACTTCGAGATTGGAAAACTCACTGCCATTATCAGATGTAATTGTCTTAAATACTTGTGGGAACAGTTCACCAAAATCTTGTTGTAATTGGTTCATAGCGTAGTCAACTGAATCATGATCTTGATCGTCAAGTAGGATGGCGTAATAGTTTCTCGTTTTACGTTCAACGAGGGTCAGTAATGCGTTATCATCCGATTTTTTTCCCTCAACAGTATCAATTTCCCAGTGACCGAATTCAACTCTTTCTTCAATTTCAAGAGGGCGTTCAGCGATACTTGTCCCTAAAACACGTCGGTTTTTCCGGACGCGTTTGGTCTTTGTATTTAGCCTTGTTTTCATTGGCAAGTCAATGTTTCGAACGCTTAATAAGTCCAAATCGATATAGTTATAAAGGGTTTTCGTAGAAACCGTTGGTTTGTCTTTCCAGTCAGTTTGAGTGGAGGTAAAGCCAACTACAGCATCAGGTGACCAACCTTCTTCAATGATTTTGTCACAAGCAAAATCAATGAATTCGGCTGCGACAAGAAGCTTTCTTTTAGCCCCGCAATTCATTCTGTTTCGTTCATACACAGCCTGTCCCGTTTCAGCGAAATAGGCGGTGTAGGGTGTACGACCTGTTTTAAGCTGGGTCGTTGTTCCACGCTCGAGTTCATTGGCAATCGTTTGGTGAGCACGGCCTAGACGTCTTCCGATGTCCCGATTGGAGTGGCCGGCCTTGTGGAGCGCTGCAATTTGACCACGTTCAAAAGGGGATAGGTGTTTATCTTTACGGTTTTGTATGGTATTCTCGGTGTGTGCCATTATAAAACTTCCTCTCATTGTGAGTCTCGCAACTTCAATGATACACGAAATTTTATAATGGCATTTTTTTGTTTGAATTTAACTGGCTAACTTGATTGTACAACTAGCACAAGAAATTTAAACCTTATATAGAAGAGTTAAATTGATTCAGATGAATTAAAATGGTATTGAATCAGGAGGGATCGTGTGACGAATCATTATTTAACATTATTTAAAATGAAAAGCGAACTTTTAGATCTGATTTCCGGCCAATATGCCTCATTGTCTTACCAAGAGTGGTTTAACATATTATCGGAAAAATTACGAATCCGATTTGGAATTAGGAAAATGGATTTTTTAATACATGTTGAAAGCGGACTGTCACCACTAAACGGCTACCACGGTAAAGAGAGAGAATATATAGAGATTCCATTTAGGTTAATTAACGAGTATGAGACTGAATCTAAAAGGGATTATTTAAATCTGTTTAAAGATAGCGGATATAAATACGCAGATGATTTGCTTATATTTTCAAATAGTAATTTAGAACCGCTAGGAATATTACTTATTGAACCAACTGAAGAATGGCGTTCATTTGCTAGTCAATCTAATCGTTTAGAATTAGAAAAAATAGTATCTTATTTGCTTCAAAACATTAGAAAAACAAGTTATTTGGTTGCAAAGGAGAGAAAGTATAGACAACTTTTCAATGTTACCGAATTATTTAACTCAACAATGGATAGCCAAGTTATTTTAGATGGTATTATAGAAGCTATTAAAGAGTCATTCCCGTTATTTACAGTGGAGCTGCTTCTATCTCATGATCAAAAAGAGTTGACGGACAGCTACAAGTTATTTGATTATTTAAACGAAAGAGCGTCTACAATTGATTCGTTCATATCAGGCGAACTGACCGTAGAAGACTTGCCAGATTCAACTGTTAAGTTAATAAATACGCCGATTAAAGGCAGGCAGGGAATGTATGGCGTATTACAAATTAAAGCACCTTTAGAATTTGTTTTTTCGAAGACGCAAAGGAACTTTATTCGTATGCTTGCTAACACAGCGGGAAGCGCTTTGGAAAATGCGAATCTTTACGATCAGTCTTTCCGGTTAATAAGTGATTTACAACTTGTCAATGAAACATCAAGAAAATTAAATAGTAATATGGATTTTGGTGAAATGGTCGCTTATTTAAAGGTTCAATTACTAAAAGCATTCAGACCGTCTGAAATTGCCTTTGTTTTTTACGACGAAGATGGTAATTGGGACTCATCACCAATGAACACGGAATTCTTTCAGTTAGATTCTGGACAAAAATATATTCAATTTGCATCGTCTTCTTTTAAGGAAAGAAAAGAGGGTTTGTTTGAAGCGAAGTTTAGTTCAACAATAAGCAAGCCTGTTGAATATGAATCTATTATTGCAATACCGATAATGAATCAAGATCAGATTGTTGGTTTTGTAATTTGTTTACATGAAAACTCATACTTTTTTTCATTTGAAAGCTATAAATTAATGCAATCCTTAATAGGTCACTCGTCGTTAGCACTTGCCAACTCAATGCTTCGTGATCAACTGAGGGAGCTTGCTAATAAAGATCATTTAACGAAACTCTATGCCCGTAGATTTATTGAAAAAGCGATTGGGAAATCACTCGATGAAGATGAGCGTGGAGTGTTAATCCTACTTGATTTAGACGATTTCAAAACAGTTAATGACACTTATGGTCATGAAGCGGGTGACGAAGTATTAAGACAAACATCAACTTATATAATCACTGAGTTAGCGGATAAAGGAATAGCAGCAAGGTGGGGTGGAGAAGAACTTGCAATCTATTTACCGAATTACAGTGAGAAAGAGGGAGAGTTGTTCGCCCGTCAACTTGCTGAAAATCTACCGCTTGTCACGGACCCTTCTGTTACTGTTTCTGGCGGTCTTAAAAGTTGGACTTCAGATGATCCAATTCGATTCCAAGAGCTTTTCCATTTTGTAGACAAAGCACTTTATATAGCAAAAGATATGGGGAAAAATCAAATTGTAAAATGCAAGGGATTGTTTATTGCATGATTAATGTTGAGCTTTCCCTTTTTCTTTTCATAAACTAAGGGTAAACTAGTATTTGAAAGATGAGAATTTTCTAACAGACTAGAAAGGGTGCAAAGTTAATGAGCAAAGAACGCCTACACAAAGATACTGAAGTTATTCATGAAGGATATAACGATAAAGAGCATTTTGGAAGTCTGGCTGTTCCTTTATATCAAACCGCAACTTATTCATTTGAAACAGCTGAACAGGGAGAAAATAGATTTGCTGGTGTAGAGGAAGGTAATATTTATTCTAGGCTAGGCAATCCAACTGTCCGGGTTCTTGAGGAGCGAATGACCGCCCTTGAAAACGGAGCAGGAGCGCTTGCATTTGGTTCAGGAATGGCGGCAGTAAGTTCAATACTTGTTCATTTAACTAAAACAGGAGATCATATCCTTTGTTCGAAAGGCATTTATGGATGTACGTTTGGTCTTTTGGGTATCATGAAAAACAAGTACAACATTACACATGATCTCGTTCCAATGAGGACTGAAGAGGAAATTGAGCGTGCGATTAAGCCTGAAACGGTATGTATCTATGTTGAAACCCCAATAAATCCTACTATGGAACTTGTTGACTTATTTGCAGTAGTTAATGTAGCGAAACGTCATGGTCTTCGGGTTGTGGTTGATAATACATTTTCTTCTCCGTATTTACAAAATCCACTTGATATAGGCGCTGACTTTGTTCTCCATAGCGCCACGAAGTATATTAACGGACATGGTGATGTGATTGCTGGATTACTTGTAGGGAATGATAAAGAAGAAATTGAGACAATTCGAATGACAATCCAAAAGGATTATGGAGGTATCATGTCACCGTTTGATGCATGGCTTCTCATTCGTGGTCTAAAGACGTTATCTGTTCGGATGGAACGCCATACATCCAACGCAGAAAAGATAATAAGTTATCTAAAAAGCCAAAAACTTGTCGAGGAAATATACTATCCCTTTGATGTAGATAACCCACAAATTGAAATTGCGAAGCGTCAAATGAAAGCGGGCGGAGGGCTGATTTCATTTACAATCAAGGGTGGAAAAGAAATTGCGCAAAGATTTTTAAACAATCTTGGTTTAATAAAAATTGCAGTTAGTCTTGGGGATGCAGAGACACTAATTCAACACCCGGCAACGATGACGCATTCTGGTGTGCCAGAACAAGAGCGTCTGACTATGGGGATTACAGATTCCTTATTACGCCTCTCGGTAGGCTTGGAATATGCGGAAGATTTAATTGCCGATTTAGACGTAGCATTTAAAATTATTGAAAAGTCGTTAGTGAAAAATTAAAGAAAACGCCTCGACATCCATTTAGTTGATGGGGTCGGGGCGTTTTTGTACTTAGAGATGCGAAATCAAGATGTCAACTACTTTTTCTAGACCGATTTGGTCGTCTTTAGAAAAGCGGTCCAATATCGGACTATCGATATCTAGAACTCCTATTAGCTTACCTTCTTTAATAATTGGCAATACAATTTCTGATTGAGAGGCAGCGTCACAAGCGATATGTCCTGGAAATGCATTTACATCCGGTACGATGATGGTTTCCCACGTTTGAGCGACTGTTCCGCAAACTCCTTTACCTAATGGAATACGGATGCAAGCAGGGAGTCCTTGAAATGGGCCAAGAACGAGTTCATCATCTTCCAATAAGTAAAACCCCACCCAATTAATTTGATCGAAAAATTGGTTGAGCAAGGCCGACGTATTACTTAAATTGGCAACCTTATTTTTCTCGCCAGATAAAAGAGCATCTAACTGTTTTGCAAGTTGTGAATATTTCACACTAATTTCTTCAGCATAATCCGTTTGAATAAACAAATGCGGCACCCCTTATCTAAATTTATTATTTGAAGTATACAGTTCTGCAGTCTCTGAATCAATCAACTTAGGCTAATTCTTTATAAATCGCCATGAAACCGTAAAATTCTTTCCTTTTCGCAACTAAATTTCTTTAAACGTGCTATTATATAGGGTAGTATAATGTTACAGGGATTTCGAGACAGGGGGACCATAATGGAGAACGTAATGACTTACATAATCATAGCAATTATTGCACTTATAATCGTTACTATCATTGCCTTTTTATATAGACGTAAACATATCTCTGAAATTGAAAAGTTAGAGCAGTTAAAATTACAAATTCAACATAAACCTATTCTGGAAGAAATGACGAAAATAAAACAACTTAATATGACAGGTGAAACTGAAGAGAAATTTGAGCGCTGGAGAAATGAATGGACAAAAGTGATGGACGTTCATATGCCAAAAGTTGACTCGTTGTTATTTGATGCTGAAGATGCGGTCGATCGTTTGCGTTTTCGAAAGGTTATTGAAATCGAAAAAAACATTGAAGACGAAATTAAGTTTTGTGACAACAAAATGAATACGATACTTGCCGAGCTACATGAATTAGTCGGTAGCGAAGAGAAAAATCGGATTGAGATGGAAAAGTTGCAAGAGCAACATAGAGCTGCGCGAAAGACAATTCTTGCTCATCAACATTCATTCGGAATGACTGCTAATCCGTTAGAAAAAGAATTAGAAACATTTAATCCGAAATTTGCTGAGTATGAAGAACTAACTGCGAATGGTAATTACTTGCAAGCTCGCGAGTTGGTATTATTACTTGCTGAAAAAGGTGAACATGTATTTTCTTTAATAGATGCAATTCCTTCACTACTTACAGAGTTGCAAAATAAAATACCGACATCAATTCGGGAACTTCGGAGCGGCATATTGGAAATGGAAGACCAGTCATATTATTTAAAGCATTTGGAATTAGTTAAGCATCTCGATCAAATTGAAGAAGAATTAAAAGAGATGTTGTCAAAAATGGCTGAACTCCAAATTGACTCTGTACAACAACGTACAGTCGAAATAAATGACCGCGTCGATTCATTTTATGACATGCTTGAAAATGAAGTGAATGCGAAGCGGTATGTTGATGATAATCACGAACATATGGCAGACAAATTAGTCAAACTTAGAACGGTTACTAGGGAAATTTCGGATGAAACTGCAGCAGTTCAACAGAGTTATCGTATTGAAGAGAAGGAAGCGAAAGTGCCACAAGATGCACTAAAAAAACTCGACCTTATAGATAAACGTTTTGAGTTACTTTCGATAAGGGTTGAAGACCAAGCTTCTGCTTATTCAAGTCTACAAGAGGAATTGCAAGAAATTAGTAATGAATTAGAAATGATATCTATGGAACATGAAAGTTTTGCTCGACGTTTGGAAAATTTGAGAGACGATGAAAACAGTGTTCGCGCAAAACTAGAGGAATTATCACGGAAATTACAAAACACAGATCGAAAGCTTCACAAAGGTAATATTCCTGGAATTCCTGATGAAATGGATGCCCGACTCGAAGAAGCTGAGGAGCAAATTTATATAGTAACTCAAAGCTTGCAAGAAGTACCTCTTAATATGAGCCTTGTTACTGCGTATGTAAAAAATGCGGAAAAATCAGTGGACGATGTAACTGAAAAAGTGAATGAGCTCCTTGAGAATGTCATGCTGATCGAATGGATTATTCAATACGGAAATAGATATCGGACTTCCAATCCTGAAATGCATGCCCGTCTTCAGGAAGCGGAAGAGTCGTTTAGACAGTTTAGGTATGCAAAAGCATTAGAAGAGGCTGCAACAGCAGTTGAAGCAGTAGAACCTGGTGCCATGAAGCGAATTGAAGAACTTGTAGGAGAGACTGCATAAAGTTTGTAAATGTATGAGTGACGTAGCCACCGGCAGATATTAGTGCAGGTGGCTTTGTCACGCTTACAGCAATGAGAGGAAATGAATAGAATGATTTATTTGGACAATAGCGCGACAACAACTCCGAATGAAGAAGTACTAACTTCATTTGTAAAAGCAAATCAACGATTTTTTGCAAATCCCGCCTCACTTCATCGTGCTGGAAAAGAAGCTGAATTGCTTTTAGAACGATCTAGAGAGCAAATCCTAAGCATTCTCGGTGAAATCGAAGGGGAAGTTATTTTTACTTCCGGTGGTACTGAAGCAAATAACTTGGCGGTTATAGGTCTTGCTCGTAAGCTCCAATCGAAAGGCAAGCATGTAATTACAACAGCGATTGAGCATCCATCCGTTTTGTATTCGTTTAAGCGTTTAGAAACAGAAGGATTTGAAGTCGATTATTTATCGGTGGATAAAGATGGTTTAATCTCTCTGGATGAATTGAAAGCAAAACTTCGTGAAAGTACTATACTAGTTAGCATAATGCATGTGAATAATGAAATAGGATCTGTTCAATTAATTGATGAATGTGCTGGAATTATCAGATCTTATTCTCGCGCAGTTTTTCATACAGACGCTGTTCAGAGCTTTGGGAAGTTGCCGATTGGACTCGCGTCTGGTGGTCCGGATGCACTAACAATTTCGGGTCACAAAATAAACGGGCTAAAGGGAACGGGTATTTTAGCTTTAAGAAAAGATCTTTTACCAGAATCTATAAACTACGGTGGCGAACAAGAGGGTGGAATCCGTAGCGGTACGGTATCTGTTCCGAATGCAGTCTCGATAGCAAAGGCAATGCGTCTTAGCGTTTTAGGAAATAAGGTTAAGCAATTTAGTCTCTGGAGAAATCGTCTAATTGATTTTTTAAAAACATTTGAAGATATACTAGTGCTTGCTGAAATTTCAGGAGCACCGCATATTTTAGCGATTGCTTTTAACGGAATCAAAGGAGAAGTTGCTGTCAACTTTTTTCAAGAAAACAACATTATTGTTTCGACATCGAGTGCATGTTCATCAAAAATTAATGATGTTGGACATGTTATAAAGGCGATACAACTTCCGGAAAATTATAGGCATGGTGTAATTCGAATTAGTTTTGGTGAAATCAATGAAGAAGACGATATGATAAAGTTTGAAAAAACACTCCTACAATTTATGGAGTTACTTAGGAGGGGAAAAACAAATGGAATGGAATGAACTGTTAATTCGATATGGTGAATTGTCTTTAAAAGGTAGAAATCGAAACTTTTTCGTGAGAAAACTAAAGAAAAACATTGAAGAGGCACTAAGTGATCTTCCGACAGTTCAAATAAAACCTGAACGTGACCGTATGTTTCTACATGCAGATGGCAAAGATGATATGGAGGAAGCGATAGCTAGAATTCCTAATATATTTGGAATTCAATCGTTTAGCCCTGTAGCGAAATGTGATCCAGAGTTAGATGCGATATTCAAAAAATCGCTTGAAGTTGTAGGGGCACAGGAAACAAACGGAAAAACATTTAAAGTTGAAATTAAGCGACTGGATAAAACATTTCCATTTGTGACAAGTGAATTGCAACTAAAGATTGGTTCTCATGTGTTGCGAAACTTTCCAGAACTTATAGTCCAAATGAAAAAGCCAGATATCACATTACTTGTTGAAATTCGTTCGGATGGCGCCTATCTCACGGCAAGTGTTTATAAAGGAGCCGCAGGAATGCCTGTTGGTTCAAATGGAAAGACACTTCTTATGCTTTCAGGTGGTATTGACAGTCCTGTTGCGGGTTATCTAATGATGAAACGAGGAGTTTCAATTGAAGCTATCCATTTTGAAAGTCCTCCGTTTACAAGTGAATTAGCGAAGCAGAAAGTTATTGATCTCTGTGAGCGTCTCTCTTCGTTCGGTGCTTCGATTCGATTGCATATTATTCCATTTACCGAAATTCAGCAAATGATCGTTGAAAAAGTACCTGATAATGTTGTAATGACTACTACACGTAGAATGATGCTTCAAATAGCGGAAAAAGTTAGAATGGAGATAGGTGGACTAGGTATCGTTACGGGTGAAAGTCTTGGGCAAGTAGCTAGCCAAACGTTAGAAAGTCTAACGGCAATCAACGCAGTTACAAATACACCTATTTTACGACCCCTCATTACCTCAGACAAACTTGAAATCATTGAACTTGCAAAAAAAATAGGTACATATGATATTTCAATACGACCTTATGAGGATTGCTGTACGATTTTTTCACCTGCTAATCCAAAAACGAAACCGAAACTTGAGAAAATTACTTATTATGAAAGTTTTACTGATTTTGAATCACTTATTAGTGAAGCGGTGAATGGTCGCGTTACTTATGATTTACCAATTCAGAAAAAAGATGAGTTTGAAGATTTACTTTAAAATAAAGGCTATGTTAAATAACTCTGTTGATAGTTGATAAAGAATTTGTACACTCCCAGTTGATTGAAGTGGAAGACGGCGACTCCGGGAGGACAGCGGGTCAGGTGAAACAACAACGGGTTGGTCCACCGCCTGCCCTCCGGAACGTGTCAGGGAAAGATCGAACTCTATCTTTCCGCACTTAGGGTCTGAAACGGAAATCAACAGGACTATTCTCTAATAAGCTTTATCAACATTGCCATTTAACAAAGCTAAAATAAAAGAAGGAATACTAATTTTGAAGCTAAGAATAAAGAATGTTGTGGCTTCTGTACTGGTTTAGATAACTTTGGACCACACTTCCACACTAGATGAAAAAATTACCACTAAAACACTCGCATGATTTTTTCATTCCTGCGCATTCTATATGCACAAGGAGGTGTTAGTTATGCCAAACAATTCAAACCAGCTTGTAGTTCCAGGAGTAAGACAGGCGCTTGATCAAATGAAGAACGAAATTGCTTCAGAATTTGGCGTTCAAATGGGACCAGACGCAACGTCGCGTGCCAACGGATCCGTCGGCGGAGAAATTACAAAGCGATTAGTTCGTCAAGCCCAGCAACAAATGAGCGGATATCAAAAATAAATAAAATTGTAAGTAAAGTGATAATTACTCCGGTAGTATACCGGAGTAAACTTTATTGATGAATTTACCAAGATATAAAACGCATGATATTTTCATTCCTGCGCATTCTAAATGCACGAGGAGGTGTTATTTATGCCAAACAATTCAAACCAGCTTGTAGTTCCAGGTGTAAGACAAGCACTTGACCAAATGAAGAACGAAATTGCTTCAGAATTTGGGGTTCAAATGGGACCAGATGCAACATCTCGTGCGAACGGATCTGTCGGCGGCGAAATTACAAAGCGATTAGTTCGTCAAGCTCAGCAACAAATGAGTGGAAATCAGAACAAATAACAATGTATCTAAAGTGAAGGCTGCTCCAGTAATATACTGGAGTAGCCTTTTTTAATGGATTTAATCCGAAAAGTGAAATACTTTTGAATTATCAACCTTGAGTTGTATAATAGATGAGTACATAAAAGGGGGAATTTTAGTGAATCGTGAACAACTTATTGCACCAGAGTATTACAATATTGTGAGTGAGTTTGAAAAGTATGTGACAGATTCAGAAATGAAGGCTCTTATTTATGTAAATTCCCAAGGAGAGAGAAAAGAAATTACATATGCCGAGTTGATGAATTTATCAAATAAGGCCGCAAACGTTTTTAAGGAGAATGGTTTGAACAAAGGGGACGTCATTTTAGTCATGGTGCCACGACTAATTGAATCCTATGTTACCTATATTGGCGCACTGAAAGCGGGACTTGTAGTGATTCCAAGTTCTGAGATGCTTCGAGCTTCGGATATTGAATATCGCTTGACGCATAGCGATGCCAAAGCAATTGTGGCATTTAGCGAGTTTTCAGATCAATTTGACGAAGTGAAAAATATTGAGAATGTCCAATTATTCATTGTTGGCGAAGCAATGGAAGGACAAGTATCATTAACGAATTCAATGGAAGAAGCATCTATAGAATTTTTAGCCCCAGAAACGAAAAGTTCTGATATGGCATTTCTTTCATACACATCCGGAACAACAGGCGCACCTAAAGGTGTTGTACATACTCATGGATGGGGATATGCCCATTTACGAACAACTGGAGCGAGTTGGCTCGGAATAGAAGAAGGGGATGTAGTTTGGGCTACAGCGGCACCAGGTTGGCAAAAGTGGATTTGGACACCATTCTTGTCGGTTTTAGGGAGTGGAGCAACAGGTATAGTTTATGATGGTAAGTTCGATGTCGAAAGCTATTTAACATTGATTAGAAAATACAATGTGAATGTCCTTTGTTGTACACCTACCGAATACAGATTTATGGCTGCTGATGAGCGGTTAGCTGAATTTGATTTGTCTTCGATACGTAGCGCAGTATCCGCAGGAGAACCATTAAACAGAGAAGTGATTGATATTTTCGAAAAGCATTTCTCAATCCAAGTCAGAGATGGGTACGGACAAACAGAAAATACATTACTTGTTGGAACTATGCTAGGAATGGAAGCGCGACCTGGATCGATGGGAAAACCAACACCGGGTAACAGGGTAGAAATTATCGACGACTTAGGAAACCCAGTGGCATCAGGAGAAACGGGTGACATTGCAGTGCATGTATCAACTCCCGCTTTATTTAAAGAGTACTTAGGTGATCCTGAAAGAACTGCTATGCAGTTTCGTGGAGAGTATTATATAACTGGAGATCGCGCGAGGATTGATGAAGATGGATACTATTGGTTTGAAGGCCGTGGCGATGACATCATTGTAAGTTCAGGTTATACGATTGGACCTTTTGAAGTAGAAGATGCTTTAGTCAAGCATCCAGCGGTTCGAGAGTGTGCAGTTGTCGGAAGTCCTGATAAAGTTCGAGGGAATATCGTAAAAGCTTTTGTTGTGTTAAAAAACTCAGAAGAGCAGAAAAGTCCTGGTCTTGTAAAGGAACTTCAAGATCATGTTAAACAATTAACTGCACCTTATAAATACCCTCGTGAAATTGAGTTTTTGGAAGAATTACCGAAAACTGCTTCGGGTAAAATAATGCGCGTTGAACTTCGAAAAAAGGAACAAAAATAATAGGAGAAAACGAACCGTTTTTGAGTGCCAAGGTGATTGGGCAAGTAAAACGGTTCCTTCTATTTGCAGAGATATCAACAGTTTGGAATATTTAATTAAAAGTTCAATAAAACTATAAAAGAGGTGTCGTCATAGGTACTGAAAAAAGCGGGATACTTTTGGCGGTTGCTGCGTATATATTATGGGGAATAATTCCGGTTTATTGGAAAAGTCTTGAGCATGTTGCTAGCATTGAGATATTAGTTTCTCGAATTATATGGGCATTTATTATGACATTATTACTTGTCCTTCTAATGAAGAATGGCCGCCTATTAAAAAATGATTTACTAGTACTTTGGAGTAATCAAAAAGAATTCTGGGGTTTGTCTTTAGCTGCTGTGCTTGTTTCAACTAATTGGTTTTTGTATATATGGGCCGTGAATCATAATTTTCTTGTGCAGACAAGTCTCGGTTATTACATAAATCCACTTGTTTCAGTTGTATTAGGAATTATTTTCTTAAAGGAAAGACTTTCGAAGGGGCAGGTTGTTGCATTTTTATTGGCATTTATTGGTGTCACGATTTTGACGATATCCTATGGTGCGTTTCCTTGGCTGTCGTTTACATTGGCCTTTACATTTGGAGTGTATGGATTAATTAAAAAAAGAATTAAGTTAGACGCGCTACGTGGTCTAACAATTGAAACTATGTTCATTGTTCCGTTGGCGTTAGGTTATTACATATGGCTCTTTCGTAATAAGAGTGCCGCCTTCATGCACGTGGATTTAAAAACAGACATCTTGTTAATCTTTACTGGTGCCGCAACTGCAATACCACTGGTTCTTTTTGCAAAAGCAGTTCAGCGAATTCCTCTTTACCTGGCTGGTTTTATTCAATATATTGCACCAACGATGATGTTATTTTTGGGAGTTGTCATATACAATGAAAGCTTTGGGAAACTGGACTTATTGTCATTTGCATTCATTTGGTCTGCGTTAATTCTTTTCACAGTTTCAAAAGTTATGGAAGCAATAAGAATTAAAAAAGAATTAAAAAAATCGCCTTAAACTAGGCGATTTAATTCTATAAGAAAATTCGTTGTACTTTCTCCCAAAAAGAGTTGTTTTTCAGTTTAACGGTCTTGATTGTTTTATCACTTAAAGTTATTTCTACATTTTCAACATTACGTATCCCCAACGCTTCATTATCGGCTGCTGTTAGAGGAAAATCATTCCCGTCTTGATGAACGTGAAGACGTAATTTCCTTTCACCACTCATAATAAATGAGGAGCCAAGCGTTCTATACTTGTTGTTATTGACGGAGGCAAGCTCGGTTACTTGGAAACACGCAAGTAATGGATCAACGATTGCACCTCTAACAGATTTATTATAAGCAGTACTTCCTGAGGGAGTCGAAATGATAAGTCCATCGCCAAGGAATGTTTCAAATAATTTGTCATCAATAATGACGTCCAGTACAAATGTGCGAATAATATTAGAACGTATACTGAATTCATTTAAACAGTAAAATGGGCGTTGATCATCGATTTTTACTTCGATTAGTGGATAGCGTCGAACTTCGAGTTCAGATTCTCTTATGGCTATTGTCATTTCGTGGATGTTGTTATAGTGAAAATCACAATATAATCCTTGTTTTCCTGCAACAGAGATACCAGCGTAGAGGCAGTTCTGTCTAAATCCGGTTTTTCTAACTGCTTGTAAAAACTCGCCATCTCCACCAATGCTTAAAATGATATTTGCGTCCTTACTGTTTTTGGTCATTGTAAAACCTTCGTGAATCAATGCTTCTTCAACATTCGTTTTTTTATCAAGCGAATCAGCATCGTGTTTATGATATATGTATATATTCATTCTTTCTGTCAATGCACGCACCCCTTATAATTGAGTTATTTATATTTTATCACGTAATGAAACATTTGGGTAAGTAATACGTATAAGTTAAGTGAGGTATATAAAGGAGGAATATTGAATGACAGCAAAACGATGGATTGCCATCATAATTACAGGGGCACTTATTTTTATTTCAGTAGGTGTCAATTCGTTATCTTATTTTTTTACAAGGGATTTTTCTCAACTATTTGATGAATTTGCTATGTCTTCGTCTTCAGAGTATAGTGAATCGGTAATCGAAAGCGGGGTAGGACGTGACAAGATTGCTGTCCTAAATTTAGATGGTGTTATTCAGGATACCGGTGGACTATCTTCATTTATGGGGACGGGATATAATCATCAGTTTTTCATGAATCAATTAAATGAAATTCGCATGGATGACAGCGTAAAGGGTGTCGTTCTTCGAGTGAATTCACCAGGTGGAGGAGTAGTTGAATCTGCAGATATTTATGATGGATTAATTGCCATACAGGAAGAAAAGCAGATTCCTTTATATATTTCAATGGGAGGTATGGCAGCTTCAGGTGGGTATTACGTAGCTGCACCTGCAGACAAAATCTTTGTAAATCGCGAAACGATTACAGGGTCTATAGGAGTTATCATGGAAAGCTTGGACTATTCGAAGCTAGCTGAAAAGTACGGAATATCTTTCAATACCATAAAGACTGGTCCATACAAAGATATTATGAGTGGATCTCGTGAAATGACGGGTGAAGAGCGTCTAATGCTTGAAGAAATGATAGGAGATTCTTATGATCGTTTTGTTGAAATTATTGCTGAAGGTCGTGGAATGTCCATAGCAGAAGTTAAAAAAGTTGCGGATGGCCGTATTATGAATGGGAGACAGGCAATAGAAGCTGGACTTGCAGATGAATATGGAAAATCGTCTGATGTGATTGCAGCTATGAAAACAGATTTTGACCTGGAAGACGCAACGGTTTTTGAGTATTCATTGAATGAAAGCTTTAGTTCGTTGTTTGGATTGAAAGCCAAGTCCTTTTTGAGTGGTGGAAACATTGAATCAGAAGTAATTGCAAAGTTACTGTCAGATCATAGTACACCAAGAATGATGTATTTATACGGTGATAAATAAGGAGGGGTCATTTTGTCCGAAACTATTGAGTATCAAGCGAGTGAAGATGGAAAACCCAGTTATTTAGATCGTACAAATGGCAAGCAAATAATGGAGAATGAAAGATTTAGCCCGAAAGTTGCGGGGTTTTGGATTCGCTTTTGGGCGTATTCAATTGATTTACTTATCATTTATGCAATTAGTGGCATATTAATAAAGCCATTATTTAGAGTCGCTGACTTGTCGGTTTCAAGCCCGATTTTCCTGTTTTTTAATACGTACAAAATAACAGCCCTCATTATGTTGCTGCTATACTTTGCACTTATGACGAAGTTTTTTCAGCAAACAATAGGGAAAATGATTTTTGGTGTAAAGGTCGTATCAAATAATGGTGAAAAACTTACATGGGGTGCTGTAGTGTTTCGAGAGGTTTTCGGAAGATTCATATCGAAAATGTTGCTAATACCTTACTTGCTACCTGTATTTATGCCGAGAAAAGAAGCGCTTCACGATCTTTTTGCAGATACGTATGTTGTGCATGAATATGTTTATGAAAAAGGGCTAGAAGGTATATACCCCAATAAAACCGAACAGTTGCCAGAAGGTAGAGTAGTTTAGTATGATTAAGTAGAAAGGGAGGCGTTTTTTAATGGCAAAAGTTACATTTCAGAACAATCCTGTAACACTGTTAGGCACGAAAATTTCAGTAGGTGATTCGGCACCAGGCTTTACAGTACTAGCGAATGATTTAAGTCCTGTAACCATAGAAGATTCAAGCGGAAAGGTCCGTCTGATTAGTGTGATACCTTCAATTGATACAGGCGTTTGCTCTCAGCAAACTCGTAACTTCAATAAAGAAGCGACATCGCTTGGTGAAGATGTTCAAATACTAACTATTTCATGCGATTTACCTTTCGCACTGGCGAAGTGGTGTGGCGCCGAAGGTATTGAAGCAGTTCAAACGCTTTCTGACCATAAAGATTTATCATTCGGCGAAGCATACGGCACAGTTATTGAAGAATTACGTCTACTAACACGCTCAGTCTTCGTTGTAGATAAAGAAGATAAAGTAACGTATGTAGAATATGTTTCCGAAGTGACGGATCATCCAGATTACGAAAAAGCAATTGCAGCGGTAAAAGAATTAACTAACTAATAAATAAAACCCATTCGGAAACGAGTGGGTTTTTAGTAATTGAGGGATACTATTGAAAACAACGACAGAAAAGATATTTTCATTTATTGATACATATGCTACGTCTTCGGAAGCACTCTATTTAGAAGGTGTAGTTGAAGCCTGCGAACTTTGGCTTTCGGGCGAGCAAAAACCAGACATTGAAGGCGATGCTTCTAAAGAGGAAATTCGCCGTGGAATTCAACTGTCAATACTGAAAGGTATGCAACAAAATGCACAACCCCATCATCAGATGACCCCAGATTCAATTGGCATGTTGATTGGTCATATTGCTGAAAAACTAACAAAAGGTGCCGAGGGGATTACACTCCTTGATCCTGCGGCTGGAACGGGTAATTTACTTTATACTGTTATGAATTCAATTGGAAAAGAAGTAAGCGCATCGGCCGTCGAAATTGACGAATTACTTGTCCGGCTTTCTGCTGTGACTGCTGAGTTACTTGAGCATCCAGTCACGTTTTATGTGCAAGATGCATTAAAGCCATTGCTGATTGATCCAGTAGACGTCACAATTAGTGATTTACCGGTGGGGTATTACCCAGATGATGATAATGCATCAAATTATCATTTGATGCCTATAAAAGGACACGCTTATGCACATCATTTATTTATAGAGCAGTCAATAAATCATACAAAACCTGGCGGCTACGCCCTATTTATCATTCCAGCAAACTTGTTTGATTCGGACCAATCTGCAAACCTACATCCTTTCCTTAAAAATCACACAATTATACGTGCGGTCATTCAATTACCAGAAACATTATTTAAAAATACTGCACATTCAAAAAGCATTTTAATTCTTCAAAAACCATCACCAGAAATAAAAGTGACTCCGGAAGTTCTTCTTGCAAAAGTTCCAGATATGAAAAATAAACAGGCGATGGCGTTATTTTTCAAAAAAGTCGACATGTGGGTTGAAGAATAACAGGGCATTTTATATTGATATCTATAAATTGTTACTTCATTTTGAATAGGGGTGTGTTTAATGCCGAAAATTTTAGCGATTAATGCTGGTAGTTCTTCATTGAAATTTCAATTGTTAACGATGCCAGAAGAGGTAGTGACTGCAAAGGGTCAAATTGAACGAATAGGTCTATCTGATTCTATTTTTTCGATGAAAACTGAGAGTGAAAATGTGAAAATAATTAAGGATATTAATAATCATGGGGAAGCTGCAACAATCCTTCTAGGGATGCTTCTTAGTGAAGGGGTTGTTAAATCGTTCGATGAAATTGATGGGGTAGGCCACCGAGTAGTACATGGTGGAGAAGTTTTTAGCGATTCAGTTTTGATTAATGATGAAGTTGTTGCTGAAATTGAAAATCTATCTGAACTTGCACCACTTCATAATCCAGCTAACTTAACAGGGATATTAGAGTTTAAAAAGGCGTTACCATCAGCCCCTGCTGTTGCTATTTTTGACACCGCATTCCATCAAACCATGCCAGAAAGTTCATTTCTTTATCCGTTACCATATGAGTATTACCAAAAGTATGGAATTCGTAAATATGGTTTTCATGGGACGAGCCATAAATATGTTACTGAAAGGGCGGCGGAATTACTAAATCGTCCACTTGAAAAAACGCGACTCATTTCATGTCATCTCGGAAATGGAGCAAGTATTGCTGCTGTAGAAGGTGGTAAATCTCTGGATACTTCGATGGGTTTCACACCACTTGCTGGAGTGACTATGGGAACACGGTCGGGAAATATCGATCCCGCACTTATTCCATATATTATGGAACAAACAGGTAAATCTGTTGAAAGTGTACTAGATGTATTGAACAAAGAGTCTGGAATGTTAGCTGTTTCTGGTTTCTCTAGCGATCTTCGGGATATCGAAATTGAAGCTTTGGCTGGTAATGAAAGAGCTCAACTTGCTTTGGATGTATTTGCTGATCGCATTCATAAGTATATCGGTTCTTATGCTGCGAGAATGGGTGGTGTTGATGCGATCATTTTCACTGCTGGCATTGGTGAAAACTCAAGTGTTGTTCGAGAAAAAGTATTAGCAGGGCTTGAATTCATGGGAGTTTACTTTGATCCGGATTTGAATGATACCAGAGGCGCAGAAGTGTATCTTAGTTTTCCATATTCTCCTGTAAAAGTACTTGTCATTCCAACAGATGAAGAAATTATGATTGCGCGAGATACCGTTCGTGTAGCGAGATTATAAAAAAGGTTTCCCTTTACACTCCAGATAATGGAGTTAGGGAAACCTTTTTGATTATGCTTCTTCTGGTGTACGAATTACGAGTACGTCGCATTTAGCAGAACGGACGATATTTTCGGATACACTTCCAATTAAAAAGCGTTCAACTGCATTTAAGCCTGTCGCTCCACAAATAATTAAATCAGCTTCTAGCTTTTTAGATAACTCACGTGCAATCATTGTTTTAGGTGAACCATAATCAATGACTACATTTACATGGCTTAATCCAGCAGCTTCAGCTTCTACCTTGTACGTACCAAGTAGTTCTTCAGCAAACTTTTGAGCTCGTTCTGCGATTGTTCGATCATATGCCTCAACAGAAGCGTATGAACGCGTGTCGATAATATTAATTAAATGCAATGCAGCGTCGTTTCTTTCGGCAATCGCAACTGCTTTTTTAAATGCCCAATCCGATTCTTTAGACCCGTCAATAGCAACGAGAATTTGTTTGTAAGTTAGAGTCAAAACAAACACCTCCATATATATTTAGTATTACATAGTACCTTTTCAATAAATGTATTCCGATATCCTTTATTTTTACGGAAGAAAAAATAGGAATTCGTCAAATAAGTCGAAAGTGTTACAGGTTTCGTAGACAATTAAATAAAGCCCTTGAAGTTGATACATGCATGTAGATATTGTTAAAAACAAGCAGAAGTCTTAGTAGTCTGCTAAAATATAGGAGGATAGTCAAGTACGAAATGGAACGTTCTTGACAGAGATTCACTTAATTTATAGGAGGCTCTATTAGTATGCGTATTGGTGTTCCCAAAGAAATATTAAACAATGAAAATCGAGTTGCAATAACGCCAGCAGGTGTGTTGACACTAAAAGCATCAGGGCACGAAGTACTCATCCAAACAGGTGCTGGACTAGGCTCTACCTTCTCAGATGAGGATTATATTGAGGCTGGTGCAAAAATTGTTGATTCAGCTCAAGATGCTTGGAATGCAGATATGGTAATGAAAGTAAAAGAACCTCAAATCTCTGAATATGATTTTTTACGTGAAGGTCAGACCGTATTTACTTATTTCCATTTGGCACAAGAGGCTCAACTTACTAGAGCGTTACTTGAAAAGAAAGTAACAGCTATTGCATATGAAACGGTTCAACTTCCTAATAACGCCTTGCCGCTTCTTGCTCCAATGAGTGAGGTAGCTGGACGGATGGCGACTCAATTAGGCGCACAGTTCTTACAAAAGACAAATGGTGGTCAAGGAATATTGCTTGGTGGACTACCTGGAGTCTCCCGAGGAAGAGTTACCATCATCGGCGGCGGAATGGCGGGAATGAATGCTGCTCGTGTTGCTATTGGGATGGGCGCATACGTAACTGTGATTGACCTTTCGACGGATCGACTACGTCAGTTAGAAGAAATGTTTGGAAACGATATTCAGACTCTTGTTTCTAATCCATATAACATTGCAGATGCGGTAAAGGAAGCTGACCTAGTTGTTGGTGCAGTTCTTATTCCGGGTGCTCGTGCACCGAAACTTGTTACTGAAGAGATGGTTAAATCAATGAAAAAAGGTTCTGTCATCGTTGATATAGCAATTGACCAAGGTGGTATTTTTGAAACATCTGACAGAGTAACAACGCATGATAATCCTACTTATGAGAAACACGGGGTTGTTCATTACGCTGTTGCAAATATGCCTGGTGCAGTTCCGCGTACGGCTACACTGGGACTTACAAATAACACGGTTCAATACGCTTTGCAAATTGCTGATAAAGGCCCTAAACAGGCTCTCTTAGATAATTTAGCACTTCAAAAAGGTTTGAACACATATAACGGTCACGTAACATACAAAGCAGTCGCAGATGCTCAAGATTTAGCATATGTTGAAGCAGAATCGGCTCTTAATAGCTAAATAATAAGACTATGTTAAATAACCTTGTTGATAGTTGATAAAGTATTTGTATACTCCTTGTCGAATGGAGTGGGAGGCGTGAAAATATCGCTTTGTCGCTCGGTGATGGCCTTCCGTAGTAAGCCCGTCAGAAGATCGCTGTCGGTCTTACTACTTCGGCTCACACTTGTCGCTTCGACGCTGTATCGTTTGGATTCAAGGTAAGCGACGTCGGGGTAGTGTAACAAGAGATTTTTGTACACTTCCAGTTGATTGAAGTGGAAGACGGCGACTCCGGGAGGACAGCGGGTCAGGTGAAACAACCAACGGGAGCGAAGCGAACGGGTTGGTCCACCGCCTGCCCTCCGGAAACGCGTCCGTCTGAAACGGAAATCAACGTGTTAGATACACTTACTCGAGCACTATTGTGAAATTAGCTTTATCAACATTATTATTTAACTGTGCTAATAATAAAATAAGGTTGTAAGCTTAAATATAAGCTTACAACCTTATTTTTATGAGGATTTGATAACAATTAGTTCTTTAGGGAACTTAGTTAAGACTTCTACACCATTTGCTGTTACGACTACATCGTCTTCAATTCGAACGCCAGTTATATCTGGATTGTAAATGCCGGGTTCAATGGTGAATACCATTCCTTCTGTAAGTTCCATCTCGTTTGTTGCTGTAATAGAAGGATATTCGTGTACGGATATTCCAAGGCCATGGCCAAGTCGGTGAGTGAAATATTCGCCATAACCTGCATTAACAATAACGTCTCTTGATGCCTTATCCAGATCCATAGCTCTTACACCTGGTCGTACAAGGTCGATCGCAGCCTGTTCTGCACGTTTAACAGTTTCATAAATTTCACGCTTTTCATCAGTTGGCTCACCAAAAGCAACAGTTCGGGTAATATCGGAACAATATCCTTTATATACGACACCGAGATCGAATAAGACAAAGTCGCCTTCTGTTATTTTACGGTCCCCAGGAGTTCCATGAGGAGAAGCGGTTTTAGGGCCAGAAAGCACTGTTGTGTCGAACGACATCTTTTGAACGCCTTTTTTCTTCATTTCAAATTCAATTGCCATTAAAATTTCTAATTCTGTCTTACCTTCTGCAATTTCATTACAACCCACTTGAATTGCATAATCGGCAAGTTCTGCAGCCTTCCGCAGATAGGATAATTCCTCTTCATTTTTAATGACGCGCATTGCATTCAATTGTTCATCGATTCTAGAAACGGTGGCGCCCGGGAATAATTCGTTTATACGTTCAAGGCGCTCAACAGTTAAATGAGTCTTTTCGATTGCTACGGAAGACAATGTTATTCCACGTTCATGTACTACTTTTTGTACTACATCCCACGCATCCTCAGTATCTTCATGACCTACAGCTTCAAAAACCCACCCAGCAGATTTTACATCCGGAATTTCCATTAACGGACAAATGATGAAGGGCTCCTGGTCTTTAAATACCATTACACCAAGCAAACGCTCGTGGGGGTCACTATCAAATCCTGATAGGTAAAAAACGTTTGCGGGTGTCGAAATAAACGCTGCATCTAGATTGTTAGATTGTAAATAATACTGTATTTTTTCAATTGTCTTCAATTAAATACCCTCCTCTAAGAATGTAACAATTATACCAGAAAAGAGGGTTTCGTGTTTGTGCAGCGAAATGATTATGTAGGTAACATAAATAATTGGGGAGGGTATACATATGCAACTTTCATACCACGGACATTCAATCGTGAAAATTAAAACAGGAGACTTTACGATTTTGATTGATCCCTTTATTACAGGTAACAAATTGACCGATCTTCTTGTTGAAAATGAAAAGCCAGATGTGATTTTATTAACTCATGGACATAATGATCATGTTGGAGACACGGTAGCTATCGCAAAGGCATGCGATGCACTTATTGTTGCACCAAATGAGCTGGCAATCTACCTTGGTTGGCGAGGAGTTCGAACACACGGTATGAATCTTGGTGGCGCAAAAACATTTGAGTTTGGCACTGTAAAATTCACACAAGCATTTCATAGCTCTTCTTATACGACGGAAGAAAATGAAATTATTTATACTGGAATGCCCGCTGGAATCCTTTTCATGGCGGAAGGAAAGACAATCTATCATGCTGGGGATACGGCTCTATTTATGGAGATGGAGCAAATTGGAAAACGTCATCCGATTGACGTTGCATTTCTTCCTATTGGAGATAACTTTACAATGGGTCCTGAAGATGCGGCATATGCAGTCGAACTTTTAAAGCCAAAATACGCCGTCCCGATTCACTTCAATACATTTCCGCCGATTGAACAAGACCCGAATGAGTTTAAAAAGCTAGTTGAAGAGTGTGAGGTAAAGATTCTGGAAGCAGGCGAGATTATCGAACTCTAACATATGAATCCGGGTGGTTACCTCCCATCCCGGATTTATTTTCGATTGAAGGTATAAAAGTTGATGGAACTAAATTTACTCAGAAATCCTTCAAGTCGTTTTAAATGGGCTGCTTTATGGTAGAATGTACATAGAGTGTGATAAAGAAAAAGGTGAAGAGATGGCGACAAAACACGAACAAATCCTTCAGTATATAAAAGGTCTTAGCGTCGGTGAAAAAATATCTGTGCGACAAGTAGCACGGGCACTTTCTGTAAGTGAAGGAACTGCATATCGAGCGATTAAAGAGGCAGAGAATAGAAAACTGGTTAATACTATTGAGCGTGTTGGAACGATACGAATCGAAAAGAAAAAAAGAGAAAATATAGAACATTTAACTTTTGCTGAAGTATTAAATGTTGTGGATGGTCAAGTTCTTGGTGGACGAGATGGTCTTCATAAAACATTGACGAAATTTGTCATCGGTGCGATGCAGCTTGATGATATGATGCGATACATAGATGCGGGCAACCTACTTATCGTAGGGAATCGACAGAAAGCCCATAAAACCTCGTTATTGGCTGGTGCTGCGGTACTTGTAACAGGTGGATTCGACGCTTCTGAAGAGGTGAAAAAACTTGCAGATAAGTTGGAACTACCCGTAATATCAACAAGTTATGACACATTTACGGTAGCTACGATGTTGAATCGTGCCATTTTTGACCAGCTAATTGAGAAGAAGATACTTTTAGCAGAAGATATATTAACTCCATTTTCAGAAACGGTTGTTTTATCGCCGAATGCCTTAGTTAGTGAATTCAATGCGATTAATCAAAAAACCCAACACTCGGGATATCCAGTTATCGAAGATTCGGGGAAATTGGTGGGTATTATCACATCCAGGGATGTGATTGGTAAATCGCTAGACGATTCGATCCGAAAAGTAATGACTCGGAATCCGATTACGGTTACGGAGAAGACGAGTGTTACTTCAGCAGGGCATAGCATGATTTGGGAAGGTCTAGACTTAATTCCAGTTGTTACAGACACAGGAATCCTTGCGGGAATTCTGAGTAGGCAAGATGTCCTCAAGGCTTTCCAAATGGCACAACGTCAACCTCAACAAGGCGAAACGATTGATGATATTGTGAAAAATCAAATGGAAGTTGTTTCAGATGAAGATTTTGCAGTTGAATTTACCGTTGTTCCTCAGTTAACCAATCAGTTTGGAACATTATCTTACGGTGCGATGACTACACTGCTCACAGATGCCGGAAATAGTGCAATTAAAATTCATAAACGCGGTGAAAGTGTCCCTGAAAATATGACGATTTATTTTATTAAGCATGTCCAATTAGGGACGACTGTTCGTGTAGAACCGAGAATTATGCAAATGAGTCGAAGACTTGTTAAAGTAGACTTTGACGTTCTTTCTGAAGGAGATATTGTTTGTAAAGCTATGATAACTTATCAATTATTTGAGAGGTAAAAAAGTCGGAAACTGAAATGAGATAGTGAGTTTCCACAAAAAAACACTGATGCATAGATTTGCATCAGTGTTCGTTAATTCGAGCTTCTTCTTCTATAAATTGCTTGTAGTGCTTACTTGCTCTGTAATTAAAGATAGAAACATACACACCGATTGGAATGAAAATTGCAGCAATGATATACCTTGTGATTCCAATGTCTAACGTAAATTGATTGAGTCCAAAAAATATAAGTAAGGTACCGAGGTAAATACCCGCCATACTCGCGTACATTTTTTTTCGAATAGGCAATACACGTGTGGTGCGGAATTGACGCAATTTAAAATAAAAATAAAAAACAGCAGATGCGATAACTACAAACACTAAAAATAAGTTAAACATTAAAGCCCTCCATTGATAGCAGATCTTAATTCATTGTATCGGCTTTTTATTTAGATTGCGACCACAATATACTGAAACGCGAGGAGAAATAACTATGCAAAGACAAATCATAGACACAATTGAAAAGTTTAATAAAATTATAATTATTCGCCATGTCCGACCAGATCCAGATGCTTATGGGTCTCAAATGGGTCTTAAAGAACTGATAAAAGAAAATTATCCTGAAAAAGAAGTTTATGCAGTTGGGGAGCACGAAGAATCTCTATCTTATCTTGGAAGTCCAGATGTAGTTGAAGAATCACTCTACAAAGAGGCATTAATAATTGTAACGGACACAGGAAATACAGAGCGTATCGACAGCGATTTTTATACGAAAGGCGCATTGTTAATGAAGATAGATCATCATCCCAATACAGATCCTTATGGTGATGTTAAGTGGGTTGATACCAAAGCTAGCTCTACTTCGGAGATGATAACTGCATTATTTGAAGAGGGGGAAGTATACCGTGGATGGAAAATGCCATCCAATGCTGCACGCCTGTTGTTTGCTGGAATTGTCGGAGATACTGGCCGCTTCATGTTCCCAAGTGCAACGGACCTAACTTTCGAACGAGCTAGTAAATTAATTAAATATGATTTTGACCGTGCGGAATTATTTGCAGGAATGTACGAGGTTGAACGAAAATTACTTCATCTGCAAGGCTATATTTTCCAAAACTTTGAAATAGATGATAATGGGGCGGCGTTTATCAAATTAGATCGTGCTACCCTTCAGAAATTCGATGTATCGCCCATTGAAACATCTCAATTAGGTGGGGCTCTTGGTGAAGTGAAAGGTATTTGTTCATGGGTCATATTTATTGAAGAAGAGCATCAAATCCGTGCTCGTTTAAGATCTAAGGGTCCTGCGATTAATTCCCTCGCTGAAGAATATAGAGGTGGTGGACACCCGCTTGCTTCTGGGGCATCCGTGCGTTCGTGGGAAGAGGCAGACGAGTTAGTAATGAAACTTAAAGAACTATGTGTGAAATAATACGAGCGGAGGGATTCTGTTGACATTAGCCTATCCGCAATTAGTTACAGGCGCAGACCTTTTACGTGGAATTATTAAACTTAACCATCTAGCCCCCCTTCTGCAACGGAGAGGGGCTAGTGCTGCGGCAATTGTCAATTCCAAATTATACGGTGTAAGGTCATTTTATAAAACGATGCAAAAATATAATATTCATCCAGTTATTGGTTTGTCTATTCCTCTCGATATTGGAGAAGAAAGTAATCTTTACTCCTATTTGTATGCTGAAAATGATGAAGGCTACCGGAATTTATTGAAAATTAGTAGTGCAATTTCTACAGGGGATACAGAGGCATTGCCACTGAAATGGCTTGCTGCATATAGCAAGGGATGTATCCTAATTCTACCTATGACGGACCCGTCTTGGGAGAGTCAGCGAGATGAAGAGAAGTTGCAGAGGATAATAAAAAATTCAGGAAGTTCTAAAGTCGTTGTTGGTGTGTCGAGGCAGAGTGGAGTTCAACATGATGAGGAAGCACTGATCGAACTACTCGCTATTGAGTTGAATTTAGAAATCGTGGCAGTAAATGAATCAAGATTTATACATCCTGAAGATGCGTTTACTTATGAAGTTGCAGAAGCAATTCGAGAAGGGCATAAGTTAGAAGATGTTTCTGGAGTGGAAAGAGCATACGAAAAAGCGTATATACCAGAAGAAGCAGAGTTGAAATCTTGGTTTGAAGGTAAGGAAAGTTGGCTTTTAAATATGTCTAACCTTCTACATTCATGTACAGCGGAAGTACCTCCAAGTGAAACACTAATGCCTATTTTTCCAGTTCCTGAAGGAGAAAACACGGATGCAATTCTAAAAAGGCATTGTTTAGAGGGGTTAATTAAAAGAAATGGGAAACTAGAAAAGGCATATGAGGATCGATTGTCCTATGAGTTATCTATAATCCATGAAATGGGATACGTAGATTACTTTCTGATCGTCGAGGATTTCATGAACTACGCAATGAACCAAAATATACTAACGGGCCCAGGACGAGGGTCGTCTGCAGGCTCATTAGTTGCCTTTGCGCTAGGAATAACGGATGTGGACCCTCTTCGATACGGATTAGTTTTTGAGCGTTTTTTAAATCCAGGGCGTGTAACGATGCCAGATATTGATATTGATTTTGCAGATAATCGGCGTGAAGAAGTAATTCAGTATGTGGCAGAGAAGTATGGAAAATCTCATGTAGCGCAAATTATTACGTTTGGAACACTTTCTGCAAGAGCTGTAGCACGAAATGTGGCACGTGTCTTTGGATTTACAAATGAAGAAATGAACTTTTTGTCGAAAGAGATTCCAAGCCGTCCGGGAATTACGCTAACTCAAGCAGTCAAAGAATCCAAAAGATTGAGCGATTGGGTAAAGTTGGATTCGATTCGTAGCAAGTGGTTTGAGACTGCATGTACTCTCGAAGGACTTCCCCGTAACGCATCGACACATGCCGCCGGTGTTATCCTATCACCAAAACCCCTCGTAGAAACAGTTCCTCTTCAAGGTGGAGAAGAAGGGATTTATTTAACGCAATGGCCAATGGGCGATGTTGAAGAACAAGGATTGTTAAAAATGGATTTTCTTGGGCTTCGGAATCTAACGTTATTAGATCGAATTCGGTCAATGATTCTTTACGATAAAGGTGTCCGAATCGATTTCGAGAAAATTCCTTTGGATGATGAAAAGACATTTGAACTTTTTAAAAAGGCAGATACAACGGGCATATTTCAATTTGAATCGAATGGCATGAGAGAAGCACTTCGTTTAATACAACCGACCCTTTTCCAAGATATTTATGCAATCAATGCTTTGTATCGCCCCGGACCGATGGATAACATTCCTTTATATAGCCGAAGAAAACATGGGGAGGAGCAGATTACGTATATTCACCCATTGTTAGCGCCAGTCCTTGAGGAAACGTATGGGGTAATTGTGTATCAAGAGCAAATCATGCAGATCGCAGTGAATATCGCTGGTTTCTCAATGTCAGAAGCCGACCTTTTGCGACGTGCAATTAGTAAAAAGAGTCACGTTATTCTTAATGAAGAGAGACTGCATTTTATCACAAGTACGGTGAATAATGGTTTTTCGGAAGAAGTAGCCAAAGCAATCTACGAATTAATTGTAAAGTTTGCGGATTATGGATTTGCAAAAAGTCACGCGGTTGCCTATTCTTTGATCTCCTACCAATTAGCCTATTTGAAAGCGAATGAACCAGCCTATTTTTATGCATCTCTTTTGTCCTCAACTATCGGTAATGGGGAAAAAACTGCCGAGATAAAGCGGGAAGCTGAAGCGAAGGGGATTGTATTCCTATCCCCATCCGTCGCCAAAAGTAAGTATTTGTATAGCGTTCGTAACGGAGCGATTCAAATGGGTCTAAGTTCAATTAAGGGAGTGACACCTTCGTTTTATCAGGCTTTACGACAGACCAGAAGTCAAGGTGAAACGTGGAAAAATATGTTTGATCTGGCAGTGGTCCTCGGTGCAGATGTTTTCACTGAGAAAAGTATTGGTGCGCTCATTAAAGCAGGAGCACTTGATGAATTTAATGAACCAAGGTCTGTTTTGCTTGCATCTATAGATGCCGCGTTAGCACATGCGCTGTTCCTTCGCCCTGAGAATGGAGATGATCTCCTTTCGGATGTTATGAGTTCGATAGCGAGTCCAAAATATTCACCAGGGAAACCGTTGTCGCATATGGAAAACCTTGAGAATGAACGTGAAGTGCTTGGTTTCTATCTTTCGGAGCACCCTGCCTCAGAAATAAAGAAGCAGCATGATCTGAATTTTACAGATGCGATTGAATTGAAAGGGATTAGCGAGCGTGCAAATGTGACTCTTGCTGGATTAATAACGGACATTAAACGAATTCGAACGAAAAAAGGTGAATCCATGGCCTTTGTATCTTTACAAGATGAAACAGGTATCGTTTCGTGCACTTTATTTCCAAAACAATACACGGCAGCCGCCGAAATGTTGGAGGAAAAGAACATGATTATTGTGCATGGTACGGTCGAAAGAAGGAAGGGACAACTCCAAATTCTTGTTCAGCAAATAAATGCAGTTTAGAAATCCATTTATATTAGCAGTTCCACAGTTAAAAATTACTTCTTTCACTTTACGTCAGGCATCCTTTTCTGTATGCTAAGATACAGGAGTGGTCAGACCACTTTTCAGTTACGATGATTTCTAAGGGGTTACTAAATGGAAAATGTAAAGACATCATCAAAGATGTTTCTAGATATTGTCGGAGAGTTAAGGGCTTTAATCTCGAAGGAAGGGATTCAGGCTGGTGATAGATTGCCTTCTGAACGGGAGTTAGCCGAACGACTTAAAGTGGGGAGATCTACAATACGTGAGGCACTTCGAAGCCTTGAATTACTAGGGCTAATTGAAACTCGTCGAGGAGAAGGAACGTTCTTGACGGACTTTCGAAAACATCAGCTAGTAGAGGTCTTAGCGGAATTCATTATGCAACAGCCAGATTCGATAAATGATGTTCGTGGAACTCGTAGAATCCATGAAATTTCAGCAATCGAGTCTGTTTGTCGAGACAGTCGATTACGAACCTTGCCTGTATGGAAAGGTTTACTTGCAAAAATGAATGAGGATGGCGAAATTTTACGAGAAGATATTATCCGTGAAATTCTTGTTGCTGCAGAAAATCGGTTATCGTTAAAGATTTGGTTTCTGTTGAAGCAATATAGCGAACCGCCTTTTGATGAGATGACAAATGAAAATGAATTCGAATTGTTGAACAATCTGCTTCAAGGTGTGCTTGATGGCAATGAGGAAATTGCTTTGCATGCTTATATGGAATGGATTGACTTAGTTGAAGGAGAAAGCAGGGATAGTAGAAATGATACGTGAAATGTTTATGAAAAATAGGAAGAAGCATCCATTAACAATTCCTTCTAGTCATACGAAAAATGATGTTCCGGAAGGTCTTATGACAAAGTGTCCGGAGTGTAAGCATATAATATTAACTAAAGATTTGATTCAAGCACTTCAAGTTTGTCCGCAATGTGATTACCATTACCGAATGACGGCTGTAGACCGTGCTAAACATATTTTCGATGAAGGTACGTTTGTGTCTATGGACAATCATTTAAGAACAGTAAATCCTCTGGAATTCCCTGTTTACACTGAAAAAGTAGAAGCAGATGCAGAAAAAACAGGCTTGAATGAAGCAGTTCTTACGGGCGTAGGGGAAATTGGCGGAAACCAAGTAGCAGTTGCTATTATGGATTCATTCTTTCGTATGGGATCGATGGGCTCTGTTGTTGGCGAGAAAATAACACGTGCAATTGAAAAAGCGACTGAATTGAATATTCCTATCCTTATATTTTCTGCAAGTGGAGGGGCTAGAATGCAAGAAGGCGTTCTATCTTTAATGCAGATGGCTAAAACAAGTGTTGCACTAAATCGCCATGCAGAGAAAAAATTGCTGTTTATATCTGTAATGACTTATCCCACGACAGGTGGCGTTTCAGCAAGTTTTGCATCAGTTGGAGATATTAACCTTGCTGAGCCAAAAGCATTAATAGGTTTTGCGGGTAGGCGTGTCATTGAACAAACAGTTCGGGAAAAACTTCCAGAAGACTTCCAAACTGCGGAATTTTTATTAGAGCATGGACAGCTCGATGCGGTAATACATCGTTCTGAAATGAAAGAATCACTTGATCGAATTATACGATTGCATTCGAAAGGAGCGAACTGATATGGGGAAGACGTTATCATTTGAAGAACCAATCATTCGACTTCGGGAAAAAATTAGTGAACTTGAAGAATTTACAGCGTCTTCTGATGTCGATTTATCCGATGAAATTGGTACACTTAAAGAGCGATTAAAAAAATTAGAAATTGAAATCTATGAGAATATGGAGCCATGGGACCGAGTTCAAGTAGCAAGACATCCACAACGTCCCACAACTCTTGATTATATAGAAGACCTCTTTGAAGACTTTATGCAATTGCATGGTGATCGAGGTTTTGGCGATGATTTAGCGATTGTTGGAGGAATAGCACATTTTAATAATATCCCTGTCACTGTAATTGGTCATCAAAGAGGAAAAGATACAAAAGAAAACGTTAAAAGAAATTTTGGGATGCCACATCCAGAAGGCTATCGGAAAGCATTGCGTTTAATGAAGCAAGCTGAGAAGTTTAATCGACCAATTATTTGTTTTATTGATACAAAAGGTGCCTATCCAGGTAAAGCAGCAGAGGAACGCGGCCAGAGTGAAGCGATTGCTAGAAATTTGGTTGAGATGGCTGGTCTAACAGTACCTGTTATTTCTATTGTGATTGGAGAAGGAGGAAGTGGAGGTGCCTTGGCACTAGGTGTAGCGAATCACATTCATATGCTCGATAACTCGACCTACTCCGTTATTTCTCCTGAAGGTGCTGCGACAATTTTATGGAAGGATGCAAGTTTATCCAAACAGGCTGCGGAAGCAATGAGGATAACTGCTCCATTTTTGAAGGAAATGGGAATAATTGATACGATTGTCCCGGAAATACTTGGTGGAGCGCATCGTAATCCGAAAGCACAATCAGTATATATTGGCGAAGTAATTAAAAACTCATTGCAACAATTAGAAAGTATGAGTGCCAATGAATTGGTTGATAATCGATATGAAAAGTTTCGTTCAATGGGTGTATTTACCGAGTCCGAATAAGTACTGATTAAATCGTATCGAGAGATACTTTGTTATTGGGTGCAACCTACATAATAGGAGTGACTTGAATGAAGAAAATTGCTGTATTGACAAGTGGCGGAGATGCCCCAGGTATGAATGCTGCAGTGCGTTCTGTAGTTCGGAAGGCGATTTATGAAGGGGTAGAAGTTGCTGGAATTCTTAATGGCTATCAAGGCTTAATTGATGGAAAGATTGAACTTTTGCAACTCGGTTCAGTCGGCGATATTATTCAACGCGGCGGTACGGTTCTACGCTCTGCTCGATGTCCGGAGTTCCGAACTTTAGAAGGGCGTGAAGAAGGTCTACGCCAATTGAAAAAGCATGCAATCGAAGGTCTTGTCGTTATTGGTGGTGATGGGTCATTCAGAGGTGCTTATGAATTATCAACACTAGGAATTCCATGTGTTGGTGTTCCAGCAACAATCGATAATGATATAAACGGTACTCAGTTTACGATTGGTTTTGACACAGCATTAAATACAGTTATTGGCGCTGTCGATAAAATTAGGGATACGGCCTCGTCTCATGAAAGAACCTTTATTATTGAAGTTATGGGGCGTAACGCAGGTGATCTTGCGCTTTGGGCGGGTCTTGCTGGTGGTGCAGAGACAATCCTCATACCTGAAGAGAGAGAGAAAACTGAAGATATTATAGAACGACTCAAAAGTGGTTCGGGGCGTGGGAAAAAACACAGCATTATTATCGTGGCTGAAGGGGTTATGTCCGCAAGTGAACTTTCTTCAATTCTTAAAAGTAAAGCAGGCATTGATGCACATGTATCTGTTTTGGGGCATATTCAACGCGGAGGTTCACCTTCTGCCCGCGATCGAGTAATTGCGAGTCAGTTCGGTGCTCGGGCGGTGGAGGTTTTACTAAAGGGACAAGGAAGTTTAGCTGTTGGCATGAAAAATAATGTCGTGATAGAATATGATTTACAGGACGTTTTCAGTAAAAGTAATAAATTGGATGCTTCAATGTATAAGCTATCCAAGGAACTGTCTATATAAGTTGTTGTTCTTTCGTGATCAGCGAGAACTTTACTATAAGAAATACATGTATATAACTTTATACAATCACATAAAAAGAGGCGATTATTGATGAGAAAGACGAAAATTGTATGTACGATAGGACCGGCAAGTGAATCCGAGGAATTGCTCGAGCAACTCATAGACGCAGGTATGAACGTTGCCCGATTAAACTTTTCTCATGGTAATCATGAGGAACATAAAATTCGAATTGACAGGATTAGGGAAGTAGCCCGCAATAAAGGGAAGGTTGTTGGAATCTTACTAGATACTAAAGGGCCTGAAATTAGAACCCATTCGATGGAAAATAACAGAATTGAATTACAAACAGGCCAACAAATTAACATATCAATGACTGAAGTTACAGGAACCAATGAGGTATTTTCGGTTACATACAGTAAGTTGATTGAAGACGTTAACGAGGGCTCCACAATCTTACTTGATGATGGATTGATTCAGCTAGAAGTTACAGGGAAAGACGTAAAACAAGGACTCATTCATACGATGGTAATCAATTCTGGATCTTTACAAAACAATAAAGGTGTGAATGTGCCAGGTGCTACGGTTCAACTTCCAGGGATGACTGAAAAAGATGAAGAAGATATCTTATTTGGAATTAAAGAAGACGTAGACTTTATAGCAGCTTCTTTCGTAAGAAGAGCTTCTGACGTTTTAGAAATTAGAACATTGCTTGATAAAAATAAAGGTGGACATATCCAAATCATTCCTAAAATTGAAAACGAAGAAGGCGTCGATAATATCGATGAAATACTCGTAGTTTCAGAAGGATTAATGGTTGCACGTGGGGATCTTGGCGTAGAAATACCTGCTGAAGAAGTTCCTCTAGTCCAAAAGAGATTAATTGAAAAATGTAATCAAGCGGGGAAGCCGGTAATAACAGCAACTCAAATGTTAGATTCTATGCAGCGTAATCCTCGTCCAACCCGTGCTGAAGCGAGTGACGTAGCGAATGCCATTTTGGATGGTTCAGATGCCATTATGCTTTCGGGTGAAACAGCTGCAGGCTTGTACCCAGTTGAATCTGTATTGACAATGGATAGAATTGCACGTAGTACTGAAGCTGCTGTTGATTACCAAAAAGTTGTTTCAACACGCCGTCGGGAAAAGCATGGTAATATGACGGAAGCGATTGGCCAAGCTGCTTCTTACACAGCTATTAATCTAAAAGTTAAAGCAATCTTAGCACCAACACAAAGTGGACAAACTGCAAGAATGATTTCAAAGTATCGTCCAGGGTGCCCAATTATCGCACTAACTTCTTCCGAAAGTATATCTAATAAACTTACTTTAGTATGGGGGATTTATCCAATTGTAGGTCAGGAAGTATCCTCGATCGATGCAATTTTAGAAGAGTCAATAGAAGAAAGTGTGAAGCACCAATATGTGAGTCATGGTGACGTTGTTATTATTACAGCAGGTGTTCCAGTTGGTAAAGCTGGATCAACAAACTTGATGAAAATTCATGTTGTTGGTGACCTTCTAGCAAAAGGACAGGGAATCGGTAAATCAGTTGCTTTTGGTCGTGCAGTCGTAGCCAATACGCTTGATGAAGCACTGGCACAAAACATTGAAGGCGCAATTTTAGTAACACAAAGCTCTGATAAAGATATGATGCCTGCCATCGAGAAATGCTCAGGGTTGATCACTGAAGAAGGCGGTCTAACTAGCCATGCCGCAATCGTAGGGTTAAGCCTTGGAATTCCAGTAATTGTTGGAGTGAAAAATGCAACAGAACTAATTAAAAAAGGTAACGATATTACTATGGATGCCGAATCAGGAGTTATTTATAACGGACACGCGAGTGTTCTTTGAAAAACGGCTGCTTCCGAAAACTTTCGGTAGCAGCTTTCTTTTTTTATTTAATGAACTTACTCGCATTTGATAATTGAAAGAGGTGGCTTTACGAATGAAATGGATTGCACTAGCGTTTATCATTATACCTACAGCCGAGCTCGTCTTATTGATCTATTCAGGCCAGTTGATTGGATTACTACCAACGATAGCAATTATCCTTGCTACAGGAATAGGTGGCGCCTATTTGGCAAAGCGGCAAGGGATGAAAGCATGGAATGAATTAAGAAGACGCATGGAAGTTATGGAGACACCTGGAGATGCATTAATTGACAGTGCCTGTATTTTTACTGGCGGTATATTTCTTCTCATGCCCGGTTTTTTAACGGATATAATTGGTTTTCTATTGCTTTTTAGCTGGCCAAGAAATTTAATCCGTCCATCTATTCAGAGATGGATTTACAAGAAAATGAAAAACAGACAAATTATTTTGAGGTGAAAAGTGGATGGCTTTTTACTTTTGTCGCTGCAAATAAGAGAAAAGGCGTCAGTAATATGCCCACGAGGCCAAATAAATAAAAAGAGCTAGCCATAATGAAAAATGTATGGATTGGTTTAAGCTGAAAAGTGGAAGCATACATGTAAGACTCTGCAATTTGGCGGGTAACAAGTGTGAAAATATAGAGTAAGACCAGTGCGATGCCAATATACAAATCGCCTAAGTATAGAAAGAATATGGCCATAGGTATAAGGAACAGTCCGACTCCGAAAAAAGGAAGACTGTCTACAAGTGAGATAATAAAAGCTACACCGATGGGGGATTTGAACTTTAGAAACACAAACCCAAGTGCTAGAATAATGAATGTAAAGAATACGAGTCGTAGTTCTACGAAGATGAATGTTCCGACAAGCTTGCCGGCAGCTGTCAACATTCGTCTTGCCGATTGTCGAATTACAGTTGGAAAGTATGCGAGAAACCAAAATTTGTTTTTACCAGATTCTCTTAAACTGAAAAAGAAAGCAACTAGGAAAATAAAGAGGCTAAACAGTTGCTGAAGTATTGTTCGTATAGTTGTGATCGCATATTCCAACATTGCCTGTCCATACTGAATAATTTTTTCCTCAAGGAAAGTAATTGTTTTACCTGGGATATCTGTGTTTTTTGTATACGGTGAAAGATGCTGTTCAATAGTTGGCACGATGTCGATAAAACCATGAAGAGCAACATAAGTAAATGTGCTTGTCAAAAAAAGTAATAACGACATAACGAGTAAAGTAGCGATCGTCAACGGTAGTTTTGTAACTGATTTTACAGCAAGTAGGATTGGTGCTGAAAAGTATGCTAGAATGATAGCTAGAGCTACTGGTGGGACGAGGTAAATCATTACCGCGGTTATTAATGCAGGAGTCCATTTAATAAATACTGTTTGTAGTAGGTTTTTTTTAGCAGCGCTAAGTGACATTTTAAACCTTCCTTTCGGGAAAAACAAAATATATTAAGCGTTTTTATTCACAAAACGGACAAAGTTGATTATAATGGATTCTGTAAGCATTTTAAATAGCGCACTAGCAGACAGGCCGTTTCCTGCCTTTTTTTATGGGAAGAACGGCAACATTGAAAGAAGGAGCGATTCACATGACATCACCCAAAGGGTTGGAGGGCATCGTAGCAACGCAGTCAGCAATAAGCTCAATCATTGATGACACACTTACATACGTAGGTTACGACATTGACGATCTTGCAGATAATGCCAGTTTTGAAGAAGTAGTTTATCTTTTATGGCATCAGCGTTTGCCAAAGAAAGAGGAATTGGCAGAGTTGAAAAAACAACTTGCAGATAACATGTCTGTTCCACAAGAAGTTCTTAATCACTTTAAAACCTATCCTATCGGGGAAGTACACCCGATGGCTGCCTTGCGTACAGCGGTTTCCCTTCTCGGATTATACGATGACAAAGCAGAAGATATGTCTGACGAAGCAAACTATGAAAAAGCAATTAAATTACAAGCTAAAATCGCAACGATTGTAACTGCATTTTCTCGTATTCGTAAAGGCCTAGAGCCGGTAGCACCTAAGCCAGAACTTAGCTATGCTGCAAACTTCCTTTACATGCTTTCTGGCGAAGAGCCGAAAGATATTGCGATTGAAGCGTTTGATAAGGCACTTGTGCTTCATGCAGATCATGAGTTGAATGCATCGACATTCACTGCTCGTGTATGTGTAGCAACGTTGTCTGATGTATACTCTGGTGTTACAGCTGCAATAGGTGCACTTAAAGGACCACTTCACGGTGGTGCGAATGAGCAAGTAATGAAAATGCTAATGGAAATTGGTTCGGAAGAGAATGTAGAACCATACATTAGAGAGAAATTAGACAACAAAGAAAAAATTATGGGCTTTGGACACCGCGTATACCGTAAAGGGGATCCACGCGCGAAGCATCTTCGTGAAATGTCCAAAAAACTAACAACACTTCGTGGTGAAGAGAAATATTATAATATGTGTATTCAAATCGAAGAAATCGTAACGGGTGAAAAGAATCTACCACCTAACGTAGATTTCTTCTCAGCATCTGTATATCACTCATTAGATATTGACCATGACCTGTTTACGCCTATCTTTGCAGTTTCTCGTATCTCGGGTTGGATTGCTCACATTCTTGAGCAGTATGCAAATAATAGGTTAATTCGTCCACGTGCTGAGTACACTGGACCAGGCATGCAAAAATATGTTTCAATTGACGAAAGATAAAAATGAAGAGGGCGGCATAAATCTATGCTAGCCCTATGATTTTGAATTGAGGAGGAAATTTTAATGACGAACGGTGAAAAAATTACAGTAACAAATGGTGTATTAAATGTTCCAAACCACGCAATAATTCCTTATATTATCGGTGACGGTACAGGTCCAGATATTTGGAATGCAGCTTCACGTGTTCTTGAAGCGGCTGTTGAAAAAGCATATGATGGTAATAAGAAGCTTGTTTGGAAAGAAGTTCTTGCTGGTGAAAAAGCATTCAACGAAACTGGCGAATGGCTACCACAGGAAACGCTTGACACAATTGAGGAGTATTTGATTGCTATTAAAGGACCACTTACAACTCCAATTGGTGGAGGGTTCCGTTCATTGAACGTAGCGCTTCGTCAAGAACTAGATCTTTACACGTGTGTACGTCCTGTTCGTTACTTTGATGGAGTACCTTCACCAGTAAAACGTCCAGAGGACTGTGACATGGTTATCTTCCGTGAGAACACTGAAGATATTTATGCAGGAATTGAATATGAAAAAGGTACAGACGAAGCGAAGAAGCTAATTGATTTCCTTCAAAATGAGATGGGTGTTAAAAATATTCGATTCCCAGAAACTTCTGGAATTGGAATTAAGCCTATTTCTGAAGATGGAACAAAGCGTCTAGTTCGTGGTGCGCTTGAGTATATTCTTAAAGAAGGCCGTAAATCATTAACGCTTGTTCATAAAGGAAACATCATGAAATTTACTGAAGGTGCTTTTGCTAAGTGGGGATACGAAGTTGCTGAAGAAGAGTTTGGCGATAAGGTATTCACATGGAGACAGTATGACAAGATTCAAGAAGAAGAAGGTTCAGACGCAGCAAACAAAGCACAATCAGATGCTGAAGCAGCTGGGAAGATTATTGTTAAAGAAGCAATTGCTGATATCTTCCTTCAACAAATTTTGACACGCCCGAAAGAGTTTGACGTTGTTGCAACGATGAACTTGAACGGTGACTACATTTCTGATGCACTTGCTGCACAAGTAGGTGGTATTGGAATCGCGCCTGGAGCGAACATTAACTATGTAACAGGACATGCTATTTTCGAAGCTACACATGGTACTGCTCCGAAATATGCTGGAAAAGACGTTGTAAACCCATCATCAGTACTTCTATCTGGAGTTCTAATGTTGCAACACCTTGGCTGGGATGAAGCTGCAAAAATGATTGAAGACTCTATCGAGAAAACAATCGCTTCAAAAGTTGTTACTTATGATTTTGCACGTCTAATGGACGGAGCAACTGAAGTGAAAACTTCTGAATTTGCAAACGAGCTTATCAAGAACCTTTAATTTTAGAAGAGACTTTGACTTCTAAGTTGAATTCTACTGAAAATCGAGTGGCTTAAGCCACTCGATTTTTTTTCTGATTATTGTTAGACTAGTAGTACTATGAACAAGGGGGAATTATGTTGATACTTGGGAAGAAAAGACGTCTCGGTAGGAAGATTGAAGACATTAAAGTTGGAGAAAAGTTAATGTTAACTGAAAAAATAGAGGATAAGGATTTACTTTTGTATTTAGGACTTACCAATGATGCAAACCCTCTTTATATTCAGCATGATTTTGCTTCACAAACGGTCTATGAAAAACCGATTGTTCCTTCAATTATGCTTACTGGTATCGTAACTTCTGCAACGTCAAAGTATTTACCTGGACCAGGGTCTCATGTAGTTGGGCAGAATCTTCAATTTCCGAAAGTGGTTTACCATTATTCCACAATTGAGTTTTCATTCGAAGTTGCACTTGTTAATACAGAAAAAAATTTAATAGAAGTCAATATAGAAGCAATAGATGAGCAAAAAGATACTGTTATTTCAGGAGTGATAACAGTAGTTCCACCTAAAGTGGTTGATCGGCTAACTTCTCAAGCGATGGATAACTTTTAATGGGGAGTAGATGATTGGAATGGAAGTAGCTCGTAAAAAAATACTGGTCGTGGAAGATGAACAATCGATTCGAACATTACTTGATTATAATTTAAAACAAGAAAACTATGAAACGATACTTGTTGCAGATGGTGAGCAAGCAATACGTAAGGTAGAATCTGAAAATCCTGACCTTCTGCTCTTAGATCTAATGTTGCCCAAAATGGATGGCATTGAAGTGTGTAAGACTTTGCGCAATAAAGGCATTAATATACCTATAATTATGCTTACTGCAAAAGGTGACGAGCTAGACAAGTTGCAGGGCCTCGAAATTGGCGCCGATGATTATATGACAAAACCATTTAGCCCTAGGGAAGTTGTTGCTCGTGTGAAGGCTGTATTGAGGAGAAGTTCAGACCGATCAATCGATTCTCAAGTTTCTAGTAAGTTACTCGTTTCAGGTGCGCTTAGTATTGATTTAGATCGATATCAAGCCTATTTAAATGGTGCTGAACTTGAATTTACGCCTAAAGAATTTGAACTACTTCTGTTTTTCATTCAAAATAAAAATCGGGCATTGACACGTGACCAATTGCTAAGCGCAGTTTGGAACTATGATTTTGTAGGAGATACACGAATTGTAGATGTTCATGTAAGTCATTTGCGTGAAAAGATTGAAGAGAACACGAGGAAACCGTTTTTTATTAAGACTGTACGGGGCATTGGGTATAAGTTTGAGGAGCAAAACAAATGATAAAAGGTCTATATAGGCGGTTATTTCTCGCTTACGCCATTTTACTGTTAGCAGTGTTTGCTGGTCTAGGAGTTGTCCTTGGCCAGTTTTTTCCATTGGTTTTGGATAGCCCCAATGATGAGATACAACAAAAGTATCTTGTTTTTCTACTATCGATTTTATGTGTAGCATTTATCTTATCCTTACTTATGGCTGCCCGATTGCTGAAGAGATATACAATACCAATTGATAATATTACTGAAGCTGCCTTACGTATATCAAAAGAAGATTTTAATGCACGTATCGAGTTTACTGAACCGGGAACAGAAAATGAATTATCTACAGCGATTAACAGAATAGCTAGTACTCTGCATGAGATGTCTATTCTACGAGTAATGGAAAAAGAAAGACTGAATACGTTAGTTGAAAGTATGGGGAGCGCGCTTTTAATGATTGGGCGTGAAGGTGCTGTCAATCTAGTTAATGGTGTTTTCAGAGAAACATTTGGATTTACATCCGAGCAAATCATTAAAAAAACGTATAATCGAATCGGTTTACCTGAGGAAATTACGCAATTAATCGAATCGGTTTTTATGACCGAACAACCAAGTGAGAAACAAGTTCGTTTAACGAATGGATCTACTTCTTCGTATGTAAGTGTATATGGAGCACCTGTTATTGGGGATCATGGAAACTGGCTTGGAATTGTTGTTGTTATGCATGACATTACAAAACTTGTTCAACTGGAGAAAGTAAGAAAGAATTTCGTTGCGAATGTTTCCCATGAACTTCGCACACCGATAACATCTATAAAAGGGTTTACGGAAACGTTGCTCTCTGGGGCAATGCATGAACCAGAAGTAGCGCGCGATTTTTTACAAATCATTCAAAAAGAAGGAGATCGCTTACAAATTCTTATTGATGATTTACTTGCGTTGTCAGCAATGGAAAGTGAAGGCTTTACACTCAAATACTCTACAGTAAACTTAATGGAACTGATTAATGATGCTTTAAATTCGGTATCTGTCAAGATTGAACGTAAAAAGATGAATTTAGAAGTAGACATGCCATCAGAAGTTCTAATTGAAGGTGATGAAGGAAGGCTAATGCAAGTCATGGTTAATCTTCTTACCAATGCAATTATGTACTCGAAAGAAGCAAAAACGGTCAAAGTTTCGGTTAAGGATTATAAGAGTTATGTCATTATCGAAGTAAAAGATGAAGGGATTGGGATTGCCCCTTCAGAATTATCACGTCTATTTGAAAGGTTTTATCGTGTGGACCGTGCGAGGAGCCGAGACTCTGGTGGAACTGGATTAGGTCTTGCAATCGTCAAGCATTTGGTTGAAGCGCATAATGGTTCAGTTGTTGTTGAAAGTGCATTAGGTAAGGGTACCAGCTTTAAAGTTCAACTACCTAGGGTAAATAGTTGAAACCTTTACGCTTTAGGTACGTATAGACTATTGATACATAATTTAAGGAGGTTTATTTTTATGAGTTCGCGCCGTATATTAACCGTTTTCGGTTTAGTAATTACAGGCTTTATTCTAGTCGTCGCAGCTTTCACAACGTGGTACACTGTCGATGAATCGGAACAAGCGGTTGTAATTACATTTGGTAAAGCAGATATGCCTATTACTGATTCTGGATTGCATTTCAAATTACCGTGGCCAATCCAACATGTAGAAAAATTATCGAAGGAAACATTTAGCCTTAGTTTTGGTTTTAAACAAGATCAAGGTGGAGAACTGGTTGAGTTTGATAAGGAAACAAAAATGATTACTGGTGATGAATATATTGTCTTAACGGATCTTGTCGTTCAATGGAAAATTACTGAACCACAACAGTATTTATTTAACTCTGAAAATCCAAGAGAAATCCTTCATGATGCAACATCAGCTTCTATTCGTTCAGTTATCGGTAGTTCAACGATTGACTCGGCTTTAACGGATGGGAAAGCAGAAATTGAAGCTAAAACGAGGGATTTACTTTCAACATTAATCGAAAAATATAACATTGGAATCGCAATTCAAAGTGTTAAATTACAAGATGTTGAACTCCCGAATGCAGAAGTACGTGCAGCGTTTACTGCAGTAACAGATGCCCGAGAAACTAAAAACACGAAGATAAACGAAGCAAAGAAATATGAAAACCAGAAAAAGAATGAAGCAATTGGAGAACGTGACGCGATTATTTCACGTGCAACAGGTACAAAAACAGCACGTATTGAGCAATCGCTTGGTGATGTTTCTTTGTTTAATCAATTAAATGCAGAGTATGCCAAGAACAAAGAAATTACTCGTCAGCGTCTAGTACTTGAAACGTTAGAAAAAGTTTTACCTAAGGCGAAAATATATATAATGAACGACACTGGTGAAACCCTTAAGTATTTACCTTTAGGACAATTAGATAATAATACGACTCCGCCAATTACAGAAAAAGTAGAAGGGGGAGAAGGAAATTGAGTAACGAAAACAATCCATTTAAAAGTATAGAACAAAAATTTCTTGAAAGACAAAAAGCGAAGAGAAAAGTACAAGGTGGACCAAACGAGCCAGGGCAAATTAAAAAGCCGATTGAAGGAAAGAAGTACGTTAAGTTAACGCTAACTCTAACTGCTATTTTTGCTATTGTACTTATTCTTATTGCTAATCTATTTATAGTTAAAGAGAATGAATATAAAGTTGTTCGTCAGTTTGGTGAGATTGTACGTATTGTAGATGAGCCTGGTATGAGTATGAAAATACCATTTATCCAAGACGTTACAACATTACTAAAGAGTCAGATGACGTCAAATGTTTCTGAAGCAGAAATAAATACACGCGATAAAAAACGGATTATTATTGACAATTATGCAGTTTGGAAAATCACTGATGCCCAAAAAATGATTTCTAGCGCAAGAACGATTGTAAATGCAGAATCAAGAATGCAAGAGTTTATTTACTCGGTAGTTCGATCTGAACTTGGTCAACTTGACTATGTTGATGTCGTAAATGATGAAAACCCTTCACGTGGAAACTTGAACGATCGTGTAACTGAAAAAGTGAATGAGTTCTTGGAATCAGGAAACTTTGGTATTGAAGTGGTTGATGTTCGTATGAAACGAATTGATCTTCCTGAAGAAAACGAACAGTCGATTTATACTCGAATGATTTCTGAAAGACAATCGACTGCGCAAACGTATTTGTCTGAAGGTGACGCAGATAAGAGGCGGATTGAAGCAGAAACAGATCGCGAAGTGCAAGAAATGCTTGCAACTGCAAATAAAGAAGCGGCTATTATTCATGCAGAAGGTGAATCTGAAGCAGCAAGAACGTATAACGAAGCGTTCTCCAAAGATCCAGAGTTTTATAATTTATACAGAACGCTGCAATCGTATTCTAAAACAATTGGTGAAGACACGGTAATCATCTTACCATCAGATTCTCCATATGCAAAAATATTGACGGGTTACCTCGAGTAACTAGTTATAGGGATTTAGCTTATCAATGTACATCATTTTCATTTATCCTTACCTCGTGTAAGATAGATGGAGATGATGTTTTTTTATCACATGGAATATACGTTTAATCTGATGAATAGGAGTGGAGCTTACTTGACGAAAAAGAAAATAGTTTTAATAGATGGAAATAGCCTTGCATACAGAGCCTTTTTTGCATTGCCCCCTTTAACAAATGATCATGGTGTTCATACGAACGCGGTGTATGGCTTTACTATGATGCTTCAAAATATACTTGCCGATGAAAAACCAACACATATCCTTGTTGCGTGGGACGCGGGTAAGACGACATTTAGGCATAAAACCTTTAAGGAATATAAGGGAGGACGCCAGAAAACACCGTCGGAGTTATCGGAACAGTTTCCTTATATAAGAAAGTTATTAACAGCATTTAATATTTCACAATATGAATTAGACGAGTACGAAGCAGATGATATTATTGGAACGTTAAGTAAAGATGGAAATAAAGAGGATGCGGAAGTTGTTGTTATTTCCGGAGATAAAGACTTGACACAACTCGCAACGAAGAACACAACGGTTGTCATCACTCGCAGAGGGATTACGGATACTGAAAAATATACGCCTGAACATGTAATGGAGAAGTATGGAATTGAACCACTTCAAATTATTGACATGATGGGATTAATGGGCGATCCATCTGATAATATCCCTGGAGTACCAGGAGTTGGAGAAAAAACAGCATTAAAACTGCTTAAGGAATACGGTTCAATTGAAAATGTATATAAATCATTAGATAAAATAACGGCCAAAAAATTACACCAGAACTTAACGGAAAACGAAGAAAAAGCATTTATGAGTAAAGAATTGGCAACGGTTGAAGTAAATGCTCCTATAACAATCGCAATTGACGATTTAGATTATGAAGGTCCAGATACAGAAGAATTAATAAATATATATAAAGAACTTGGCTTTAAAACCCTTCTTGAAAAAATTGCACCAGAGTTAGAGGAAGAACCTCAGGAAGAAATCAAAGTTACAATCGCCACAGAAATAACCGAAAGTCAACTACTAGATAAAATGGCGATCCACGTTGAAATGATGGAAGAAAATTATTTGCGTGCAGATATATTAGGAATTGGTCTTGCATCGGAAAAAGAAACTCTATACATTCCAGTTGAAGTAGCTGTACAATCGGCACTATTTAAAGAGTGGCTTCTGGATAGCAGCAAAACGAAGTACGCTTCAGATTCAAAAGCTGCTTTAGCTTCAATGGCAAATCACGGCTTTGAAATTAAAGGCATCGAGTTTGACCTGCTGCTCGCCTCATATATTGTTAACCCAGCGACAACGTATACAGACGTCGCTTCAATTGCTAGGGAGTTTAGTTATCGTGCCGTGCAAACAGATGAATCAGTATATGGAAAAGGTGCGAAAATGGCAGTACCAACGGAAGATGTACTTGCAGATCATGCCAGTAGAAAAGCGCAAGCAATTTGGGAGTTGCGTGAATCATTAGAAGAAAAATTAAAAGAAAACGATCAGTTCGATTTATATCATGATTTGGAACTGCCACTTGCAACGATTCTAGGGAAGATGGAATCGACTGGAGTAAAGACAAATAAAGAAACGCTTGCAGAGATTGGTAAAGAACTCTCAGCCAAAATCCTTGAACTTGAAACAATTATTTATGAAATTGCAGGGGAAAGTTTTAATTTAAATTCACCGAAACAATTAGGTGTGATTCTTTTTGAAAAGATGGGGCTTACACCAATTAAAAAAACGAAAACGGGTTACTCGACAGCTGCGGATGTACTCGAGAAGTTGGAAAGTGAGCATGAGGTGATTCGTCATATACTAACTTACCGTCAACTTGCTAAACTGAATTCAACCTATATTGTCGGTCTTTCAAAAGAGATTCATGAGGATGGTAAAATTCATACACGATTCCAGCAAGCACTTACACAAACTGGGCGCCTTAGTTCCATCAACCCGAATCTACAAAATATACCAGTACGTTTAGAGGAAGGTAGGAAAATAAGGGCGGCATTTGTTCCTTCTGAGCCAGGATGGAGTTTGTTTACAGCGGATTATTCTCAAATTGAGTTACGAGTATTAGCGCATATTTCACAAGATGAGAAATTAATTGAAGCATTTAGAGAAGGCGCAGATATTCATACGAGAACAGCGGCGGATGTTTTCGGAGTAGAAATCGATGAGGTTACTTCGGATATGCGCCAATCGTCTAAGGCTGTTAACTTTGGAATTATTTATGGAATAAGTGATTATGGTTTATCGCAGAGCTTAAATATTACACGAAAAGAAGCAGAATCTTTTATTACGGCTTACTTAGATAGCTTTCCTGGAGTTAAACAGTATATGCAAGACATCGTAGCAGAAGCGAAATTAAAAGGCTTTGTGACGACTTTATTGAATCGAAGAAGATATCTGCCAGAAATTACAAGCTCCAACTTTAACATACGAGGATTTGCAGAAAGAACGGCTATGAATACACCTATCCAAGGTAGTGCCGCGGATATTATTAAAAAAGCAATGATTGATATGTCCAAGCGTCTAGAAAGTGAAGGAATGAAAACACGCATGCTTCTTCAAGTACACGATGAACTTATTTTTGAAGCGCCTGAAGAAGAACTTGAGAAACTTAAACAAATCGTACCAGAAGTAATGGAGTCCGCAATTGCTCTCGATGTACCACTAAAAGTAGAATGGGAATTTGGTAAGTCTTGGTACGATACAAAGTGAGGGATATAGATGCCTGAATTACCTGAAGTCGAGGGTCTTGTTCGCCAACTTGCACCTGTTTCAATCGGAAGAACAATCCGTCAAGCAATCATTTCAGATATTGTTATTGAATCAAAAGCACAGGGTAAGGAAGCAATTGTAAAAGGGATGAGTGTGGATCGTTTTACACAAGATTTGATTGGAATGTCTATTAAAAATGTAACCCGTAGAAGTAAATATATTTATATTGATTTGAAAAAAGAGGGGCAAACCTATCTTCTTGTAAGCCATTTGGGAATGTCAGGCGCTTGGTTTGCCGTTAATTCCCTTGATGAAGTAGTAGAACTGAAATTTCGAAAACATATTCATGTTATTTTAGAGATGGAAGATGGCGGAATGCTGGTTTACTCAGATATACGTCGTTTTGGAGAGCTTCGATTCTTAACCCGCGAAGCGGATCATCCGCCGTTATTGAAAATGGCACCTGAACCTTTCGATGAAACAGCCTGCGCGCATTTTCTTGAATTTGCCGCAAAGCCTAAGTATGCACGAAAGGCCATAAAAGAAGTGATTATGGATGGGCATGTAATTTCGGGTTGTGGCAATATATATGCAACTGAAGCATTGTATCGGATGAATATCCATCCGGGCAGAAAAGCGGAACGAATTAGTGAAAAACGCAAAATAGAGTTATTTGAAGTTATTGTAAACGTTCTACAGGAAAGCATCGATGCGGGTGGAAGTACGATTTCGGACTACAGAACAATAAACGGTGAATCGGGTAACATGCAAAATCATCTGCAAATGTATGGTAGGAAAAAATGTCCGAGCTGTCAAGTGGAGACTAAAAGCATGAAAATCGCCGGAAGGACATCCGTGTATTGTCCAAGTTGTCAGAGATGATGGAGGGAAATGCAACTATGATTATCGGCTTAACCGGAAGTATTGCTAGTGGAAAGACTACAGTTTCGAATATGTTGAAGGAAAAAGGTTTTCCCATAGTCGACGCTGATGAGATTGCTCGTCTAGTTGTTGAACCTGGGACGGAAGTGATGTTGAAAATACAAGCGGCTTTTGGGGATATTGTCTTTAAAAATGACGGAACTTTAAATCGAGAAAAACTAGGAGAAATTATTTTTGGCGATAAAACAGAACGTGAAAAATTAAATGCGATTATTCATCCCGCCATACGAGCCGAAATGTTGAGGCAGAAAAATGAATGGATTACAAATGGTTCCAACACAATCATTATGGATATTCCTTTATTATTTGAAAGTAAACTCGGACATTTTGTTGATAAAATACTCGTTGTATCTGTAACCCCAGAAATACAAAAGCAACGTCTTATGTCGAGAAATGAATTAACCGAAGCGGACGCATCTGCGCGAATTGCATCTCAACTTCCCATTCATCAAAAAGAAGAGGGTGCTGACGCAGTAATTTATAATAACGGTACTGTTCAAGAATCTGAAAACCAGCTTAACGCTATTCTCTCTCGTTGGAATGTGAAACTTTAAGATAACCGACTATCAGATGAAATATAGTTTGAAAAGTGAGAATACTACTTTCTAGTTATTTGTAGTGATACATTAACGGGTAATGTGTTATACTAATTAACGAATATAAGATGTAGAGTATAACACACTTACTGGAGGATCAATACATGACAACTTCTATAGCGATTAATGGGTTTGGACGAATTGGACGGATGGTATTCCGCCAAATGATCATGGAGGAAGATGTAACAGTCGTTGCGATAAACGCTACGTATCCATCTGAAACACTGGCTCATCTAATTAAATACGATACGAATCATGGAACATTCCCAGGGGATGTAGTTGCGGAAGAAAATGCCGTTATTGTAAACGGGAAACGTGTTAAGATTGTCTCGAATAGAGACCCGCTTCAACTACCTTGGAAAGAATTCGGAATTGATGTTGTTATCGAAGCAACAGGAGTTTTCAACTCTCGTGATAAAGCAGCACTTCATCTTGAAGCAGGTGCCAAAAAAGTAATCATTTCAGCTCCAGGTAAAAATGAAGATATTACGGTTGTACTTGGTGTCAACGATGATCAGCTTGATATCGAAAAGCATGACGTAATTTCAAATGCAAGTTGTACAACGAATTGTTTGGCTCCAGTAGCAAAAGTATTAAACGATAGATTCGGCATTGTGAATGGGCTAATGACTACTGTTCATGCTTTTACAACGGATCAGAATAATTTAGATAACCCACATAAAGACCTTCGTCGTGCACGGGCTTGCGCACAGTCAATCATTCCAACTTCAACTGGCGCTGCGAAAGCACTGTCACTTGTACTGCCAGAATTGGATGGTAAAATTCATGGGATGGCACTGCGTGTTCCAACACCAAATGTTTCTTTAGTTGACCTTGTAGTTGATGTAAAACAAGATGTAACGATTGAAATGGTTAACGATGCATTTAAAGATGCATCGAATGGTGCTATGAAAGGGATTATTAGCTTGACTGAAGAACCGCTTGTATCTGTTGACTTTAACTCTACAAAGGAATCGGCCATTATTGATGGACTTTCCACAATTGTAATTGGTGATCGCAAAATCAAAGTTCTAGCATGGTATGATAATGAGTGGGGTTACTCCGCGCGTGTTGTAGATCTAGCAAAAAAAGTTGGAAATGCATTGAAAACAACTGTAAAAGCATAATGAAATAAATATGAAATTCACAAGCAGAGGTACAAACCTCTGCTTTTTTCGATTTTTATCGACATCTTCTGTTATAATTAATTCAACTTGTATTAGCAAAGGTTTTTTACTTTGATTAAAATGAAAAAGCGGAGGATACTTCAATGAGATGTCCAGCATGTCAATATAATGGTTCTCGGGTCATTGATTCAAGGCCAGCAGATGAAAGTAGGTCAATTAGGCGACGTAGAGAATGTGAATCATGTACATTTCGATTTACTACTTTCGAGAAAATTGAAGACACGCCTTTAATTGTTGTTAAGAAAGACGGATCGCGTGATGAATTTAGTGGAGAAAAAATTCTTCGTGGTTTAATTCGAGCGTGTGAGAAACGACCGGTATCATTGGACGACCTTAAAGATATTGTTTATTCAATTGAAAAAGAACTTCGTAGTTCTGGAATTGTTGAAATCAACTCCGATAAAGTAGGAGAAATGGTGATGGAGCGATTGGCAGATGTCGATGAAGTGGCTTACGTAAGGTTTGCTTCGGTGTATCGTCAATATCAAGATATATCCGTATTTATCGAAGAATTAAAGAATCTTCAAAATCGTTCAGATGACTAATTAACGCATGAAAGTTTAACTATCTATATGTGATTAGCTTAAGATGGGACTTCTTTTGCATGCTTTAAAAGGAGGAGTTTTGGTGGTAACCTTATATAAAGAATTACAGCCAGTTGACACATATAAAATTCGGTTGCCCTATCCTTTTTCGGATTATGACCGGCAACTTCTTACTTTGTTTTACCAACCACTTATCGGGTCGGATTCAATGAGCTTATTTATGACTCTTTGGGCGGATGCTGAACAGGGGGAAGAGACGGAGTACAATCATTATCATTTAATGAACGTATTGACGTTGCCACTTGGGCCGATTTTTGAAGCCCGTATATCTCTTGAAGCAATTGGACTACTTCGAACGTTAATGAAAAAAGATGGAGAAAATCGCTTATTTGTTTATGAGTTACTCCCTCCTCTTGATGCGAAGGCGTTTTTTACAGATCCATTGCTATCCACATTTCTATTCAGTAAAATTGGCGAGCATGCTTACCGCAGCTTAAGAGCAAGATTTACTGCAAATGTAGAAGGAATGGAAGGGTTTGAAGAGGTATCTAGAACATTTCTTGACGTATATAAACCAATTAATAACGGGTACAGCGGGGAAGTCGTTGATGCTGACGAATTAGTCGGTAGAAGTGAGCCAAAAGACATACCGTTCGATTCAAGTGGGTTTGATTATGACCTTTTTAAATCGGGTTTATCTGAACAAATGGTTCCGCAATCCGCACTTTCCACAGTTCCTAGAGAAACAATTGCTAAACTAGCCTTTCTTTACTCATTAACACCTCTTGATATGCAAAAGGTTGTAATGATGGCACTTGATGAGGATATGAAGTTATCAGAAGTGAAACTTCGAAAGTCCGCGATTGATTTTTATAAAATGAGCGTTTCTAAAGAAGCACCAGTACTCCAAAAGGTGTTTGTGCAACCCGTACAAAACGAGGATTCAAGTGGTGTTTTAACTCGCGAAGACGAGCTCCTCCAATACCTGGAGCAAACACCCCCAGTTTCAATGCTAAGAGATATTAACGGGAAGGAACCGCTTTCTGTTGATGTGCAACTAGTCGAGAAGCTTGTAAATACACATGCCTTACCAATTGGTGTTGTCAATGTGTTAATGCAGTATGTTCACATTCGAAATGATGGAAAAATCACGAACAATTATGTGGAGCGTATTGCCTCTCACTGGATGAATAAGAAAGTAGCAACAGCAAAAGAAGCGTTGGAATTCTCTAGAAAAGAACATGATAAGTATATGCAGTGGAAAAACGAGGGGCAAAAACCTGCCCAAAGAAGGACTCAATCCACACGTGAGGAAAAAGTGCCGGATTGGTTTTATAAAAAAGAAGAAAAACAAATTGAAAAAGAAACGAAACCAAGTGCAGAGATAATGGAAAGACGTCGTAGATTGCAAGCTGAATTAGATGCAATGAGAAATGAGGTGAAGTAAATGGAACGAATCGGGGATACACTAAATCGTGTTGTAAAAGCACCAAACTTTGCGAATCGTTACGATGAGATGCGCCAGGAGATTATTCGAAATCCAGGCGTGCAACAATTCTTGAAAGAGCATTCCAGTGAAATAAATACTGATGTCGTTGAAAAAAGTCTCGGTAAGTTATATGAATATACTTCTGGGTCGCATCGATGCGATAAGTGTACTGATCTGGCTAACTGTATCAATATGTTAAAGGGCTTTGAACCTAAATTAGTATTAGCACGAGGACTTATCGACGTTGAATATATGAAGTGTCCGAATAAATTGTTGGATGAAGATGAACGGATGATTTCTCGCATGATTGAAAGTATGCATATGCAAAAAGACGTCATGAAGGCACAACTTCCAGATATAGATATCTCTTATGACGATAGTCGACTTGACGTTGTGGAGGAAGCAAAACAATTCCTGAAAGTTATTGATGAAACAGGAACACTACCGGAGCGTGGTTTATACATACATGGTCCATTTGGGACGGGGAAGTCTTATATTCTTGGAGCACTGGCCAATGAGCTAGCAAAGCGAAGAATACGAACCGTTGCTGTTTACGTTCCTGAGTTTTTACGTGATATGAAACAATCTATTCAAGACAACTCATTGAATGAAAAAATCGAATTTGTAAAAAAAGCTCAAGTTCTTATGTTGGATGATTTTGGGGCAGAAACGATGTCTGCCTGGACCCGAGATGAAGTGCTTGGTACAATTTTACAGCACCGAATGGCAGAGAAATTACCAACATTTTTTACATCTAACTTTAATCTGAAAGATTTAGAACATCATTTGACGTTCTCACAACGAGGAGATAAAGAAGTTGTTAAAGCTGCTCGGATAATGGAGAGAATACGAACTGTGTCTGCACCTATCGAATTATTAGGAAGAAATAGACGTGATGAATAAGGCATACCGATGAAAAAGTCTTAATTGAACTTGCAATTCAGAACAACTCATCGTATAATCAACACTATTAAAGTGATTAAATGCATGGATGAGGACACCAATTATTTCGTTAACCTACAGAGAAAAGGGTCATTGGCTGGAAACCCTTAAGGCAAGACGAATCGATTGACCACCTCGGAGCAGCATCAGTGAAAAATTGTTGTTTTAATTCGTAGCTGATGACGGTGCCGGCCCGTTAGCCGATGTAAAGCTTCTTTAACCTCAGGCTTATTTGTGCTTGAATGAAGAAACAAGGGTGGAACCACGAGCGAAAGCATCGTCCCTTTCCAGGGATGGGGCTTTTTTTGTTTGTCTAAAATGAAAGGGAAGTGTATTTACATGTCAAAGTTAATAAACTTAAAATTTCCAGATGGAACAATTAAAGAATTTCCACAAGGAACAACTACAGAAGAAGTGGCTGCTTCAATAAGTCCGGGGCTTCGAAGAAGTGCAATTGCGGGAAAATTAGATGAGAATCTAATTGATTTTACAACTCCAATTGAACAAGATGGAGCTATATCTATTGTTACACCTAAAGATCCAGAGGCACTTGAAATTTTACGTCATAGCACGGCTCACGTACTAGCTCAAGCAGTTAGTAGACTTTTCAAAGGCGCAAAGTTCGGTGTCGGTCCTGCGATTGATAATGGTTTTTATTATGATATCGATTCTCCTGAGCCAATTACGGCAGATGATTTAATCGAAATTGAAAAAGAAATGAAGAAAATTGTAAATGAAAACGTCGCATTTAACAGATCTGTAGTATCTCGTGAAGAGGCTGAAAGAATCTTCCGAGAAATTGGCGATGAATATAAACTTGAACTTCTAGAAGCGATTCCAGAAGATGAGCAAGTAACAATCTATCAACAAGGTGAATTTGTTGATTTGTGTCGTGGTGTTCACGTTCCATCGACAGCAAAATTGAAGGAATTTAAATTATTGAGTATTGCTGGTGCATACTGGCGTGGAAATTCAGACAACAAAATGTTGCAACGTATTTACGGAACAGCATTCTTCAAGAAAGAAGAATTGGTGGCACACTTGAAAATGCTTGAAGAAACTAGAGAGCGTGATCACCGTAAAATTGGTAAAGAATTGAATCTATTCATGAACTCACAAAAAGTAGGTCAAGGTCTGCCAATGTGGCTTCCAAAAGGCGCTACAATCCGACGTATCATAGAACGGTATATTGTAGATAAAGAAGAAAAGCTTGGTTATCATCATGTATACACGCCAGTGTTGGGTAGTTCAGAGCTTTACAAAACGAGCGGTCACTGGGGTCATTATGAAGATGGTATGTTCCCTGTAATGAGTATGGACAATGAAGATCTTGTGCTTCGCCCAATGAACTGTCCGCACCATATGATGATTTACAAAAATGACATTCACTCGTATCGTAACCTTCCACTTCGCATTGCGGAGTTAGGAATGATGCACCGATATGAAATGTCGGGAGCACTTTCTGGCTTGCAAAGAGTTCGTGGGATGACGTTGAATGATGCACATTTATTTGTACGCCCGGATCAAATCAAAGATGAGTTTAAGAAAGTTGTCGAACTAATTATTGGTGTTTATAAAGACTTCAATATAAAAGATTATTCTTTCCGAGTTTCATACCGAGATCCTGAAGACAAAGAAAAATACTTTGATGACGATGCTATGTGGGAACGTGCACAAGGCATGTTAAAAGAAGTAATGGATGAGCTAGATGTTGAATATGTTGAAGCAGAGGGGGAAGCGGCATTTTACGGCCCTAAACTCGATGTTCAAGTAAAAACAGCTATCGGAATGGAAGAAACTCTTTCTACAGTTCAGTTGGACTTCTTACTTCCAGAACGTTTCGATTTAACTTATGTCGGAGAGGATGGTAAACAACATCGTCCGGTTGTTATCCACCGAGGAGTTATTGGAACGATGGAACGTTTTGTAGCACTTCTCATAGAAGAGTACAAAGGAGCTTTCCCAACTTGGTTAGCACCTATTCAAGTTCAAGTTATTCCGGTTTCACCAACTGTACATTTCGATTATGCAAAAGACGTACAAGAAAAACTAGTTGCCGCTGGATACCGTATTGATATGGATCAGCGTGAAGAAAAGATTGGGTATAAGATTCGTGAAGCACAAATGCAAAAAATTCCTTATATGCTTGTGCTGGGTGATAAAGAAACAGAGTCTGGTGAAGTAAACGTTCGGAAATACGGTGAACAGAATTCGGAAAGCATGCCTTTCGAAGACTTCCTAGCTAGATTGCAAGAGGAAACAAGTTCATTAAAATAATTACTGTTGACAAAGTAAATGCACCGTGTTAAAGTAAATAAGGTTAATGAATACAGTTTGAGGTATAAGAAGAGGCTACCCGCTTCTCACCTGATCGACGCCATTGCGTTGTTGACAGGTCAGTACAATAGTGAATGGTAACGTACATTTAGTGTGCGTAACACATACGCGGGTAGACAAATCCAATTTGTCTACCCGTCTTTTTTTATTTTGTTCAGCAAATGGCTACCATCTTTACAGACGGAAGCTAAGCAAGGGATTGTTTATTCTTGCTTTGATGGACTTGCGGGAATGTCCATAATGGACATTGTACCCAAACCGAGTATTCACTAGAGAAATATCCGGAGGTGGATTACTATTAGCAAAGACATGTATGTAAATGAGGGTATACGTGCCCGCGAGCTTCGCATTATCGATCATAATGGTGAACAGCTCGGAATCAAATCTCGCGCTGAAGCGTTAGAACTTGCCGCTCAAGCGAATTTGGATCTTGTCCTTGTTGCTCCAACAGCAAAGCCCCCAGTTGCTCGTGTAATGGACTATGGAAAGTTCAAATTTGAGCAACAGAAAAAGGAACGCGAACAAAGAAAAAATCAAAAAATTATTCTTCTCAAAGAAGTGCGTTTAAGCCCAACTATTGATGAGCATGATTTTCAGACGAAACTTCGTAATGCGATCAAATTCCTTGAAAATGGCGATAAAGTAAAAGCTTCAATTCGCTTTAGAGGGCGTGCTATTACGCACAAAGAAATCGGACAGCGCGTATTAGACCGTTTTGCAGAAGCGTGTAAAGAACTCTCGACAGTTGAACAAAGGCCGAAAATGGAAGGTCGTAGTATGTTTCTCATACTAGCTCCAACTATTGAGAAGCAGTAACAATGAATGATTTAGGAGGAACCCGATATGCCAAAAATGAAAACACACCGCGGTTCAGCGAAACGTTTCAAAAAAACCGGTACTGGTAAAATTAAACGTGGCCGTGCATACACAAGTCACCTTTTCGCCAACAAAACAACAAAAGCAAAACGTCACTTACGTAAAGCATCACTTGTTTCTTCAGGCGACTACAAACGCATTCGCTTTATGATTACGTACATGAAATAATATTAAATTCGGATAGAATAGCAGGAGGTTATGAACTATGCCACGCGTAAAAGGTGGAACAGTCACGCGCAAGCGTCGTAATAGAGTATTGAAGTTAGCAAAAGGTTACTATGGTTCTAAACATAAACTATTTAAAGTAGCCAACCAACAGGTCATGAAATCATATAACTATGCATACCGTGACCGTCGTCAAAGAAAACGTGAATTCCGTAGATTATGGATCACACGTATTAACGCTGCAGCACGTCTTAATGGCGTATCATACAGCACATTAATGCACGGCTTGAAAGTAGCTGGAATTGATGTAAACCGCAAAATGCTAGCTGATTTAGCAGTAACAGATGCACAAGCGTTCACGCAACTTGCAGATGTAGCTAAAAAATCAATCGCAAAATAAGAGGTTTATTCATGTCTTCTGAATTGGTTCATCCAATCAGAAGGCATTTTTTTGTTTATACAACTTCAAGTTGTGTAAGATGGAGAAAGGGCAAAGGGGGAGAAGATTATAGAGAAATCCTTGTTACTATTGATAGGAATTATGTCCTTATGGGCATTTACTGCAATGGGATACGATAAGCGTCAAGCGATTAAAAAAGGTAGGCGTGTACCAGAAAAAAATTTATGGATGCTTGCAATATTTGGTGGGGGTATTGGCGCATATTTAGGAATGCTCTCATTTCGCCATAAAACTAGGCATACATCATTTCGAATAGGCTTCCTTTTTTTAACACTAATTTATTGCGTTGTCATATTATATTTATTGGGTTTTAACGTAACTGGAAATCCGGGAGTATAGTTTTCTTGAGAAAAGTGAAAAGCCCCTCCGCTAAATTAGTGGAGGGGAGGAATTACTTATTCATTAGTTCTTCGATTGGGTTTTTCCAACTGATAGTAGCCATTGGATAGTAAGTTGAAATTTCCGCTTTCAAGAAATTGAAATCATCTTTTGTAAACCCTTGTAACTTCGCTTCATTTTTTACCCAAACAAAAATAGTTATAACGTCAAAAGAGTTTTCGGTAGTACCTAAATACTTTTCGCCTTCAAACATGGCACCTTTGTATGTTATAAAAAAGTTTTTTCGGACATTTTTCACGTCATCATAAAAATAATAACGTTCTTCTTCGTAAGCTTCGTCTAGCTTTCGCTTCGGGTCTGTCAAATATCGTATGCCACGGTAAAATAAATAAACGATGAATGCTACGATGACAAAGCGGATCAGAAGTGCGAAAATCATAATAATTGATCCCCCTTAATTAGGTTTAGTCATTTGATATACGGATGACTTAGGAAAAGGTTTCAATAATTAATAATTAAATTGGAGGTTTTTTTATGGAGTTGTCACAGCTTTTTAAAATGCAACGAGAACTTGACGCATTTATTCAGAGAAATAGTTCAAAGGAAGTTGATGTTTTCAGAGAAAAAGGCTTAGCTCTCCTTGTCGAACTTGCTGAACTAGCAAATGAAACACGGAGTTTTAAATTTTGGAGTAGTAAAGGGCCCTCAGAAAAAAGTGTGATACTTGAAGAGTACGTTGACTCAATCCATTTTCTACTGTCTTTAGGTATCGAAAAAGAATTGGATTGTATGACCACCTGGCCAGAAGCGGAACTGGATGGTAGTTTAACAGAATTATTCTTGCGAACAACGGAAAGTATTTGTCTGTTTTTGAATGAACTAACAGTAGATTCATATGAGAATGTCTGGATTCACTACGGAGCGATTGCAAAAAATCTTGGATTTACCTACGAGAATATTATCGATGCTTATATATTGAAAAATGAAGAAAATTACATACGTCAAAAAACAGGATACTGATGTAGAAATAGGTTTTTACTATCTATAAAAAACACTATAAGAAAAGGTGGATGAGAAAAATGAAAGCATTTGTTCATGAAGATGGGGAGCTTAAAATCAAGGAAATTCCTAGCCCGGTTGCTGGTAACCGTGAAGTTGTCGTCAAGCTTCGTATAGCTGGTATTAACAGAAGAGACTTAAATATACCAAGCCGAAGAGGGAGTACTCCAGATGCCCTTGTATTAGGTTCTGATGGCGCGGGGATAATAGAGTCAGTCGGTAAAGATGTAACAACAGTCTCAGTAGGTGATGAAGTAATCATTAACCCTTCATTAAGATGGGCAGATAATACAATTGCACCACCTGAGGGATTTGATATTTTAGGAATGCCTGACAATGGTACATTTGCAGAGAAGATTGTTATTTCTGTAGACCAAGTAGAACCAAAACCTAAAAATCTATCATGGGAGGAAGCCGGGGTGTTGGCACTCGCAGGTTTAACTGGATACCGTGCATTATTTACGAAAGGGAATATAAAAGAAGGAGAGACTGTTTTTATCCCTGGAGCGGGTAGCGGCGTCGCAACCTACCTCATTTCATTCGCCAAAAGTATAGGGGCACGAGTCATTGTTACATCGCGTAGTGAAATGAAACGGGAACAAGCATTAGCTTTAGGGGCAGACGTTGCACTAGATACTTCTAGCGATTGGAAAAAAGAACTTCAAGGAGAAGTGATTGATCTAGTCATTGAAAGTATTGGAAGAGCCACTTTTAATCGTTCCCTGGAAATCTTGAAAAAAGGTGGACGTATCGTCGTTTTTGGTGCGACAACAGAAGATAATGTTGATTTGAACTTACGCGAATTCTTTTATAATCAACACCAACTTTTTGGTTCAACGATGGGAAGTCGAGAAGAGCTGCGTGAAATGATAGCACATGTAGAGCAATACGGATTGCATCCTGTTGTGGACAAGGTGTTCGTCCTGGAAGACGCAGTAAAAGCATTTGAATATGTTGAAGAAAGTAAGAACTTCGGTAAAATTGCATTTCGAATAAGTGATTGAATAAGCAAGAATAAATTTACAAGTAAAATCACTTGTATTAATGTTGTCCACTAGAAAATAATCGTATTTACTTAGCAGAGAGGCCGGCTATTGCTGTTAGGGTAGCTCAAGAAGGACTACAAAGGAACGTAACCCTTTTCGTTTCTCGAGGCCTCCGAAGCGTCAAGGGTTCATAATTTAAAGATGAGGATTTACTATTTTACCAATCAAATTATCTAACTATTAAATACATTCAGTGTATAGTAAAGAGTGTATGGGGTTTGGACATAAGGGGGAATTTGGTGAATAGAACACTTTTCATAGTCTTAATACTAGTGACAACGGGGTTAATGGGGTCTTCGTTTACAGTTGGAAAGTTTGGACTAGCTTATGCATCGCCACTTTTTTTAACAGGGGTACGTTTTATAATGGCTGGAATGATAATGGCTGTTATTGTTAAAATATTAAAAAAACCACATCCTACAAAAAAAACGGATTGGATGTGGATCCTACTAATCGGCTTTTTGCAAACGACATGTGTAATGGGTGCTTTATTTATGGCATTGCGTACGATTTCAGCAGGGGAAAGTTCTATCTTAACATCTATGAATCCTTTAATTGTCATTATATTTGGAACGATATTCTTAAAGATTCGTTACCAAATTCACCAATGGATTGGCGTACTTCTTGGCTTTGTCGGAGTTTTTATAATAATGGGCGGGTTTATAAATATAAAAATAGGCACTTTACTAGCTTCAATATCTGCTTTAACCTGGGCGATATCTACCTTGGTAATTAAAACACAAGGGCATAAATTTGATAGTTGGGTGATGACTGCATATCAGATGCTTTTTGGTGGAATCATTCTTTTTGTAATTAGCTTCCTTTTCGAAAAACCATTCTTCATAATAAATACGAGTTCCATATTTATTTTACTATGGCTAGTCGTAGGTGCCTCTATTATACAATTCTCCATCTGGTTTTATCTTTTAGAAAAGAGCAATCCAGAAAGAACAAGTGCGTTTCTTTTTTTAACTCCTTTTTTTGCTGTAGCTTTCGGTTGGTTCTTTCTGAATGAACAATTGAATGGAACCTTCATATTTGGAGGAGTGTTAATTCTGGTAGGTATATTTTTATCAAATTGGAAAACGACGCGTCAAAAAGAAATTGAGCTCAATCAAAGTAGTAATGCAATGGTTCCTGTTCAAGCAGGAAGGGAACAATAAATGTACTGGATGTTGTCGGGATTGGGCAGGTAATTCCGAGAAGTATCTAATCAGTGGAAAGCAAGCGAAACATTTATAAGACGATAATCAAAGTCTATGTAGTAAGACAGGTTACCCCACGCACAATTTCGTCTAGTTAGGGTGACTTGACTTACTTTTTTATGTTCAACGGATTACGGGAAAATGATAAGAAAAGTAGTGTACATCTGATTGTAACCCGTTCGGTTGAGTGGTACAAAAATGAAATTAATCACACTATTAAGTCCAATTCGCATAGGAATTGGACCCTTTTCTTTTTGCTATGTAATAAGGTTTGTGAGTGAAACACACCTATATTAGACACCCTATTGACAAGCCTATTAGCGAGATTACAATTTCTATTGTAATCCCGCTAAGGTATGTGTTAATACCACTGTCAATTTGCGTGTCAAAACACAATGATCCATTTCGCTACCCCAATAAAAAAAGACCATCAAGGCCCTTTTGTATTATTAAATATTCAACAATCGCACACGAATCTGGAATAGGGTTAAACTCGTTAATCTGCGTTGCAGCCGGACGCGTTCTGGAGGGCAAGCGGTGGACCAACCCGTTGTTGTTTCACCTGTCTTGCTGATCCTCCCAGAGTCGCCGGCTTCCACTCCGATTAACTAGGTGTCCGCATAAAATACTTGTGACACAATCGCACCCGATTCGGGAATGGTGATGGGTATCAGGCACTATTCATCGATTTCGTTTTGTAAATATTGAGGATTTAGAAAACGTCAAAACCATCGTTACACTAAGACCGACTAAAAACCAGCGTAGCATTATCGGTTCAACAAATGAGATGATAAGGGTAAATAAAATAGCCATAAGTACAAAAGCCATAAGAAGTCTAACTCCAAAACTCATCATACCGTTTCCTCCTTTCCCTCTAACTAGCCTGATTGAAATGCAACACGTATACAGTTATCGCACCCGATTACTGAAGATAGTTTTTTTCACCCTTCTAACAGTCCAAAAAAATCTGTCGTAAACAACGAAAGTAAAAATATTGATATTATTGCTAATTGAATTGCCGAAAATACATGGTCATTCCTGTTTTCTGCATATTTCTTTTCCATAATTACACGAACTGTTTCAGTCGTAATTATTAAAGCGAACAAAAGGATATGCGTTTGTAAAAACCAAATTCGATTTATTGGGTCACGTAGAACGTTAATGAAATAACCAAAAGACAAAAGGACAATAAAAATGAATCTTATGGTCCAATCTATTATTTTGTGTTTATCGTTTACATGACCATATGTAAACATTTTTTTCCTTCCAATGTTAAGCCACTTTCTCAAAACTTTATTAACAAAAAAGAGGACTAATCCAAAAATAGATAACACTAAAATCAGCTTTACAAAACTGTTTTCCACTAACAAACTACCTCCCTCTGTAAACTCTCCTCTTTTTATTTTCCTCAAGATTCAATTACTTCAAATACACTTATCTAGACAATATCCATCTTCAATAAAAGTAGCAATAGGTAAGCCTTTGAAGTTATCTCCAACTTTTCCCCTGCTCCGCACGGAACGTGCCAGTTTCCAAGCATTCCGCGTTCCATCTAACGATGGTTTTATTAATTATAAGTTTCAAGTTACTCTTCTTGATTTGGGTTA
>NZ_JBTLRN010000018.1:0-68680 GCF_054482775.1 Sporosarcina sp. CAU 1771 | reverse complement strand
CATCACGCTCATATTTTGAATTTTACTGGAGATAGTTTTAGAGTAACAAACGCTTTATCACGTAATAAATAAGATTGAAAATGAAGGCTGGCAAGCTTGTGTATTTTTTATTGCAAACTTATGCACTTTCTTCTTGCAAAACACAGCTTAATTCTTTTTACTGCATAACATAAATTTTCAATCAATTATTTATAATTAATAATTGATTTTGGAGAGCTAATGGTACATAATTTCATTCCAAAAACATACTTTATTAATTGCATATAGACTCACTCTATTATTTTAAGAGACGCTTTTACTATTATTGATTAACTTTAATTCACTGACTTTAATTCACTTTAAAACTTTAACTTTAAAGGGTCAGAATAATATCGGACTGTTATTGTGGTCTGCAATTTAATATTATCACTTCTTTTGGAAGGTGCATCCAAAACAAATAATCAAGAAAATACTATTAATTAAGTAGTGACCGACTTTCTATAAGAGACAAAATACTTGTACGTATTATTAGTTCATTAAATTTGATACTTATTTTGGCGAATGAATTCTAGACTTGATAGATGAAAATATATTTGACACTGTACTTTTTTTTATAATAAATTGATTTTAGATAATTAAAAAGATTTAATGAAACAATTGAAAAAAACAACTTATTAACTTTTATAATTTTCTGATATGCATCTTGCTTACTTAATATTAATTCATTATAGTTAGAGCGTGTTTATTAAATGTAAAGGATGTTGATTGTATTGAGAATCTGTGGTTACTGTCAATTGCATTTGGTTGATTATTCGAAAACGATTAATGTAAAAGAAATTGATATTTTTGAATGTGATAATTGCGCTACAAAAAGCACTAAAGTTATAAATGAATATGATGGAGGTAAAGATCTACTCGAACATTTGCAAGAAACTATTCCTCCTGGTAGTTTTTGCTTGTTATGTAAAACAGAAACTATGGAAATTACCGGTATAAAATTTGGAAACCCAATTGAAGGCTATAGCCGATGCAAAACTTGTAAATGGGAGGAAGAACTAGCTATTTATTTGGATATGATATAAGGCACTATTTACTAAATCCACTTTATAATATACAAGTGAATTATTTGGTGTCAAATATGGTAGTTTGTTTTAGCATAGCTGTGTAACAAATGATCATGCATGCTTGTGCTTTTTTACTGTGCACTACTGAAATTCAAATTATTTGATATTACGTGATATTTGTGTGATGCACACGCACACAAAAACTATACTTTTGAATGCACATCTGAATACGGTTGAAGAGATTATTGAGAACCGTGAACTCATTAAGAACGATCACATTTGGATGAGTAGCGAGGGGATACTTGGTGCGGATGATCGGGCGGGTGTGAATGTGGTCCTTTCGGCTGCGAAGTCAGTTGGAAAAAGTGATTTCAGAGGAACAGTTAAATACATTTTTACTGTGGAGGAAGAAATCGGTCTTTGTGGTGCTAGGGAAGTTACAAAATCCTTCTTATGGGATGTGGATATGACCTTCGTCATCGATCGTCGGGGAACGAGTGATATTGTGACTTCTAGGGGAGGGTATGACCCGTTTTGTACGTCTGAATTTGGTGTGAGGCTTGAACGAATTGCTAGACAATCTGGTTTTGGTGAGTGGAAAACGGTCGCCGGTGGTTCGAGTGACACGTATATTTGGGCACAAAGTGGCATTGAGAGTGTAAATCTTTCGGCGGGTTATCAGTTTGAACATACGGATGCAGAGCAGTTGGATGTGGGGGCGTGTTATGGGACGTATACGTTTCTGATGGAGATATTGAATAATACTCATCAATTGCAGAGAAGGGGACGGCGGGTGAGTAGGGCTAGTTAATTTGTTAGAAAGTTTACGTTTAAGAAATTTTCCTATACCAAAAAATGAAAGGGGACGATATTGAAATGTCACAACAAAATAATTGGTTGCTAGAGCAACGTGTAGCGGGAGGAACAAGTTTCGCATCTGCCATGCTAAGAACTCAGGCAAATGCAGAAACTTATATCAAACATATTGCGGGGGTAGTTCAAGAAGTGAAGCAATTGCCTCTAGTTGTGAAAAAGTTACGAAATGAATATGAGGTATATTGCAATGGTCAAATTGTCTGGTTTGGAAGGGATGTTGATGTCGATTTAATTCGAACAAAAACAGATGTATTTTCTGTATAATTATGATAAACTAAACATATAATTAAAAGGACTGGGTGCGTCAACACCCAGTCGATACAGCTGACATCCGCATGAAGTGCGGTTGGCCAGAGGTAATGAGTGTTTTAAAAAAAGTAACCATCTCATCTACTTAGCCGGTAGCGGAGGGAGGTTACTTTTTTCTGTTGATGACAATCGCGATGATCGCCACCAATGCTGTTAAGCTTGTGGCTAAGAATATACCGAATTGAAAAAGCATATTCATTGCATCGTATGTCATCATTTGAACACCCCCTTTCTTTCAAGGGAGTGCCAACCGCCCATCCACTATATGTAGCTGCAACGTCTATTTTACCACTTTAAACATAGAAAGCGAATAAATATTAAGGTATCTAACCTAACCCAATATCATGCATTAATTTACTGCTATGCAACGCTAGTGGGTATGCCCTTACAACTTATATTTAATCACCAAATTTCTTCCCCTTCCTTTGGGGGAGTTCGTATAATCTCGCATCGGAACATGTCTAAAGAAGTCATTCCGTTGCAAACAGTTGGTAGCATAGCTGATAACTTTAGTTCCTCATTAAAAAAGATGCCTGTGCACCACGCAATTTAGACACGATTCGGAATTGTGTCGAAGTTGTGTGGTGCACAGGCACAAAAATTCTAAAAATGTTTATTTTTCGAACACCTGGTGAAAGACATCGTTCGCTTTGCTTTTATTTAGGTTTTTATATAGACAACTAGATGGTTTTTCTCGTAAAGTTTCGGCAAAAGCGTTGGCTAGTTCGGTTTCTCCGGTTACGTGGATTTCGTGCCAGCCGCGTTCTTTCTTTAACTTTTCGACAACTTTTTCCATTCCTTTATAAAACCCTTTTATATTACTTCTAGGTCGAGGTTCCAAAGTAGGGCCTGCACTGTCTTTCTTTTCTTGACCATGATTTGCAGTTTCTATTTTCCGTATTCTCCATCCTTCCACGTTTGAGTCGAATTCGTAAGTAAGTTCCTCTTTGACAGCTCCCATTGCTGTATCTAAAATGCGTACCTCCCCAAAACTTGGTAAAACAATACCCGCTTCTGGGTAAGCTTTGTACATATACTCCATTTCTTCTGTCATCGGCTGGTTTTCCCAGTGAAAACTTGTTTTTACAGGAACTTGTACATAATGTACTGACCATAATTCAGGCTCAACAGCCCCAAAAATCACAACACTTTTACTAAGGTTATTCAGATTACTTTCCACTTCTTCTTCTACTTTTTTCCTGAGTGTGTTAAATGCTTTCACCTCTTCTTCATCTTTAGAAGCCGTTAAATACTCATCGATACGCTTAAATCCATTCTTTAAATGAATCTTCCACCCACCGTTCAATTGTTGGGGGTCACCAGGATTGGTATTTAAGTATACGCTTAGCACACAACGGTCCTTACCGTAAAATTCTTTTAATGATTCGAGTTCTTTGCCTAATGTCATTATTAAATTCCCTCCTTAAGTTGCGGTCGCTTATTAGCATGCCCATGAAAGTCGATTTGTACAAAGGAAAAACAAAGTTTAAGCAGTTAACTTTCCGAATAACTTCGGGCGCCGATCACTTAATTAATTATGGAAGTTCAAAAGTCATGTTTGTCTGAATTAATGTGTCTTTTTTGATGACTGGCACCGTTCCACAACACCAATCAGTATTTACAAATTAATAACCTCTCTATGACACAAGTTCTATGTAATTTCACTCTAATGATCTACTGAATAGAGATAGTAGAAGGGGTGCCTGTGCATCACGCAAATTTGACCCTATTCAGAATTGTTTTGGAATTGTGTGGTGCACAGGCAATAATTTTAATGTTGGGGTTGTGTATTGTACAGGCAGCTATTTCCGGAACAAAAATGGAGGAGTACCGACGGGATCTGCCCGATGAAATAACTGTATACCTTCTAATGAAATAGCTGAATAAATAAGTGGAAATAAAAAACATCCTTCGATTACGATAATCAAAGGATGTTTTGAGGATAGTTTAACTATTTGGTGCTAATTTACAGATGTCCTGCTTCTCTTGTTTCGTTGAAAGGAGTAAGATCTTCGACTAAAGCAACTTTAAGGCCCAATGCCCCAGCCACTTTTTCTAATGTATCTAGTCTTGGTATGGCATTTTCTCGTTCTAAACGCGCGATTGCTGCTTGTTTTAAATGGGATTTATCGGCTAACTCTTGTTGTGTTAAGCCAAGTTGAATCCTACGTTGAACGAGTTGGGCGACAATTTCAATACGGTCAATTTCGGATTGGTCTAAACTTGTAATTTGTTTCTTATAGTCAGCCCATTTCATGAAAAAACCTCCCTTCCGATTCGAACTGCATGTTGTTTAAATTATAGTTTTGGAAACTTTTGTTGAGTTTCTTATTGTTGTGAAAAGGAAGTATCATTTCCTTTATTAGTCGTATAAATTATTCACCTTTGAAACGTTGTTTGCCGTTCTCGATCCAATCAGTCATTTCCTTTTGAGCTTTTTGAATTTCTAGCTTTGGCGTTTTTTTAGTTTTCTTCTCAAAAGTATGCAGTAATACAATATTGTTCCCTTCCCACATAAAGAAAAATATTCGATACTTATTAGGACGTAGTTCCCAAATACCATTCCCGATATTTTTAGTATAAGGTAAACCAGAACGACTGCCGGAACGCTCTAGAATCTCAATATAAAACACAACTTTTTTTAGCAATTGTTTAGCTTGTTTATCATGAGAAGCTTGTTTATTAAGTTTATCTAAAAAATCTTTTACAGGAGAAAACCCACGATTATCTTCAAAGAAGATCACCTCATAAGTCATATTATGCCCTGACCCTTCTATATGATGAGTAATACACATAGATTATAACATTTTCGTTATAAAAAAACGACTTCTATGTTTGAAAAATATTGAGAAATAAATAAGATTCAAAACGATATACAATTCGGCTTAAATAAAGTCAATGGCTGCCACAGTTTTATTGCGGGGTATAATCCTATCACTTTAGTGTACTGATATTTATTTACTTGATTAGGGTATCCTAATTATATCGAACATGTAAATCGGAGGGGTGCAACGATGGATCATGAAATGGAGAAATTGCGACGAGAGAATCAGTATTTAAAGCAGTTATTGGTCAAGATGATGAAGCAGGAAAATAGCAATATCCCTAGAAAAATTTTAAGTAAGCAATCTTCTTTAGAAGAGAAAGTCAATCTTTTGAGAGGTTTATTCCAAGGGAGACAAGATGTCTACGCACTTCGTTGGGAGTCGAAAAAAGGGACAAATGGCTATACACCAGCTTGTGCTTTAGAATGGCAAAAGCCAATTTGTCAAAAACCACTGATTAAATGTAGTCAGTGTAAGCATCGCCAATTGCTCCCATTGTCGGATCAAGTTTTCATAGATTTTAGGATGCCTGTGCACCACACAACTTCGACACGATTTCGAATAGTTTCTAAGTTGTGTGGTGCACAGGCATGAAAGTGTAAAAATCATCAATTAAAGTGAGGTATTCGTTAAAATGAAAGAAACCGAAACTCCAGTCTTTTCCCATAGACAGTTAGCAGCAATATGCTTTAATCAAGTATGGGATTTTCTAGACAAAGAAACGAGATCACCTGAAGATCAAGAACAGATGATTCACCTTTGTCATAGTTCGTTCTGGTATTGGACGCAAGCAGAAGAATGTACGGAAAAGAATTTCTCTGTAGGCTATTGGCAACTTTCACGAGTTTACGCGGTGGCAGGCGAAGGAGAGAATGCTTTGAAGTATGCGAAACGATGTATATCAGTGAGTGTAGATGCGGATCTTGCTCCGTTTTATATTGGATACGGCTATGAGGCTGCTGCAAGACCTTCCCACGTATTAGGGCAAGCCGATGAGAGCGTGAAGTTTAAAGAGTTAGCTTTCGAATATACAGAGAAAATGACAGATCTAGATAGTAAAATTCTGTTAGTGAGTGATTTGGAAGAGATTTAAGAAGATGCCTGTGTGGTGTAAAAAGGCATGAATATTTAATACAGAATAAGGAGGATTATTGTGTTAAATGATACAGATTTGAAGCATCTTGAGCGGTGCATTGAACTAGCGAGGATTGCATTGGAAAACGGGGACCAACCATTTGGTTCAGTCCTTGTATCGGCCGACGGTAAGGTGCTTAAGGAAGAGCGCAACCATGTTGGTGACGGAGATCATACGAAGCATCCAGAATTTGCTTTGGTGCGCTGGGCGGCGGAGAACATGACGTTGGAAGATAGAAAGATGGCGACGGTCTATACTTCGGGAGAACATTGTCCGATGTGCGCTGCTGCTCATGGTTGGGCAGGTTTAGGTCGTATCGCTTTCGTTAGTTCGTCTGAGCAACTGGTGGAGTGGTTGACCGAGTTTGGGGTGGATGTTACGCAGTCGCGTGTGCGTAGTTTGCCGATTCAAGAAGTTATCCGTGATACTGAGCTAGACGGTCCTGTACCTGAACTCGCTAAGCAAGTACGCGAACTTCATCGACAGTTTTATATTGGGAAAAGTTTGGAAAATTAAAAATGCCTGTGCACCACACAATTCGGGAACGATTTAGAATCGTGTCTAAGTTGTGTGGTGAACAGGCATTAGATTTCGATAGCTTATTCAAGTTGTAATGATAGTGTGAAAAACTTCAACCCTAGTGTTTGGTGACTGTCACCAATCACTAACCCCATTGACAAGGCGGAATATAGGGACTAGTATGAATATGAAGACTAGTATGAATATACGACGATGAACTGAACGACACAAAAGCATAGTTAAAAATTGTTATAAAGAGAGGCGGAGGGACTGACCCAGTGAAGCCTCATCAACCATTGAGCTTTGTTTAAACGGTGCCAATTTCAGCAGTTCTAGTACTAAATCCGTGAGATAAGAGGTTTTGCACGCAATACTTATTATGCGGTGACGTCTAATTTTTATTAAGAGGTCGTTTTTTATTTTCAAAGAAATTGTGTCAGTACTATAAAACATCAAACTAAGGAGGATTTTTATGACTAATAATAATTATGAAGTTGCAACATTTGCGGGAGGGTGTTTTTGGTGTATGGTTCAACCGTTTGATACACAACCGGGCATAGAAAAGGTTATTTCTGGTTATATTGGCGGTGTCACTGAAAATCCAACGTATGAAGAAGTGTGTGCTGGTGTTACGGGACATACGGAAGCTGTGCAAATTACATATGACCCAGCCATCTATCCATACAAGAAGCTTGTAGAATTATATTGGCAACAAATTGATCCGACGGATGCAGGCGGACAATTTGGTAGTCGGGGATCCTCATATCGTACAGAAATCATTTATCATAATGCGCAACAAAAAGAAATTGCAGAACAATCCAAAGAAGAACTAATTAATAGTGGGCGTTTTGATAAGCCGATTGTTACAGAGATTGTTGAAGCGAAAACTTTCTATCCCGCAGAGGATTACCACCAAGGTTATTATCGTAAAAACCCAGAAAAGTATTCGAACTTTAAAGAGCAATCTGGAAGAGCGCCTTTCATTCGAGAGAATTGGAAAGTAAAAGTTTAAAGGTATAGTTGACTAGCAAAAGATGCCTGTGCACCACACAACTTAGACACGATTCAAAATTGTCTAGAAGTTGTGTGGTGCACAGGCATTAATTTTTGATTTGGTTGTACAAGGTACTCCTCAAGAATAGGATGCAAAGAAGTTCTTTTTCGGGAGGCCTGTGTTATGAACTCGATAGCTGCCTATATGATTTTAGGTGTATCTTTAGCTGCGCCAATCGGTCCAGTCAATGCCGCGATGCTGGATACAGGTATTAAAAACGGGTTTTTTCATGCATGGATGTTAGGTATGGGTGCTTTAACGGCCGACGTTCTATATATGATCATGGTCTACTTGGGAATTGGCCAAATGATTGAGTTCCCGCTTGTAAAAATAATACTTTGGTTGTTTGGTTGCTTTGTTCTAATCTATACGGGGGTAGAGAGTTTACTTTCGATACATAAAATTACATTGTTGCTAAAATTCGGTAAGGAAGTTCGTCTCAGACGTTCCCTATTCTCAGGTTTTTTGATTGCATTGTTAAATCCGCTATCCATTCTTTTTTGGCTAGGGATCTACGGTTCGATTCTAGCAGAGAATGCTGGAAATTTTTCAGGTTATCAATTAATCATCAATAGTGTGGCCATTATAGGAGGCGTCCTCTTATGGGATACAATCATCGCCATGATATCTAGTGGTGCTCGCAAATTAGTATCGATTAGGCTGTTGAAGGTGATTTCCATTATATCTTCCTTATTTATGATTGGATTTGGCGTATACTTTGGGTACCAAGCGTATCAAACTGTATTTTGAGTGGTTTCGTTCTTCCATTTATTTCGTAACGACAAGACGATCATTCCGATAACTGTAAGGAATCCTAAGCTGATCAAGAAACCAGGACGACTTGTTTGATGAAAAAGTGTACCACTAACGGACAAAGCGACTAAAATGATACCAATCATTCTCTTTACTTTATCGATTCTAGTTGGCTCAATTAATTTGTGATACATCACTAAAATTAAAAGCCAATTATAAAGAAGCATCAATGCGGCGGCTGTCGTTATATATTCAAACACTTTATCAGGCAATACTAAAGAGGTAACAATAGAAAGAACAAGTCCGATAGATGTTAATGAAACTGCAGGTAGTGGCATTTCTAATTTCATTTTCGTTTGTTTGCTAAATATCTTTGGGGCATCTCCATCTTCTGATAGTGTTTGAAGGATTGTTGTTACCGCAAATAGGGATGCTGACATCGCTGAAAACCCCGCAATAATAATGACAGCAGTAAATACATGTGGAAAAAACTCGATATGACTCACACCCAACAAAGCTTCAACAAATGGGCTTTTATTTTCCCTGAACTTATCGTATGGCAGCAGTAGTAGCGCTAACGAAAGGGCGGAAACGTAAACGATGCCAAGTAGCCCTAACAGTACTTTTCCAGACTTGGGAGCATCGTCCTTATTTTTAAGATGGATAGCCATTACGCCCATTAGTTCGATTCCTCCATACGCATAAAAGGCGAAGGTTAGTGCGCTCCAAAACCCGATGATTCCTTTTGGGAAAAACTCGCCGACAGATTGAGGAATGCCTTCCTTTAGATTTCCGTCGAGTACCCCTATAAGTGCTAAGACTGCAATGACAATAAACATAAAAATCCCGGCAATTTTCATAACAGCAAATACGCTTTCTAATTTTCCAAACGCTTTCGCGCCAATAAAGAGGACAATCAGACCGCAAACGGCATAAATGGATGTGAATATCCACAATTTAACTGTAGGGAACCAAAATCTAGAGAGTAGCGAAATAGCAGTAAGTTGGCTACCAATGATTAACATTCCTGAACTCCAGTACACCCAACCACTGCTAAAACCAGCCCAACGCCCATATGTTTTTTTGGCATAGGTACGAAAAGATCCTTTCTGGGGATCTTTTACGGACATTTTTGCGAGTGCTTCAAAAACGATATATGTAGCACTTCCAGCCATGATAAAAGCCAAGATGACTGAAGGACCCGTCATTTGAATCGCTATACTTGATGCTAGGAAAAACCCTGTGCCAATCATGCTGCCAATCCCAATTAGAGATAATTGCCACCAAGTAAGATTTGCTTTTTCATCCATTTATACACCTCCACAAAAACATAGTCTTCCACTAATAGGTCGAATTATGTGTGGTGCAGTGTTGTGAAAACCCAATAAGATGCCTGTGCACCACACAACTTCTAGACAATTTTGAATCGTGTCTAAGTTGTATCTTGCACAGGCGCACTCAATCAAGCCCAGCTATTTCCTCTTTAGTCAAGTGACGCCATTGACCGCGTTCTAATGAACCCAGTTGAATGTGCTTGATTCGAATTCTTTGTAAATGAGTAACTGTATATTGAAAACGTCTGCACATTCTCCGGATTTGTCGATTCAATCCTTGTGAAAGCACGATGCGAAACGTATACGCATCCAGCTGAAGTACAGGGCATGGATTTGTTCGTGTATAGCCTTTTTTTCTTGGATTGTAAATATCTACACCGTTTGATAACCCTACTATAAGCGTATCGGTGATTTTTTTATTGACTGTTACAATGTATTCTTTTTCATTGTTATTTTCTTCTTTCATTAACTTATTTACAACGCTTCCGTCATTTGTTAATAAAATCAGACCTTCAGTTTCTTTATCTAAACGTCCAACTGGAAATATGCGTTCAGGATAGGATACAAAGTCAATAATGTTATTAGCAATGTTAGGAGAGGCTGTGCAAGTAATCCCGCTTGGTTTATTGAGCATTATATAAATATCTTTAGAATTTTTCTTGATTTTATGACCATCTACTTCGACCTGATCATTATCTTGAACAAAATAAACATGATGCGCAATCTCGCCATTCACTAGAACTTTTTCAGCAGTAATGTATCGCTCCGCTTGTCTTCTAGAACAAAATCCCGAAGAACTAATATACTGATTCAATCTCAATGTTTCCGCACCTCGTTTATGTACAATTTCTCTATCTTCTATTGTACCATTTGCGCACTTTCAAATAATTGGAGTTGTGTGGTGCAAAACCGAATTCAGAATAGCTTACTGCAGAGGCACGCTTTCCACGTCCAACCGGGCGGATATGCTGCTTTTTCGGACAGTCCTTGGTTGGTTATTTCGCACTTTTGGATGCCTGTGCACCACACAATTTAGAAACGATTCAAAATCGTTTGGAAGTTGTGTGGTGCACAGGCAATAATTTACGTTCGCCATTGCTTATCCTCCCATCTTGATGTTTTATTTTTGTTTACCTTTGTAACGTGATTACGAAACAAATCTGTCCACTTAGTACGAGTGCGTATGGTCATTTCCATTTACCGGTAGTACAAGAAAAATATCAAACGTTCGTTATCAAAAAGGTTAAGAAAAATGAATTGTGAAAAGATGCCTGTGCACCACACAATTTAGACACAATTCAAAATTGTGTTGAAGTTGTGTGGTGCACAGGCATTAAATTAGTGGCGGGCACTAAAAAAGGAATCGGTGTTAAATCACATCATCATAAAGAGAAGTGGCATTGAATAGAATTTCACCATTTAGTAGTAAATCTAAATGCCACCACCATTCGTCCATGGTCTCTTTGGATGTCGAAAAGTCATAGGCTTTACTCGTGTGCTCAAAAACTTGTTCAGCATTACTTAATAATTTCATATCGTAGGAAGCTACCATCTTTTTTTCTTCTTTCGTTAGCGGTAACTGATGCAACTCGCTTCGAATATGGAAGGTTTCAAGCATTTCAAAAGGGCTTGTTTCACAATCAGTAATACCTTGACCATAAAGATTAATCAATTTCACTCGATCCATGAAAAAACCTCCTTTACTGTACCTATGTAAGTATACCCTTTTTCTTTTGATAAATAACGTTTGGGTGCCCTTGTTATCATTTATTGACTGAACAAATAGATTGCTTCCTTACTTTAGTATGAGTAAGGTTAGAACTATAGTATAGGAGGGGTTAAGATGAAGGATCTAACATTAAATAATGGCATTGACATTCCAATCGTCGGAAGTGGGACAAATACGTATGGTAAAGAGGGAAATCAATACGCAGGTGCTTTAAGAGGAGACACGGAGGAAATTGACTGGGCCATTGAAAACGGCTACCGTCATTTTGACTCTGCTCAAAAATATAGGAATGAAGAAGTTCTTGGACAAGGGATAAAGAAATCTTCCCTGCCACGTGAAGAATTTTTTATCACGACGAAGCTCAATACATTCGAAGGTTTCGGTGGTACAGACTGGGCCCATGCTGAAATTGAGAAAAGCTTAGAGAAATTACAAACGGACTATATTGATTTATTCCTTATCCATAATCCATGGGATGATCATGCTGAAATCCTGGAAGCGTGGCGTATTTTAGAAGACTACCATAATCGCGGAGTGTTTAAGTCAATCGGTGTTTCTAACTTTAAAAAAGAACATCTGGATATAATTCTTGAAAATGGCAGCGTGCCACCAGCGGTTAATCAAATTAAATCCCAAGTCGGTAACTGGAATGAAGAATTAATTGACTATAATAAAAAGAGTGACATTGCAACTGTGGCATGGTCTCCATTAGGCGGTATCGATGAAAATGCCAAGCAGGTACTAGAAGAAATCGGTAACCCGTACGGAAAAACATACGCACAAGTTGTGTTACGCTACCAAATTGAACGTGATGTGATCGTCATTCCTAAGTCTCATCATATAGATCGCCAAGCCCAAAGTTTAGATATTTTTGACTTTGAACTCACTGCAAGCGAACGTGACCGTATTGCCCAGTTACCAGGTTCTCATTGAATTCATTGGGTATCTGGTACTTTTAGTAACAATTACTTGAGATAACTAAAAAAGATGCCTGTGCACCACACAACTTCGACTCAATTCCGAATCGTGTCGAAGTTGTGTGGTGCACAGAGGCACTAAATTTATTTTTCGAACACCTGGTGAATGACATCGCTCGCTTTGCTTTTATTTAGGTTTTTATATAGACAACTAGCTGGTTTTTCTCGTAATGTTTCGGCAAAGGCGTTGGCTAGCTCGGTTTCTCCGGTTACGTGGATTTCTTGCCAGCCACGTTCATTCTTTAACTTTTCGATAACTTTTTCCATTCCTTTATAAAATCCTTTTATATTACTTCTAGGGCGGGGCTCTAAAGCAGGCCTCGCACTATCTTTCCTTCCCCCATCATGATTTGCAGAATCTATTTTCCGTACCCTCCATCCTTCTACGTTTGAGTCGAATTCGTAAGTAAGTTCCTCTTTAACAGCTCCCATTGCTGTATCTAAAATGCGCACCTCCCCAAAACTTGGTAAAACAATACCCGCTTCTGGGTAAGCTTTGTACATATATTCCATTTCTTCTGTCATCGGCAGGTTTTCCCAGTGAAAACTTGTTTTTACAGGAACTTGTACATAATGAACTGACCATAATTCAGGCTCAACAGCCCCAAAAATCACAACACTTTTACTAAGGTTATTCAGATTACTCTCCACTTTTTCTTCTACTTTTTTCCTAAGTGTGTTAAATGCTTTGACCTCTTTTTCATCTTTAGAAGCCGTTAAATACTCATCGATACGCTTAAATCCATTCTTTAAATGAATCTTCCAACCACCGTTCAATTGTTGGGGGTCACCAGGATTGGTATTTAAGTATACGCTTAGCACACAACGGTCCTTACCGTAAAATTCTTTTAATGATTCGAGTTCTTTGCCTAATGTCATAATTAAATTCCCTCCTTAAGTTGCGGTCGCTTTTAGCATGCCCATGAAAGACGATTTGTACAAAGGAAAAACAATTTTAAGCAGTTAACTTTCCGAATAACTTCGGGCGCCGATCACTTATTTAATTAATGAAGAAAAAGAATGAATACATAGAACATAAGTATTTTGTTAACCATTCCCAAAACAATTGAGCTGGTTGAATGAAAATATTTGGAGCGTCGATGCTAGTATTTATATTTTATTTAGTTTATCAAAACTTGACCCAATCTAAGATGTTATTTTCATAGAAATGCAGAACGTATGTATGGTATGATAATAGCGTAATAGAATAGGTGACTCAAGGGTGGTCAGTCATTTCCCGAAAGAAGGGAGGTGGCTGATATGACAATATTTGAAACGATGATGCTTGTATTCACATTTGCAGCATTGATTGTAGCAATATTGTCTTTCCACAATAAAAAATAATCCATCCTTGAGTGGTAAGCTCGTTTCAGGATGGATTTTTCTCATCAGGCTGACCCCCTTTGAAGGGAACCTGCTATTACAGACCGCCTAATGTTAAGAGCATTAGGTGGTCCTTTTTAGTATATGACATTTAAGTTAGTGATATGCTTCTATGTTAAAGTATATTACATGTTTTCACTTAATACAAATCAAAAGTTAGGGCGGTATGTGTTATGTTATTCTCGACACTCCGAGAAACTTTACTACTATACATGAATCACCATCTCCATAATAGTGCCAGGTGGCTGCGCGATAAACACTCGTGAATATTTCGCGCACAGGCACCTTTTTATACAGCCTCTTTTAGGCATCTATTTTTATGCGAAGGAGGAGGATTTTTTTCCTGACTTGATTTTCCATTACAAACTTACTCTACCGTATTTTCATTTGCCCTCGAAGTTCTTACTTCTATCGTGAGAAAGCCATTACCATATATCGCTTTGAATAAAAAAGGTCCGTCTTGTGTATTTTGAAATCTGAAATCCAATGCATCATACGAAACAGTAGCATCTCTTCCTTTTGGCACATAGCCCACATCCAATGAATGATGATGTCTTTCAATATAGTTTACTGATAATTGGTCGACTGCATTAAAAAGTGTTGAGGACGTTTGGCAAACCCCTCCGCCAATACCCATGACGAGTTTCTTATTACTTATTTCCGGTGCTGGTTGGTACCCATTTAGTTCGTCTCTCGGCCCGACCATCTCGTTAAATGAGAAATAATCCCCACTTCCAACGATCACATTATTGATAGCCTTTGCTGAAAGTTCAATATTTTTGTTCCTGTTTACATCTGAGATGTTGAAATAAGTTGTATAAGAAGCAATTATTACATCCTCTAAGTAAGGAATATCTTCAACATTATAACTACTTTCTGTAACATACAAAGGAATTTCAATGTTCTTGCCAGTAAATGATGCTTCTACAATCCTATCCACCAATTCACTTTCTTTTAAAATAATCCTTGGACTTCCTTTAATGATCTGACCGTCTTCATCCATTTTATCAAGAACCATTCTCTTGTCATACCCAGTTTCTGTTTCCGTACCTCTTGCTAATTCATAAGCTAATTTTTCAATATCCTTTTTATATGTTTCGAAATCTGTTTCATATCCTAAATCGATTGGTGATACAGTTTTAATTATTTCTAATGTAAGTGGATCAATGATATTTACAACTAAAGGATTTGTTTCCTTTTTTACTTTATTATCATAAGTTACGGGTATTTTTAAATCCTCCATCGGTTGTTTCTGTTCATTATCATTTGTTTCGAACTCTTCATTTACTGGTTTTTCTATACAACCCGCCAATCCGATTGAACATAGAATGACCAGAGCAACAATCCATCTTTTCATACTATCGTACTCCCTGCTATAAGATATTTCCAATTAAATAGCATATTCAAGTTGTAAGGATCGTGTGAAGAACTTCTAAAAGAGCATCGCATTAGGTACACTACAAAGACATACGAGTTGGAGGGATTGAGATGAAAGTTTTAATCGAATGCAGTTACCGAACACCTAAGGGGACAGAAACCGTCTTCCACTCGGAAGAAATGAAGGCGGCTCATGCGATGCTCATTGCCGAAGATTTGGTGAAGACTGGGCGTGCGAAAAGTTTGAAGTTTATCGATCAATATGACAACTCGTGGTCGGTCAAGGAAATGAAGAGTTATTTAATTGAAATCAAAACAGAGCCACATAATGTTACAGTCTATTTCGATGGAGGATTCGACCAGGCTACGAAGGCATCCGGATTGGGTTGTGTCATTTATTATGATCAGAATGGAAAGTCGTACAGACTAAGGCGGAGCGCATCTGTTCTGGAACTTACATCGAATAACGAGGCGGAATATGCAGCACTTCATCTTTGTATACAGGAGCTTGAAAATTTGAATGTCCACCATCTTCCAGTTCGAATTATTGGGGATTCTCGGGTTGTCATCAACCATTTAACCGAGGAGTGGCCGGCGATTGAACAAAATCTATACAATTGGGCGGACCGAATCGAAGCAAAAATGAAAACCCTTGAAATTACACCAGAGTATGAATTGGTATCTCGAAAGGGCAATACAGAAGCAGACAGACTAGCTACACAGGCATTGAATGGGATTGAGGTAACAGCAACTTTTGAAATCGAGAAAACGCAATAGCCAAAAAAGTGGATATGCGATGTGATACCGTTAAAGAAATCAATGAGGACTTGCGGAATAAAACTAAATCGTCTTCACTCCATTCAATGGGGCGAAGACGATCTAGGTGTGTTTAATATGGGCGTATTCTATAAGGTGCAAGTACCCAAACTGTGAAGGCGGAAATAGTATAGGAAACCAAAACGCGAATAAGCATTTACGAAGAAAGCCGAAGTCGATTTACTAAAAAAATCATAATGACTAATTGGAAAACCTGATGGATTGGCAAGGTTTTTTTCATTTATAAACTCAAGTCCAACTTAGAATTATCCTTTTGTTGAATAAACTTGTTCATTGAAACAAACATGAAAGTTATGTGCACGGTTACCCGAAACGATGTTTCCGTTCAAGGTTTTGTGGGAATATCTAAGATACAACCTATTTAATGAGAATGGTATTACATAAAGAAAATCGAATATAAAACAGACGATTTAAGAGGAATTCTAAAATTGAAAGGAAGTTATATGTTTGGAAACAACAGCTAATGATACGCAAAAACGAAATTTACAACCAATTTGGATAGCCCTTGCCTTTGCGGTTATGATCATCATCGTATTGCTACCAACACCTGATGATTTACCTGTCATGGGACAGCGGGCGCTTGCAATTTTGGCATTCGCAGTCATTTTATGGATGACTGAAGCCGTCGCTTATCCTGTTAGTGCGGCAATGATTATTGGGCTCACGACGTTGCTGCTTGGATTAGCACCCAACATGGAAGATCCCAGTGTGATGTTAGGAACGAAAGGTGCACTTAAATTGGCACTTGGCGGATTCTCTAACTCTGCTGTTGCACTCGTGGCGGCGGCATTGTTTCTTGCTGCAGCGATGCAAGCAACCAATCTCCACCAGCGTTTAGCATTGTTCATATTATCCAAAGTGGGAGTGAAAACAGGTGCAATCGTCTTTGGAGCAATCATTGTATCGATTATTCTCGCATTTTTCGTGCCGAGCGCGACAGCTCGTGCAGGCGCTGTAGTTCCGATATTATTGGGAATGGTGGCGGCTTTTGGATTGCCGCATAATAGTCGGCTCGGTGCACTGCTCGTTATTACAGCTGTTCAATCCGTGTCAATATGGAACATCGGCATTAAAACAGGAGCTGCTCAAAACATGGTCGCTCTCAGTTTTATTGAACAAGAAATGGGAGAAACAGTTGCCTGGAGTAAATGGTTTCTATACGCTGCGCCTTGGTCCATAATCATGTCAATTGCCCTCTATTTTATTATGATAAAAGTGATTAAACCTGAAACGAATCTTGTTGAAGGTGGTAAGGAGATGATTGAGGGAAAGTTAAAAGAGTTAGGTCCAATAAAAGCTCCAGAAATTCGCCTAATTGTCATTTCACTCATCCTCCTATTCTTATGGTCAACAGAAGAAATCTTACATCCATTAGATACAACAACAGTAACCCTTGTCGCTATTGCAATCCTGTTATCGCCTAAAATCGGGGTGTACGACTGGAAAACAGTTGAAAAGTTAATTCCGTGGGGAACGATTATCGTTTTTGCGGTCGGTATTGCACTTGGTTCAATTCTCCTTCAAACAAACGGGGCGCAGTGGTTATCTGATAAAGTATTTGGGGCAATGGGACTCGACAATATGCCACTTCTGGCAACAATTGCTTTGTTGTCCGCTTTTAACATTCTGATTCACTTAGGATTTGCAAGTGCAACGAGTTTATCATCTGCACTTATTCCTATATTTATTGCATTGACAACAACAATAACACTTGATGCAAATGCTGTCGGATTTGTACTCATTCAACAATTCGTGATTAGCTTTGGTTTTCTACTTCCTGTAAGTGCACCGCAAAATATGCTTGCGTATGGAACGGGTTCATTCACAGTAAAAGATTTCTTGAAAACTGGAATTCCGCTCACTATTTTAGGTTACTTGCTAATTCTATTATTCAGCGCCACTTATTGGAAATGGATTGGTTTATTATAAAAGAATTTTGGATGCCTGTGCACCACACAATTCGGGAACGATTTAGAATCGTGTCTAAGTTGTGTGGTGCACAGGCACGAAAGCGTCCTTACAATTTGGTGTTTTCCCTAAAGCCCTCGCCAAAGACATCTCGGACGTCATGTATGGCAATAAAAGCATCTGGGTCCGCGGCTCTAACAATCTTTTTGAGCCTTACAACTTCTTGGCTACCGATGACGATATAGAGAATATCTTTTTTCTCTTTTGTATAATAACCATGTCCGGAATAGACCGTTACACCCCTATTCATCAGTTTGTTTACTTCACTTGCAATTTCATTGGGTGTTTTGGAGATAATCGTAACAGCTTTCTTTATGTTGAAACCTTCAATGATAAATTCCATCACTTTTGTCGCGATATAAAGCATGATAATCGTAAGCATCATTTTTTCTGCACCGATAACAAAATAAGAGGAAAAGACGACGATTAAATCGAAAAATAACAACCCATAACTGATGCTCCAACCGAGGTATCTATTCGTAATGCTGGCAAGAATGGTCGTACCAGCTGTTGTTCCGCCAACGCGGATGATTAACCCAATCCCAACACCTATAAATACACCGCCGAAAATCGCATTGACGAAGATTTCGTCTGAAGCAATGCGCCAATCTGACGTTAGATGTAAAAATAATGAGTTGAAGAGTACGGCGAAAATCGTATAAACGATTGTACTTTTATTTAAAAATTTGAAGCCGGCAATGAGTAAAAATCCATTTAAGATTAAGTTAACAAGTCCTGGAGACCAACCGTATAAGTAATAAGTGATGATTGTAAGTCCAGTGACTCCTCCTTCTCCGAGATTATTCGGAATAACAAAAATATTCACCGCAAGTGCAAAGATAAAAGAACCTACGATAATGAAAAGGAAATCGATAATTTTTTTCTTCATGTTGCCCCACCTATCTACAAGTCAATTCCAATAAATTGAATCGAATTAAATTCTAACATACCGCCCGTAAGTTTGCTTTATCTTTGTACGGAAGGCGGGATTCGAATTGTTGTATTTAGGATGCCTGTGCACCACACAACTTAGAAACGATTCAAAATCGTTCGGAAGTTGTGTGGTGCACAGGCATTAATTTGCTGGCACCTGAAATCTTGTCAACTCCCATGTTCTTCGATTATGCGCATTGCAATGCCTGTTAACTCATCATGTTCTGTGAATCGTTCGCTGAGCATATCGGTAAGAATATGTTTTAGGAAGTATTCTACACAGTCCATATCTTGAAACGTCATGATTGTCCTTAATGCTTCTTCAAATATCTCTAAAAACAATGGCTCCGGATTATTCTTTTGAATCTCTCCAAATGATTCATAAAGCAAATCGATTTTATCGGCAACAGATAAAATGCGCCCTTCCAATGTCTCATCTTTACCTTCTTTAAATCGTTCCAAATAAATGTCTTGAAATTCAGATGGAAATTCCTTTTCAATAAACTTTCTTGTCATTTCCTCTTCGACTTCACTGAATTACCATAGGATGCCTGTGCACCACACAATTTAGACACTATTCAAAATCGTTTAGAAGTTGTGTGGTGCACAGGCAATAAAAATACAGGCAATAAAAATGCGTTTGTTCATAAGCAGTTCTTTGCTCTGTCTCTAGGCTTACTAGTATACTTAACTAATGGTAGTATTCATTTGTTTAATTATGTTTAGAAAAATAGTATAGATCTAAATTGAATTTAGGAATAGAAAGTAGGAAGATACGTGGCGATTATTGAAGTGTCTCAGCGTGTAGGAGCCAACTACAAAACCATTCAGGCTGCAGTAGAGGCAGCTCTACCTGGAGATACAGTGGAAGTTGAGAATGGCATTTATTATGAACATGTAACAATCGATAAGTTACTCGTTCTTCGAAGTTCAGAAGGTGAAGCTAGCTCAGTTCGTCTAACAGGAAGTGTTCGTATCGCGACAACTGAAGAAGTGCGTATCGACTCAATCACGTTTGGAGGAGGCACGGATACAGTTGACTATGGTTTACAGATCGACTCAGGAGATGTAACGCTGCACCACTGTCTTTTCTCGGAGATTCAAGGCGGTGCTATGCAAATAGATGAAGCAGCAAAAGTTTCTGCTGAGCATACGGTGTTTCAAAAAAATCTAAAAGGGATTGTCGTATTCGGGCGTCTCGCTTTGTTCGAATGTATCGTAGAAGACACAATCGAGTCAGCGCAAATACGTGTGGGCGCAGGCGGGGAAGTTGCGGTAACGAATACCGGAATTTTAAGCGGGCAACAAGAGGGCATTCGCTTGTTTGAAAAAAGTCGAGCAACGATCACCAAAAGTTCATTCATCGGAAATCGTGGGGTTCAACTTCGTTTGGAACAAGACAGTTCTATGGATATAGAAAGTACTGTTTTTTATTTTGGACATATGCAGGGAATCCATTGTGACCAATCTAAAGGTGTCTTAAAAAATTGTGTCTTTAAAAACCAACGTCTCGAGCATGTGGCATTTTCGAATGGCTCCGACATTGAAGTCGAGTCATGTACTTTTGAAAATGGTGAAGCTGAGGGAATGAACGTTAGTGGTTCATCTGTTAAGCTATCGGACTCGCAGTTTAAAAACCAAAAAGGAGACCAAATTTCCTGTAATGAACAAAGTAACCTCAGGATGACAAAAACACAGATCCTGTCGGGTGCGTCTAGGGGAATTGTTTCTGGAAATTCTACGTGTACACTCATCGAATCTGAAGTAAAGTACAATCGGTTGACGCAACTGTCTGCATTTCATCAAAGTCTGTTCACGATTCAGGATTGTGAAATTGAAAGTGGAAATAATAAAGGGATTTACGCGACAAGTAGTCAAGTGACCATTTCAGATTCTTTGATTAGCCATCATAAAGGTGTGCAGATTTTTGCATCTGATCAATCGGAAGTAATTCTGTCGGCTACTGAAGTAAAGAGTGGGGATAGTGCAGGGATATTCGTGAAAGAATCCGAGTTGACGGCTGCCAACTGTATCATTTTCGGTCATGATGGATCCAGCATTTTACTCAGTGCTGCGGCGAAAGCAAAAGTTACCGATTGTAGAATCTCAAGTGGTGATAAGAACGGTATACTTGCGGGTCCTGAAGTAGTCGTTTCATTAGAACGGTCCATTTTGTTCAATCATAAGCGACCCCAACTAACGGCAACAGCGTCTGCAGAAGTTTTTGTGAAGGATTGTGAAATCTATGACGGTAAGTCGTCAGGAATTGTTTTGAGTCAGGTTGAGAGATCTGAAGTAACGACAACTCGAGTACATAGCCACCGTGATGATCAAATCATCTTGCAAGATTGTTCAGATGCTGTATTCACAGGGGTGCACGTGATGAGTGGGGAGAAGGCTGGATTGCGTTTGGAACGTTCGGTTCCTGTTCTTAGCGACTGTTCTTTTGAGAAAAACCGGGCAGGAGATTTAGTTCGCTGGGATGACAGCGTTCCTGTGCTAACCGATACGGACGTGCAGGTTCCGCCAATAACTAGTAAGTTAGGCGGCAGTGTTGGAAGTGCCTCAACTTTAGACTCATCTACTACGGACCCGATGAACGAATTCATGAAGGGTTTGAACGCGTTTATTGGACTGGAAGATGTGAAAGACAAAATCAAGGAGTTTAAAAACATAAGCGAGATCAATCAATTCAAATTAGAGCGGGGAATGAAAGTAAGCGAAGTGGTCGCGCCCCATATGGTCTTTCAAGGAAATCCAGGTACTGGAAAAACGACAGTCGCTCGGCTTATAGGAAACATTTTTAAGGAACTCGGTTTATTAAAGACAGGCCACGTAACTGAAGTGAAGCGAGAAGATCTTGTTGGAACACATGTCGGTGAATCAGAAGCACGAACGAAAGTCATTATTCAGGAAGCGATGGGTGGCGTGCTCTTTATAGACGAAGCGTATACGCTTGCAGCTGGGGGCAACTCTAGTAAAGATTTTGGAAAGAAAGTAATTGAGACGTTGCTTCCTGCGATGGAAAATGCTCGTGGTGAATTCATTGTGATCGCGGCTGGTTATACTGAAGAGATGGATCGGTTCCTAGCGTCTAATCCGGGATTGAAAGACCGTTTTACTGAAAAGATTACCTTTCATGACTATACACCAGATGAGTTGTTTCAAATCTTCTTAACTCAGTGTGAAGGAAGTTATGTGCTCACGCAGCCTGCGAAGCAAGCAGTCTATGAGGTGTTCGTGGAACGCTATCGTACGCGCGATGAAACATTCAGTAACGCTCGAATGGCACGTATCCTATACGATCAAATCGGACTTGCACAGTCGATGAGAATTGCGAAACTTTCGCGTGAAGAGTGGACGGAAAAGGTATTGACGACGTTTGAAGAACAAGACGTTGTCCAAGCGGTACAAGAGCGCGAGGTGAAGACGTACGAAGTCCCAATCGATGAAGTACTACTCGCCCAAAAACGTGCAGAACTTCATCAGTTTATCGGCCTTGGTTCGGTGAAGGCTGAAATCGATAAAATGATTGAACTCATGAGGTACTACAAACGAGAAAATCATTCTACAGAGAAATTGATGAACCACACGCTGTTGATTGGTAAACCAGGGACGGGTAAAACCGAGGTCGGTCGTGTGCTCGCTGGTATTTATCAAGCCCTTGGATTATTAGAACGAGGCGATTTGATTGAAGTAGATCGCAGCGATTTAGTTGGGAGTCATATTGGTGAAACCGAGAAGCGAACAGCTGGGCTGGTTGAACGAGCGATGGGTAGTGCGTTGTTTATTGACGAAGCGTATACACTTGCGAGTGGTGGAGAGAATGATTTCGGGAAAAAAGCAGTTGAAGTGTTGCTGAAAAAAATGTCCGATCAACAAGGCGAGTTCCTATTAATTGCCGCAGGATATGAAAAAGAAATGAATCGTTTCTTGGATAGCAACGCGGGACTCCGTCGCCGTTTCGGACTTACGCTTCAATTTGAAGATTATACACCAAAGGAATTAATGGAGATTACCGACCTCTATATTAAAGGGTACGGCATAACAGATGAAGCGAAGAGTACGTTATATCGTCATTATGAAGAGATTTACGCGCGTAGAGATTGTAATTTCGGAAATGCCGGTCTTGCTAAAAAGATTGCGAAAGAAATGATGCGTAAAGTCGATTATCGAATGGCTGTTGCGAGCAATAAACAGCATGGGATTGCGATTGCGCTTGAAAAAGAAATTACGAAGGATGATTTAGTTTTGTTGGAGAGTTGAATCATTTTGGATGCCTGTGCACCACACAATTTGGAAACGATTCAAAATCGTTTAGAAGTTGTGTGGTGCACAGGCAATAATTTGATCCCTGATTTTACGTTTTGCTTGGTCAAGCATTCCACTGGACAGGTCTATGCCGATGACGCGTCCTGTGTTTTCAAGCTGTTTTTGAAAGAGCTTGAAATTCACGCCTGTTCCACACGGCAGGTTGATGATGGTTTGTCCTTTTTGAATGTCGAGTTCTTCAATGGCATATTGTCTAGCTTTTACATAATACCAATTCGAAATACTATCATAAATGCCGGCAAGTTTATCGTAGTGGAGGATCGCTTGTTGTTGATTCATATCCATTGTCTTCAGCTCCTTTTTCGGCGAGGGATTTGTTGTTACTCTCTGTATACCCAGAAAACACTAGTGTTAATTAATGAATAAAAAAAGAACTTTCCATTCATTCAAGAAGCATAAATAGGCTGTAAATAAATAGGGTAAACAAATGTGAAGTATTCAACTATCCGACGTATTTCAAAGTACATAAAAAAGGATTGCTAATAGTTAGATTTTGGTTATAATAAATCTCGGTGCAGAAAATGCACAAAAAAAGAAAAGGTGGAGTGATAGATGAAAAGAATCCTTACGGCAGTTGTAGCATCTGCAATGTTCTTAGGTGCGTGCTCAGGTGAAGAAGTGAAAGAAAATGCGGAGGCGTTAGTTAGTTCGAGCGCATCAGCAAAAGTGACTGAGGCGGTTAAACCAACCCCGATTCAAGGTGAAGATTATGATGAGTTTGGGGGCGCGGATGCTTACGGTAATGCTGGGGATAATGAACAATCCCGCTATTATAGTGCACCTGATTTTTATAATTTGAAATCAGATGACAATTTGACGATTATCGAAAATTTCCAAACGATGCAACAAACAACGGAATGGTCTTGTGGTCCAGCAACGGCTTTAATCGTGGCGAATCATTTTGGTTATAATGAGATGACTGAAATGGACATTGCGGTTCAAATGAAGGCAATGACGGACCTAGATGTAGAAGGTGCTTTACCTGGATCTGCAAATAGCTTCCATGAATACGGTGCAGACGTTTCTCAGTTGCATAACTTCTTTACAAGTCTTGAAGGCTTTGAAGTCGTAGAAACGAGTTACCGCGCAGATTTCACGGATGCAGATTTAATTCAAGCGGATTCGGGTGCAACGGGCAATAACGTCGGAAACTTACCTGCAAAGTTCACATGGAGCAGTTTGTATGCTTCTGAAAACAGTGATGAGACAGAGGCGTGGGTAGAAGATGCCAAAGATAGCTATTTCGTGAAATGGCTAACGGGTCATCTGGAGAATGATCGTCCAATCATGGTTGAGTGGGCGGACTGGGATGGTCACTGGCAATCAATTATAGGCTATGACAATAACGGTACACCAGGTATCGGTGACGATATGCTTATTTTTGCGGATCCATATGATACATCGGATCATTGGCAAGATGGCTATTTCTTCTATCCATTAGAGCGCTGGTTCGCGCAGTGGAATGACCGAAACATTGCACCAAAGCCATTCCAATTACAACCGTTCATCGTTGTGGATTACAATAAATAGAGAAGTAGTATCTAGGGCAGACGTTATGATTTTTTACGTCTGTCTTTTTTTTGTGCCAGTGCACCACACAACTCTGACACGATTCAGAATTGCGTCTAAGTTGTGTGGTGCACAGGCATGATTTGGAGATTTTATTTCGAAAAAAGATTTCTCTTCAAGTTTAAGTAGTTTTCGATTTCGAAAATTAAATAATAGAGATTTGCACGTACTTCAAATTCTTCTCGTGTTTTCGGTAAGTCCGTGTTGCTGATTGCTTCTTTTAATTCCTCTAATTCATGTAACGTAACGTCAGTTGTATCGCGTGAATGCACGTTTTTACTTAAATCCTCTAAGAATGCTGCAAACATTTCTTTTTGTTTGATGTGAAGGCCGAAGGAGGTACAAATGGCTATAATTCGCATCATCTGTTTTAAGAGTTCCAATTGGTTCTCTCGCATTTCTAAATAATAATAATCTTTGTTTTCTTTTCGCAATAGGTGATTTTCTACATCTTGAATCGCAATGCTTTTCGATTGGTTGATCAATTCTTCTACTTCAAGTAGCTCTTTTCCATCCCAAGTTCGTGCATTGTCACGTAAATGAGCGGAAAATTCAAAGAGGATTGTTTGGAATTTTTGTTCGATTTCTAGTTTAAGGAGTTCGACATCTTTCTTGAAATTTGGCATAAAGCTATTGACGAGCAATGCGATTCCCATCCCGATGAAAATAATATAGAATTCATTCAAAAACGTACCCCAAACGGCATTTTGAACTGCATACAGATGCAATAAAATAACCATGCTCGAAACAAAACCATCCTGGAGTCCAGCTCTTACTAAAATTGGAACAAAGATTAATATAAAGAGACCAAACACGATCGGGGAGTACCCTAATAACTCAAAAATCAAAGCACCGAGAAACATAGATAATAGAGAGGCTAAGAACTTATCCTTCATGGAGAGGATGGTTTTTTTCTTCGTTTGTTCGATACTAATAATTACCATTATGGCTGCAAATGTTGCGAATTCCAAATTCATTAAACTCGCAATCCAAATGGCAAGAGCTGCTCCTATAGCAGTCTTTATTGTCCGATAACCCATACCAGGCATACAAGCACCATCCTATAAATTTCTTCGTACGTGCACAGCAACCGTACATATAGCTCTAGTTTACCACGTGGCGCACACTTAACGAGTTATAACCTTTTCTATCGTACGTTTATACCCCCTTTGGTATATTGTGCTTAAGAAATCATTCTGAATGGAAGTAGTTTTGTTCTTTTGTCAATATGAGTTATAGGTCGAGAAGCACTAGATACATACTATTTACACAGTTAATATGGTAAAATAATGTTAGGTCAACTGATAGAATGAGTCGTATGAAAAAGGTTAATCGTAAGGGAAGCATGTAGGATATCGGTACGAGAAGTCAGAAGTTTATTACAATTAGGAGTGAGTGTTTTGTTTACGAATGAAGAAAGAGATGCGGTTTACAAATCGATTTATACGAGAAGAGATATACGAAGTTTCTTAAGTGATCCAATTCCGAGTGAAACGATACATAAATTACTAGATGCCGCTCATCATGGCCCTTCTGTCGGTTTCATGCAGCCTTGGAACTTTATTGTCATTTCGTCTCCTGAAATTAAAGAAAAATTGGCATGGGCAGCGGATAAAGAGAAAAGAGCACTTGCGATTCATTATGAAGGAGAAAAAGAAAATGAGTTTCTTAACCTAAAAATTGAAGGATTAAAGGAAGCGCCGATTACGATATGTGTCACATGCGATCCGACTCGAGGAGGATCCCATGTATTGGGACGCAATTCGATTCCGGAAACGGATATACTATCAACAGCGTGTGCGATTCAAAATATGTGGCTAGCCGCTTGTTCGGAAGGTTTGGGAATGGGATGGGTGAGTTTTTATAAGAAAAACGACGTTCGTGATATTTTGGAAATTCCACCTCATGTTGACCCGGTCGCTCTTTTATCGATAGGCTACACAGATCAATATCCAGATAAACCTCTGTTGGAATTAGCTAATTGGAGGAAAAGAGAAACATTAGATGAATTGATTTTTCGGGATAAATGGGGAACTCAATAACGCTCAATAAGCATGCAAACGATACTCGGGAAATTATTTCGAGTATCGTTTTTGTATGTAGCGAATAATCCTTGTGTGGCAAATGTGTTTCTCACGCAGGCATTCTTTATAATTTATCAAACAGGCTACTTGCTCATTTATACCCCCTATGGTATATTGAGTCTAGATTAAGAAATCATATTATTGGAGGCGGTAGAATTGTTCTTTAAATCATTCACAGATCCAAACTTAGCACAAAATGCGTATTTAGTAGGGTGTCAGCGAACGGGAGAGGCAATACTTATTGACCCACCACGTGAGTTTGATCATATTTTAGCGGTTGCAAAAGAAGAAGGATTGCGTGTCACAGCCGCAGCAGATACACATATTCATGCGGATTACATTTCGGGTGCACGTCAGCTTGCTGTTGAGCATGGAGCGAAATTGTATTTATCCGATGAAGGCGACGAAAACTGGAAATACACCTATACAGATGGCATTGATGTGGAGTTGGTGAAAGAAGGTTCCAAATTTTCTATTGGAAACATCGACTTTGACGTATGGTATACGCCAGGACATACGCCTGAAAGCATTTCGTTTATTTTAACGGATCGAGGTGGCGGTGCGTCCGGTCCAATGGGAATGTTTACGGGAGACTTTGTATTTGTTGGCGATGTGGGACGCCCGGATTTATTGGAAGAGGCGGCAGGAATTGTTGGAACAGCGGATAGTGGTGCGCGTGATATGTTCAAATCACTTGAGCGTTTTAAAGAATTGCCGGATCATTTAGTCGTCTGGCCAGGTCACGGTGCAGGTTCAGCATGTGGGAAGTCGCTCGGTTCTGTACCGATTTCGACTGTCGGATACGAGAAGCATTTCAACTGGGCACTTCAATTTGACGATGAAGAAGCATTTGTTAAAGAATTATTATTAGATCAGCCAGAAGCTCCGGTCTATTTTGCGGAAATGAAAAAGCTGAACAAAATAGGTCCAGCCGTATTACAAGGTGAGGCGGTTGATGTGATTACGGATACAGCTTCATTTGAAAAAGTAATGGGCGAGGCCAATACGCTGGTGATTGATACAAGACCTGCGACTGTCGTAGAAAACAATCTTGTGGAAGGTTCGATCAACATTCCTTACGCGAAATCGTTTACGAATTGGGCGGGCTGGCTTGCGAAGTACGATGAGCAATTGCTTGTCATTTCGGCAGAAGCCAATTACGAAAATGTGGTGAAGGCATTGCAGTCAATCGGATTGGATAACATTAAAGCACTCGTTAACCCATCTGCATTGGAAGGATTAACGCTGCAGTCTTACGAGACACTTCCAGTAAATGAATTTATCGAAGAAATCAAAGAACCAAACACGTTTGTAGTCGACGTTCGTAACGATGGTGAATGGAAGGACGGCCACTTAGAAGAAGCGAATCATCTATTTCTAGGGAAATTGCGTTCACTCGACATTCCGAAAGAGAAAAAATTGCTCATTCATTGTCAAAGTGGCGTACGGTCTGCAATTGCAATCACCGTTCTAAAAGCACGTGGTTTCGATGATGTCGCGCAATTAGCGGGCGGATATAACGCTTTATAACTCTCTTAGGTGTGCAGGCAAGAGAAAAAATCCTACTTTTCGTAATTGAGAAGTAGGATTTTTTGCGTTTTGGTGATTTTGACAATCAATTTTCCAGGTGCAATAATTGGTATAGGTGTGCCTGTGCACGAAACAACTTCAAAACGATTCTGAATCGTTTCAGAGTTGTGTGGTGCACAGGCAAGAAATCCGAGAAGGAGTGTATTCTTGAACAATCTAAAGTTAATTCCTAATATAGAACGTATTCAAAAGGATATTGAATCCATCTCTCGTTTCGTAGATGAGAGTAAACCAGGGTGGACGAGGAAGCCGTTTACGCCGTGGTATACACAAAGTAGGGATTGGTTAACGAAGCAGATGACGGACTGTGGATTGGAGGTAGAGGTGGATGCGGCATCGAATTTAGTCGGTGTGCGACCTGGAAAAAATCCCGAATTGAAGCCGATCCTCATTGGTTCTCATACGGATACGGTAGTAGGTGGTGGCCGCTTTGATGGGGTGGCTGGTGTCGTTGCTGGGTTGGAAATTGTTCGTATGTTGAACGAAGCGAATATCGAGTTAAATCATCCACTGAGGATCATCGATTTTACTGCGGAGGAAGCGAGTGATTTTGGTATTTCTACCATTGGGAGTCGAGGCCTCGTTAACAATCTTCCCGCTGAAGTTTTGACACGCGCAGACGCGACCGGTTTAATTTTAAACGATGCACTCGTAAATCTTGGGGGCAGACCTGCCAATCGTGAAAAACATGCCTTGAAAAAGGGTGACATTGCCCTGTATTTAGAACTACATATTGAACAAGGCCCTGTGTTGGATAAAACCGGGGATAAGCTCGGTGTTGTTTCAGGTATTGTCGGCATTCAAAGATTTAACGTAGTCGTCGAAGGCGTACCGAATCATGGCGGGACGACGCCTTCAAACATGAGAAACGATGCACTTATGGGGGCGTCTGAAATTCTATTGGTTTTGGAGGCGTTGTGTCAAAGTGAAGAATCCATCGTTGGAACGGTAGGCCGGTTACATGTCCATCCGAATTCAATCAGTGTCATTCCTGGGCAAGTTGAATTTGGATTTGAAGTGCGTTCGATGGATGTGGCAATGATTGAACACGTTGTAAACCAATTTCAAGAACGTGCGCGCGGCATTGCACAATCCCGTGGGCTAACTGTGGATTTTGATTTATTATCAACAACTGAACCGATTGGGATTCCTACACATGTCCAGGAGGTCCTTTACGAGTCATGCCAGACGGTTGCTTCTACAAGGGTATTAACGAGTGGCGCCGGACATGACGCCAACCAACTAGCTACTGTCGGGCCAATTGGAATGATTTTTGTGCCGAGTAAAGGCGGAGTAAGTCATAGCCCTGAAGAGTGGACAGATTATGAAGATATCGCCAAAGGAATTGAAGCGTTGGCACGTGCACTTGTTGTGTTTGATCGAAAATTGTCGGACGAATCGGGTGGAAATTAACCTTGTTGAAATCTACTTCTCGAAAGATGAGAAGTAGTTTTTTTATTGGGAAAAAGTGGTTGCAAATACATGTTCTTTATCTCATTTTAATTAAAACTGAATCCCCAGAATTATAAAACAACTTTATTTATGATAAAATAAAACCATGTTCGAGGAACGTTTTCTATTTATTTGAATGAAGAAACGAGGAGGAAAACGTATGAAAACAATGACATGTGTGCAGCTTGGTGGAGCATGCGATAAAGAGTTTCGTGCGAATACTTTTGAGGAAATGGCTAAAATGAGTCAAGAACACGGAAAAGAAATGTTTCAAAAAGAAGATGTGCCTCATATGGAAGCAGCCAAAAAAATGATAATTTTAAGCCCCGAAGCCCAAAAAAGTTGGTTTGAGAATAAAAGAAGAGAATTTGACGCGTTAGCAGAGGATAAATAAGAAACTCTACACGGATTTTCACGCTGGTTTGAATTTCCTAATTTTGACTGAAAATAGACCTAGAGCTTAAATCTATTAACAATGTACGGGATTTGGTAGAATACTACTAAGTGCCGTATTTTTGAATGTATAGTACTTATAGATTAGACACCGTACATGAGTGAAAATGGCTAATGGAAATTATTGCAATAATCAGTAAGGTGGAGGGGTCTTTAGTGATAAATCAATAGAAAGGGGGAATTTGCTTGGTTTTTAGGAGAGGTAAAAAGAGAAAATTGATGGAGTACTTAGAACAAGAAAAGGGTTCATATCCCGAAGTATTTGAAAAATCACCTGATACTTTGTTGTTCATCATTGATTTAAAAGGGGTAATTATAACTATACGTGGTGGGGAAAGTAGTGTATACAGCGAAGAGATTAAACAGCAGATTATCGGTGAGAAGTATAAAAGATTTGTACATAAAGAGGATGTAGAAAAGGTAGAGGGCTATTTCGAAAATGTGTATAGTGGCGTATCTCAATATGCGAATTACAGGGTTCTAGGAATTCGGGGTGAAACATACCACGTTGAGGTGACGCTCGTTCCGATTCGACTTGAAGACGATGAGATCGTTGGATTATATGGGTTGTCGCATAATGTCACGAATAAAGTAGAGTTGGAAATGAATTTAAAAAAGTCGAAGGAAAAGCTCCAATCTTTACTATATTACTCCCATGAGATAATTACGAAGCTTGATTCGGAGGGGACGATCACCTTTCAAAGTTCTTCGGTAGAAACAGCGTTGGGGTATAAGCCTGAAGAGATTACCGGATTGGCTTTTACGACTCTCGTTCACCCGGATGACCACAGTATCTTAACGAGGAAATTTACTGAAGCGATCGCTCGTCCAAATACGCCGTTATCCGTAGAGGTTCGCTTAAAGCATCTTAACGGGGAATGGCGAACCATCGATTTCATTGCGACGAATCTTCTCGATAATCCGAGCATTCAGGGGATTATCTGTAATGGACAAGACGTAACGGAGATGAAAAAGAAGCAAAATGAAATTTACTATATGGCGAACCATGATTATCTGACCGGATTGCCAAATCGACGCTCTTTTGAGGAGAGGCTTGATTTTGAAATTAGATTGGCGAATGTTGACGAGCGAAAGTTCGCGGTTTTGTTTCTAGATTTAGATGGCTTTAAATACTTTAATGATTCGTTGGGCCATGAAATTGGTGATTTGTTGTTAATTGAGATTGCGAGAAAGTTAAAGGTAACGCTTTCGAAAACAATTGAGTTCATTGCTAGAGTTGATGGAAATAAATTCGCTATTTTAACGAAAAAAGTGGAGGATATCTCCTCTGTTGAACGAATTGCCGGTAAGGTACTGGATATTTTCAAGGTGGCATTTGAAGTGAAGGAATTTACCCTTTATGTCTCGACGACGATGGGAATAAGTGTATATCCTGAATCGGGAGTTGATACAAACTCACTCATGAAGCATGCCGGTATTGCGCTGCATCTCGCTGAACAGAAGGGAAGCAACCATTATAAAATCTATTCGGAGTCTGCAAACGTAAGCACGTTTAAAGAGTTTTCGTTAAGAAACGATTTGCGACATGCTGTAGAAGAGGAGCAATTCCTTATTTACTATCAGCCGATTTATCATACAGGGACGAACCGAATTGAAAGTGTAGAAGCCTTAATTCGGTGGGATCACCCAGAGTGGGGCATTATTCCTCCAAATGAATTTATCCCGTATGCTGAACAGTCTGGATTGATTATACAGCTGGGTGAATGGGTTTTGAAAACCGTTTGTAGCAAACTTCGAACATGGCAAAATGCGGGCTATGAGGTGAAGGGTTCCGTGAATTTGTCCATGGTTCAATTTTTACAAACGAATTTGCTAGAGGTAATTAAAAAATCTCTTGAAGAGAATGCGCTCGATGCAAAATGGCTGACACTTGAAATTACCGAAAGTGCAGTCGTTGAGCAGGAAGTGAACGTGTTGGAAAAGGTTGAGAAAATACGTGAATTAGGAATTACAATCTCGCTCGATGACTTTGGAACGGGTTATGCTTCATTTAATAAAATAAAAGAGCTAAAACCTGACATCCTGAAGTTGGATAAGTCTTTAATTGACGGCGTTCTTACGGACCCGGAAAGCATCGAAATTACGACTGCGGTTATTCGGTTGGCACATCGACTTTCGATTCGGGTCGTAGCCGAAGGGGTAGAAACGCAAGAACAGCATGATTTTTTAGCAACACTCGACTGCGACTGGGTGCAAGGGTATGTAATGAGCAGACCTGTACCTGAAGAAGATATTTTGAGATTGCTAAAAGGCAAATGGGAAATTGAAGAAGAAACTGAAATCAAAGAAGAACGAAGAAAATACTTTAGAATCAAGTTCGACTATCCATTGGAAGCTTGGATGACGCTGTCCGAATTGAATGGACGAAAAGTTGAATTAGGAAATACGAAAGTATTGGTAGAAGACTTCGGGCCAGGTGGATTGTGCTTTTTATCGAACATCAAACTCCCTTCATTAGCAGGCGTGGTATTAAAATTCAAAACAACTATACTTAACGAGGAACTAACACTTTATGGCGCGATTATACACGATTCCGAGCAAGGTAATCTGTATCGTTACGGTGTCGAATTCATCTTGGATGAACCGAAACGAGAGGATCTAATTAAATACCTCAATCAATTTCAAGTTCAGTTAAATAGAAATCCGATTTTAGAAGGCCATCCTTTTGTAACAGAAAACGTACACAAGTATTTTAACAATAGGTGAAGTTGAAACAGTTTTGAGACAGTTAAAAATGCAGCATTGAATTCCACAGTTGGAATTCGATGCTGCATTTTTTTGTTGTTTGTTTTTGTGTGCCTGTGCACGAAACAACTTCAACTCAATTCAGAATCGTGTCGGAATTGTGTGGTGCACAGGCACAAAAAAGTCTGGTAGTTGTTGTTCACGTTTGTCGAGCATAATTTGTTCGGGTTGAATGCCTTGTTCACGCAAGACGCTAATGTTTTGCATAAGGAATTCATCGCTTCCTACTACATAGAAGTGTCCGCTTTTGTCGTTAGCGAGTTGCTTCACTTTGTCATAGTAGTCCTTCCGATTATCGACGAATTGTGATGTAAACTTCTTGTCCGGTGCCGATGCAAAAATTGGAGTGAATAAGAATTCTTTTGATGAGTCGATGTTCAGGGAATGGATTTGATTGACGTTGTCTGCACGTTCGAAATAATCAAGGACAAGTGGTCTGAAAGTTGCCAAGCCCACACCTGAAGAGAGCAAGTACACATTTTTATCCTCTCTTTTCAGCGGTATATTCGAATGCGTTTTAAAGAGTGCCACTTCATCCCCAACATCAAGACTTCTCAACGATGCTTTAAACTCAGAGCACTGCTCTTTGATGCGTGTTGTGATACCGATTGAATTTTCACGCGGCAAGGTTGAAATGGACATGTGACGAATCAGTCCGCGGTTGGGTTTATCTCCGACATTAAAACCTTGCAGTGCAAAATGCGTATGAGCACCTTCTTCCCACGTAAAGTCTTTCGGGCAATCAAGCATATACGTTTTTACCTCAGGCGATTCTTCAATAATCTTATTTATTTTCGTCCAGTAGATTTCCATTAGACATTCTCCTCACTCAATTGTATGGTCCACTTATTCATTTAGTATACAGTAATTGATAACCATTCTCAATTAAAGTTGCTTAAATCGTTGTTGTGTGCCTGTGCACGAAACAACTTCAACGCAATTCAGAATCGTGTCAGAATTGTGTGGTGCACAGGCACACAAAAGAAATTTTGTCTTTTATGTATCCTTTTTGTGATTTTGAGTCTATATAGAAAATGAAAGCAGTTATTGGTCTAGGCTAAACCATTTGTGCATTGATGAATTAATTCCTCATCGAGAGGGCTTAATTTGACGAAAAATTACTGGGAGGCGTTTTTGAATGAAATTACTTATTAACGAAGCACCGCTGCAGATTATTCCGTCGTTGGCATTGAAAGTTGGTCTGAATGAAGCAATCGTACTGCAGCAACTCCATTTTCTGTCGCTTATTTCTCAAAATTGGAGAGAAGGACATAAGTGGGTTTACAAAACGTATGAAGAATGGAGAAATGATGCGTTTCCATTTTGGTCTGTGGACACGATAAAAAGAACGATTCGAAAACTCGAAAAAAATGGGTTTGTTCGATCAACATCTTCCTATAATCGGATGAAAATTGACAAGACGAAGTGGTATCGAATTGACTATTCCGCTTTGCATGACCTGACATTGCAAAATGCCCATTCCAGAGATTCACTATTACCTGACCAAGAAATGCAAATTGCTCCGTCTACTCAGGTTACTTTGCCCCTACCAATAACCAAAGAGTTTAAGAGTATTAAGAAAGAACTTGTCGAGAAGGATCTCGACGTTGAATCTGTTGTTGCTTATTTAAATCTAAAAACATCCAAGCAATTTAAACCGACATCGAAAACGACGGAGCGATCTATACGTGCTCGTTTTCATGAAGGATATGTACTTGAAGATTTTTTGAAAGTGATTGATTTGAAAGTAAAAGATTGGCTGAATGATTCTCATATGCACAAGTATTTACGGCCTTCCACTTTGTTTAGTCCTACGAATTTTGAAAATTACTTGGAAGAAACGAGGAAGAATAAAACTGTTGCAACCGCGCCGCTGGAACCGGTTGAACTCGATTTCAGTAAAGGGGAAGAGTAACCGATGACGAGCCATGAACAAATCGAAAAAAGTGTATTGGGAACGATGTTGGCAGAGAATTATTTGATCGTAGATAGTGGCGTGCAGCTGGATTATTTCCTCGGTCAAATTCATAAAAATATTTTTACATGCATGCAAGGGTTAATCGCAAAAAAAAGACCTGTGGACTATGTAACGTTACTGACGATGATGGAACCTGCAGCACTTGGTGGCGCGAATTATGTGGCCGAATTAACAAATTTCTCAAACCCGACGAAGTTTGATAGCTATGTGGAAATGCTGTTGGGGTCGTGGAAAAATCGGGAGAAGAACAGGATTTTAATTCAAGGAAAAGAAGGGGACTGGGAAATCGGTGCGATTCAAAAAGCTTTTGAGGACTTAGAGAAGAGTGGCAGTACTGGTTTAGAAACGAGCATTCAAATGGATTTAGTGCGGATGGCGGAGAGACCTTATGAGCCGATGCAAGAAGTTTTGGGGGTCCCGACAGGTTTAGCGGAGTTGGATAAAGTGCTGAATGGTTTTCAACCTGCCGAATTAACAATTATTGCTGCACGGCCTTCGATGGGAAAGACGGATACGCTCAATCACTTAGCACTCCAGGCGGGGTTTGCAGGTTACAAGCCGATCATTTTCTCGCTTGAAATGAGTCGGGTTTCCATGGTGGATCGATTGATTGCAGTAACAGGGGGCTATAATCGACTTCGGATGCGTGATCCTTATACGCATTTTACGGACAAGCAAAAAGCGAACTGGCTGCCGGCGATCGACAGGTTGAACGAGGCCAATATTCATATCGATGACCGTGCAGCGCTTCGGGTTTTTGAAATGCGCGCTGCTGCTAGAAAAATCATCAACAGTGAACCGATGTTAAAACCGATTATCTTTGTCGATTATTTGCAAATTATTCGTGGGGACTATTTGCAACAGAACCGAACGGAGATTGTTGGGCAAATTAGCAATGACTTAAAACAAATGGCGAAAGAGTTCGACTGTCCGGTTGTCTGCCTGTCGCAATTAAACCGTGGCGTCGAAGCTCGGGACAATAAACGTCCTTTGATGAGTGATTTGCGAGATTCTGGGAATATTGAACAAGACGCGGATGTGATTATCTTTTTATACAGAGACGATTATTACGATAAACAAACAACGCGCCCCAATCAATTGGAAATGGCGATTGCCAAGCACAGAAATGGGCCAACGGGAACTGCTACTGTTTGTTATGTGAAAGAAACGGGGATTCTCCTCGATTTGAAGAGGTGAACAGGAAGGAGTGCATTGGGTGTGGTTAAAGTTGAAGAGGTTCTTAAATTAGCGATTGATACAGATATGAGCGGGCTGGCACATCGTGTTTTCTGGGCGATTACTGAGGGGAAAGTGAAAGCGCATGAGGACTCTAAAAAGTTGGATTGTATCGACTATGATCAAGAAGCGATTGCTCAACTGATTGAAAAGAATGTGCTTTCGATCGGCAAAGTGAAGTTGTTTGTCGCCACAATCAAAAACCCAGAAATCTATGCATTTTACTACAGCGAGAATGTGTTAGAGGCGAATCATCTTCATCGAAAGCTATTTAAAGAAGCGCCAAAACGACTCACACATGCGCCTCATTTGCTGGGGAACGTGTTTCAGTTGGATGAAAAGAACGACCCAGAAATTTTGTATTTTCATCGTGAAAAAGTAGTTTCGTATCCGTATTATTTAGGAGTTGCGAGGGCGGGTGAGAGGTTTTTGGATCGGGAATTGGTTACGAGCTAGTGCTATACATGTGGATTAATAGTGATTCTCCGAATTAAATTGTGGGAATCTTCTTTCATTTAAACCCGCTCTGTAATAAGATGTAAGTAGAGGATACTTATCGTTATTTTTAGGGGGAACTAAAGTGGTTGAAGCCATACAGACAGAGACAAGAACCAAAATTCAACAGTTGCTCGAAAGTCAACATGCTCATATCCTTTATATGTATCCGGACGATGAGAGATACATTCAAGAAGTTTTGAATTATATAGAAGAAGGTATAGCTAAAGATGAATATGTGCTTCTTGTAGAAAACGAGCGCAACTACATTGTTATTGAAGAGCAATTGAGAACTCGTTTGACAGAAGAAGAAATGAAGCTTGTCCGGTATGTTAACAGCATCGATTTTTATTTATCGAGTGGGAGTTATTATCCGCCTGCAATTCTGGCATACTTCACGAAATCCGTTCAGTGGTTTGCGGATAATAAAATCCCCTTCCGTTCGTGGGCTCATGTGGAGTGGGCGACGATCAAAGGTCCAACGCATCTAATCGAGCAATTTGAAAGAATCGTCGATGAAGCAGTTGTTCAGTTACCATTTTCGTTAATTTGTGCATATGAGGAAAATCGGATTTCGAGTGATTTGCAAGAGATGCTTTTCCAAACACATCCTTATATTTTGGGTGAAAAGGGCTTAAATAAATCAGAAAAGTATATACTATCGTAATGCGTGCCTGTGCATCACACAACTTCAACACAATTCGGAATCGTGTTGAAGTTGTGTCTTGCACAGGCATCTTACTGTTTACTGGTAAAATGACGGCCATGTTTTCCAATAGTTATTCGCTGCAGCGACCGTTTGAAAATGGATCGCAATGACTTGTGACGCGGCAGTTAAACTATCGGCATTTCTTGAATAAGTAGGGCGCAGTACCTTTCGAATTTCTTCAGAAGGTTGCGTGACTTCAACTCCCTTTTGTGCAAGTTTAACGGCTAATGAAAATCCTTCTTCCGGGGTTTGTGTAAGAAGCGTTTGCAAAGATGGATTCGGCATGCAGTTCACTTCCTTTGCCTAGGTGATAGTCTATACATATGCAATGCGGGAACAATTTGATCAATTGGGGCACTGTCTTACCCACTATTTATTTAACTACTCAGACCTAAGGCTGAGTTGCAATTCATTCGTTTGTTGGAATCTATTTTTGAGGGATTCATTTATAATCAAGCAAAGGGGTGATAATATGCGTAAAATTCTGATAGCTATAGTGTGTGCGGCAATTTTAGGTATGGCCGGCTTTTTCGTGTATGAATGGGTGATGATGGGGCGGAATTCGGACGTAGTGTCAATTAAAAAGGACAACGCGAAGTCATTGGACATTGATATTCATTTTGGTGCCGGCGAGCTTTTGGTTGAGGGCGATGCAGCGGAATGGTTTGAAGGTACGACAAACACGACCAAGAAAAGAGGGTATCCATCCGTTACGTATAAGAATAAAAGAGATGTCGGTTATGTAGTGATTCAGCAGAAAAACAACGTATTTACACCTTTCGGAAAGAAGCGAAATAACTGGAATCTTCAACTGACAAATGAAATACCCGTAGATTTAGACGTCCAAATGGGTGCTTCTGAGTCAACGTTGAATTTGGCAGGAATCCGTATCAGCCACTTATCCGTCGATGCAGGAGTCGGCGATACGACGATTAATCTGGGTGGCGACTGGAAGGAAAGCTTCGACGCTGAAATTAATCTAGGAGTGGGCGATGCAAAGATCCATGTACCTCAAGGCACGGGCGTTAAATTGTCGGTTTCAAAGGGAATCGGCAGCATCACTACCGAAGGTTTTACATCTCTTGGCGGTGGCGTCTATGTGAATGAAGCATACGATCAAGCGGATACCCAAATTAATTTGTCGGTCAATATGGGTGTCGGTCAGGTGAAATTTGTGCTTGTGGAGTAAAAAATAGTTGCCTGTGCACCACGCAATTTCAACACGATTCGGAATTGTTTTGAAGTTGTGTCTTGCACAGGCATGTTTTTTTATTTCAGCATCGTATTCCATTTAGGTGTATATTTTCCGACGAAAACTCTTTCCAACTCTTTCGTTATATGTATATCTTTTTCTGTAGTTCCTACAACTAATATATCTGTGCGAATTTGATCCAGGTTTTCATTAATTAAGCGACCTGATTTATGCGTTCGTGCACTATCGCTATCGCGTCGATAATCGCTGAGTCGTTTTCTAAATCCACCGTTGTTTAGTTCAATTGCGCGTCCAATGTATACAATTTCACCCCTAAATGTATGTCGATACAAACCCACGGACCTATTATATGGAGTTAAGTTCGCACTTGCCAATTGACCGATGCTTTCCCACTTTCGATCCCATTCGCGATAGCTAAAATCTCCAAACCGCATCTCACCAGAGGATGTCACTGTTACACCTTTGTCTTGAAAACTTTTTTTCCTTTGTTCATGCGTTTGTTTAATTTGTTCAAATTTCTCTCTTTGTTCAGTTGTCATTTTGTGTTGCATACCTTCATACTTATTTATTTGTTTTTCACGTTCGGCAAGGGTTTTTCCTGCCTGCTGATATGCCCGCCCTTGTGCTTTTTGTCCTTCTTCTGCTAAAGCAGCAAATACAACCTTACCTACGTTAAACGCCTTGTTCCAAAAACTCATTTCGACACTCCATTCATAATTCCATAGGACTAATTATATCGTGATTCATTTTAATTTAGCAGTGTAAATATACCTAGTTCTTTACTGGTGCCTGTGCAAGACACAACTTTGACACGATTCAGAATTGAGTTGAAGTTGTGTCTTGCACAGGCACACGACAGAGATATAGAGGAAATAGAAATTTACTGTCGAATAGTAATTGATATAGGTGTTAGATTCATTGCACTAGTATGAATTTTACAGTTTACTATAATTATAGTAACGGTGAATGGATTTCGTCGAACATAAACGGAATCTATTGAAAGTATGAAAGGGGTATATACAAATGACTAAAGAAATATTTATAAACGGTGAGGTTGCAACAGCTAATGGCACGAATGACATTGCAGAGGCGGTTGCGATTGAAGGCGGGAGAATCACGGCTGTCGGAACGACGGATGAAATCTTGAAGCTGCAAGACAAGGAAACAAAAGTGACGGATCTTGCGGGGCGGACACTCATGCCCGGCATCATTGAGTCCCATATTCATACGACGATGTATGGAGCAAATGTGCTTGCTGTTTCATGCAAGGATCCGCAGATTCGTACGATAGCGGATTTGCTTTTGAAGTTGAAAGAACAAGCCGCGATTGTTCCAGCGGGTCAGTGGGTTCGAGCTTGGGGATTCAATGAAACTACTATTGCTGAAGGACGCTTTCCCAATCGGGAGGAGTTAGATAGCGTGTCAGACCAGCATCCGGTGATGGTAGTCCGTACATGCAGCCATATGTCAGCTGTCAACAGCAAAGGTCTTGAAATTAGTGGAATTACCCGAGACTCGTTAGATCCAGAAGGCGGCGAAATTGGTCGTCGAGCGGACGGAGAGCCAGACGGACTTCTCATCGAGACTGCCCATATGCAGCTGTTTCAACTCGCGGCACATACCCGTGACGAGATTCGTAATGCCCATAAGGTTGCCTCTATCCATTTTGCTGAAAAGGGAATCACATCGATCCACGATGCAACGGGGTACGGCATACATAACATTGAAGCACTTCGTGAGGATGCAGAAGCAGGTGTCATTAAACAGCGAGTTTACGCGATGGTAGGTGCTTTGAATAAACCAGAGGAAGTCGTCCGTCATTATCTTGAAAAGGACATTCAGACAGGGGATGGAAACGAGCACTTCAAGTATGGCCCCGTCAAAGTATTCCTTGATGGTTCGAGCAGTGGACCGACAATCTGGACGACTGAACCGTACACGAGTGATTCGGAAAACTACGGAATTCATTACTTGGAACAGGAGGAGTTAGACGCACTTTTCGTTCCAGCTCATGAAAAGGGATGGCAAATTACTGCTCATGCACAGGGAGATGCGGCAATCGACCAATTGCTCAATACGATTGACAAGGCACTTCAGCTCCATCCACGTGAGGATGCTCGTCACCGCATTGAACATGCAGGACTTGCTAGAAAAGATCAAGTTCAACGGATGAAGGAATTGGGCATCGTCGTGACACCAAACCCAGCCTTTTTCCATGAATACGGAGATGGCTACGTGAAAAATTACGGGGAGCGAGCGGAAGGGATGTTTCCTCTTGGAAGCTATTCCAAAGCTGGCGTTCCAGCAACAATTACAGCAGACTGTCCAATCACAGACTTCAATCCGATGCGTGGTATCCATAGCGCAATGACGAGAAGGGCGCCGTCTGGCCGGATTATCGGAGAAGTTGAGCGAATCAGTTTGCTTGAAGCCATACGTTGCTACACGATCAATGCGGCCTACTCTGGTTTTAGTGAAAAGGAGACAGGGTCGATTGAAGTAGGGAAATTGGCGGACATCACAATCTTAGGCCGCTCGATTTTGACCGCAGAAGTGGATGAAATCCCTGAAATCAGCATAAATCGGACAATCATCGGTGGCGAAACTGTCTTTGAGCGGAAAGAGGGAACGGTTCGGGTATGAATTTGAGTGCCTGTGCACCAAACAACTTCGACACGATTCCGAATCGTGTTGAAATTGTGTCTTGCACAGGCACATTAATAAATGGAGGTACATATAAATGCATTCAATCGATACGGGAACAATGAATCTAGGATTTATGCTTGCAAGAAATGCGCATCATTATCCTGAAAAACTAGCAATTGTTGTAGGGAATACAAGGTTAACTTATAAACAATTTAACGAAAGAGTTAATCGGACAGCAAATGCCCTAACCAGTCTTGGTGTGGTAAAAGGTGATCGGGTAGTGATGCTTCTATCGAATAGTTTGGAGATGCTTGATCTGTTTTGGGGGACGGCAAAGATTGGCGCAGTTATTGTGCCTTTGAATCCAATGATAAAAGCTGAAGATAATGTTTTTATGATTAAGGATTGTAAACCCAAAGTGGTCGTTGCGAATGAAAGTTATTTTGAAGAAGATGAAACAATCTATGATGAATTGAATTTTGTTCAAGCGTATATTAGTGTAGGCGAAAAATCATCGAATCGATTCTTGAATTTTGAAGAATTGAAAAATGGCGCAGAATCGGTAGAACCAGTTACTAAGGTTTTTGAAAAAGATGATTGTAACATTATGTATTCTTCTGGAACAACAGGCAATCCAAAGGGAATTGTTCATTCGCATAGAGCAAGAATCATGTATGCATTTTTATTTGGAATGGATTGTCAGTTTACGTTGGATAGTAATGTTCTAGCGGCAGGAAATCTCGTGTTTAATGGCTCACTTGCATTTATGTACCCTACAATATGTGCAGGTGGGACTTATGTGGTTATGCCTAGTTTTAAAGTAGATGAGGCAATTAAAGTTATTGAGGAAGAAAAAATAACTCATACAACTTTTGTTCCAACACAAGTTATCGGGTTATTAGATTCACCTCAGTTTCAACCCGAGAAGCTGGAGTCATTGAAAGTGCTAATGTCATTGGGGTCGCCGTTGTCTGTAACACGAAAAAAAGAGTTTTGTGAAAAGTTACCAGACCGATTATATGAGTTATACGGACTGACAGAGGGACTATGTACGATACTTCGACCACGAGATGTTCTCGAAAAGCCAAATTCTGTAGGATTACCGGGGTTGTTTATCGACTTTAAAATAGTCGATGAAGATAGGGATGAAGTAGAAGTTGGTGAAGTCGGAGAAATTATCGGTCGTGGTCCGAACCTAATGACCGGTTATTTTAATAATGTAGAAGCGACTAGGAATACGTTTCATGACGGGAACTATTTAATAACTGGAGACTTGGGGTACCAAGATGAGGAAGGCTATCTTTACTTGGTTGATCGTAAAAAAGATATGATTATTTCTGGCGGCATCAATGTTTATCCTAGTGATATAGAAAGTGTAATCGCACAACATGAGGCAGTTTCAGAATGTGCTGTTTTTGCAATACCGCATGAGAGATGGGGAGAAACCCCGATTGCGCATGTCATTTTAAAGGCGAATATACAACTTACGGGTGAAGAGTTACTAGAGTGGGTAAACGAAAGAGTGCATGGAAAGTATCAACGATTAAATAGATTGAAGATTGTCGATGAATTTCCTAGAAATTCATCAGGTAAAATCTTAAAACGTACAATAAGAGATGAATATAATTAACTTATTAGGGTGCCTGTGCAACAGACGGCTTCGACACGATTCAGAATTGTGTTGAAGTAGTGTCTTGCACAGGCACCTTTTTTTGCCGTACTGTATAAAACTCTGATTCTGGTCTAATAATAAAGGGGATGGGTTTTAATGGCCCTTAAAAATTACAGGTAGAGATGCGAATGGAAATTAATGAACTAGAGGAGGATACATGAGATGGAAAAGTCTCCAGATGATGACTTGCAAATGAAAGATCATAAAACGTATGATCCGGGACGGCGAAAATTTTTGAAGAGTACAGGATTGCTAGCAGGTGGCGTTGTAGGGGGTTCATTACTTGGTGGATTACTAACCAATAATTTCATGACGAAAAATGAAGCAGATACAGGTGTAGAAAATGCATCGCACCCTCAAGAGGCATTGCAGTTTTTTACACGATATGAAGACTTTGCCGTACTATCCGCAGCGACCGAACAAATCTTTCCGAAAGATGAGCTTGGTCCGGGTGCAATCGAATTGGGCGCACCTTATTACATTGACAAGCAATTAGCCGGTCAATGGGGAGTGAACGCCAGAGACTACCGATCCGGCCCATTTTCCCCGAAGCGTAAAGTAACTGAAAGACCGACAGAAGTTCGTGGCGAACAATCAATTTTGGATCGAGGAAGTATCTTTCTCGTTGGGCTAAGAAAAATGAATGATGAAAGTATGAAGCGATTTAATGTGAGTTTCGACAAAGCCGATGACACACAACAAATTGAGATTCTTCAAGAGTTGGAAAATGGGGACTTAAAACTGAATGGTATATTGTCTCAGGAATTTTTCTTTTTACTTCATAGATCTACATTAGAAGGTGTTTACTCGGATCCACTTTATGGTGGGAATAAAAATATGGATGGCTGGAGAATGAAAGAATTTCCAGGTGCGCAAGCCTCTTATATGGGAGTCATTGATAGTGAAGAGTTTGTGAAAATGGAACCGGTTAGTTTAACAAATTATCAGGGACATTAACCCTATGTCTATTAGGAGGAAATGGTATGGTAATAAAACTCGATAAGGTTGACGTCGTCGTGGTCGGATCAGGGTGGACAGGTGGAATTATTGCTGCAGAACTTACGAAAGCTGGCCACAAAGTCGTCGTCCTCGAACGTGGTGTAGATAAAAAGCAAGAAGATTTTATTGGCACAAAAGACGAACTCCGTTACTCGCAACGATATGATTTAATGCAAAACCTTCATAAAGAAACAATCACATCCAGAAGTGAACTAACTGAAACCGCACTACCGGTTCGAAATAATGTGAACGCACGATTGGGTGAAAATACAGGTGGGGCCGGCGTTCACTGGAATGGATGGAGCTTTCGTTGGTTGCCATACGATTTTGAAATCTACAGCAAAACAGTCGAGCGCTATGGTAAGGAGAAGATCCCAAGCCATTCAACAATGCAGGATTGGGGGGTAACCTATGATGAGATGGAGCCCTATTTTGATAAATTCGAAAAAACGGCTGGCATATCAGGAGAAGAAAATCCACTCGGGCCTCCGCGAACCGATCCGTATCCCAATCCACCACTAAAAGCTACGCCAGCGATCAATTTATTTAAAAAGGTAACTACCGAATTAGGCTATCATCCTTATCAGATGCCCTCTGCTAATGTTTCGCAAGCGTATGAAAACCCTGACGGAGAACAGTTAAATGGATGCGTGTACTGTGCGTTTTGTGAGGAATATGGGTGCGATTTCGGGGCGAAAGCAGACCCGATTGTGACAGTGCTTGCAACTGCGAAGAAAACCGGCAATATGGAACTGCGCAACAATGCAAATGTGACGCGTGTGAGTCACGACGGAAAACGGGCGAATGGCGTCATTTATGTCGATACAACTACTGGACAAGAATACGAACAACCTGCAAATATAGTTGTTCTTGCTGGATTTGTCTTTACGAATACGAAGTTGCTCTTGCTCTCTAAAATCGGAGTTCCGTACAATCCAGAAACAGGCAAAGGGATCATCGGTAAAAACTTCACGGGCCATTTCTCAAATCTATCTACTTATATAGGCGCACGTGGATATTTTGAAAACAAGAAGTTTAATCTCTTTATGGGAACAGGTGCGATGGGTGTAACCATTGATGATTTTTCTGGGGATCATGAAGATCATACAAATATGGATTTCTTGCACGGTTTCGAAATCCACTATAGTCAGTTAGGGGCAAGACCCATCTCCAATAACTACGTTCCAAGAGGAACACCTACATGGGGGAAGGAATTCAAGAAAAACTCCTTGCATTATACAAATCGGAACATGTTTATCACATCACAAACTGGGTTTCTACCGAATAAATACAGCTATTTGGATTTAGATCCAACGTATAAGGATGCACTCGGCAATCCACTCTTGCGCGTGACGGTTAAATATATGAAAGAGGATATTGAACGATCTAAATATGGGGTCTCGAGATGTGCAGAAATCATGAATAGCATGGGTGCAGATATCGTTGATGTTGACGTTGTTCCGGATGATTTACAATTTGATCATAAGTTTTATACGGATCACTTTATAGGTGGTGTGATTATGGGTCCCACACCAGAAAACTCTGCAGTCAACACGTATTCGCAAATGTGGGATATGGATAATTTATTCGTCGTGGGGGGTTCTTCATTTCCACATACGAGCAGTTACAATCCAACCGGAACAATTGGTGCATTTGCCTATCGTGCTGCTGAAGGAATGATAACCTACTTAAAAAATGGCGGTCTGATAACTCAAGTGGAACAAGCAGAAAATGCATAAGAATATTGAATGGATGCTTGTGCACGAAACAACATTGACACGATTCTGAATTGCGTTGAAGTTGTGTCTTGCACAGGCATCTTTTTGTTATTGAATCATACGTTCGGTTTATGTTATAATTAATTAAATAATCTGAAACTAACTATTGGAGGTGTTGTGTCAAAATGGTCGTTGCATTAGTGAGAGAAGAAAATGAGCAATATGAATCATTTGAAGTCGATCAAGATGGGCTTTGGAAAAAAGTGATTGGTGAGCTGTTTGAAGATTTCCTACTATTTTTCGCTCCAAATTTGCATGCACTCGTTGATTTTACTGTCGCTCCAGATTTTTTAGATAAGGAATTATTTCAAGAAGTCACCGATCAGAAAAAGGGCAGGAGATTTACTGATCAGTTAGCTAAAGTTCGTTTGAAAAGTGGAGAAGAGAAATGGATCCTTGTCCATATTGAAGTGCAAAGTACAAATGAAACAGAATTCCCTGAACGAATGTTTCAATACTTTTATCGTATCTATGACAGATATCAAGAAAAAATTAGTGCGATTGCCGTTCATACTTCTCCGATGAAAAGCGATGGACTTGACCATTTTGAGTATGATTATTTTGGCACAAGACTTCATTATACGTATACTAATTATAGGACGGAAGATTTTGTAGATGAAGAACTTGAGCTGTCAGATAAACTCTTCAGCAAAATCGTTTTAGCTGCTAAAGTAATGCATCAAACAAAAAATAAAGAGCATCAACGATATCTATTTAAAAAGAGACTTATGCGGATAATTGTTAGAAATAAAGATTATTCTCGCACTTCTGTCCAAGCCGTATTTCATTTCATAGATTATTTATTAAAATTGTCGGATGAGTATACAAAGCAATTATCGGCGGAAATCCGACCGATGATAAGAGAGGAGACCGAACTGATGGAACTTTACAATAAAGAAAATGCACCTCCAACGATAATGAATGCTTTTGATTTGGAATTTGAAAAAGGAATAGAGCAAGGAATAGAACAAGGAATAGAACAAGGAATAGAGAAGGGAAAGCATGAGGGGCAGATGGAAGGAAAGCTTCTAGAACGTCATGCGATTGCGCAAAAGCTAATCATTGAAAAGCTCCCATTGGAACTGGTTTCTACTGCGACTGGGTTGACGTTAGATGAAGTAATAGCCATTCAGAAGAAGCTGAATTGATAGAACACCCTATTGTCCAAAGAAATCCGACCGATGATAAGAGAGGAGACCGAACTGATGGAACTTTACAATAAAGAAAATGCACCTCCAACGATAATGAATGCTTTTGATTTGGAATTTGAGAAAGGAATAGAACAAGGAATAGAGAAGGGAAAGCAAGAGGGTCAGATGGAAGGAAAGCTTATAGAACGCCATGCAATTGCGCAAAAACTAATCATTGAAAAGCTCCCATTGGAACTGGTATCCACTGCGACTGGGTTGACACTAGATGAAGTAAAAGCCATTCAGAAGAAGCTGAATTGATAGATCATCCTATGTGCAGCTGCTATAGTGCTTAAGTTCCCTATATCCTGACCAATAAATAAAACAAGTTATATTAAAATAAGATGACGATCTCTTTGGGTAAAGAGGTTGTCATCTTATTTTTTTTGAATTCAACTACCTGTATAATCGCGAGTTGAAACGCTATTCTGAATTGTGTTGAAGTTGTGTGTTGCACAGGCACCGTTTAGTGATTTTTAATAACAACTTGCTCGACATTCATATTCTTTCTGAGCGATGCATTGTGGTAGATGATGTCTGCGATATCTTCAGGGTCCATGAGTCCAGAAGTGATCGATTCATCTAAAATTCCGTCCCAGAATTCTGTGTTCATGCCGCCCATATACGCGCCGAATACGTGAATGTCTGTGTCTTTTAGCTCAACGAGTAGACTTTCGTGGAATCCACGTGTACCAAATTTACTTGCACAGTAAACTGCCTCTGTCTTTTTCCCCTCTAATCCAGCTGTAGAAACGATGTTTAAAATACTGCCGCTATTGCTTTCTTTCATGTCAGCAAGTACTTCTTGTGTACAGAAAATCGTTCCTTTTAAGTTGATGTCGATCATTTGATGGACCGCATCTTCAGTAATGTTTTCAGCTAAATCAAAAACTCCAACGCCCGCATTGTTGACGAGGACATTTACGGAACCAAGATTTTCTTTAATTGTAGAGAAAACACTTGAGACCTCTTTTTTAGATGAAACATCTACTGAGAAAATCGAATAACTTTCGTTCGGTAACATTTTCGCAGTACGCTCCAATTTATCTTCTGTTCTTCCGAGTAAACAAACATGATAGCCATCGTTCGCATATTTTTTCGCAAGGGATGCGCCTAAGCCACTTCCAGCTCCTGTAATTACAGCAATTTTATTAACCAAAATCAATCAACCCTTTCTGCTCTCTGTAGTGATAGATTGCTTATTCTATTATAGGCTATTGTTGGGTTGAATCAATTAAAACATTCATTAGAAGGCCTTAATTCAGGGGGAGTACATATCAGAATCGATTTTCAGAATTGTAGAATACAGAATAACCAAATGTGGTAAAATTATACTATGCGTTTAAACATAATAGTATTTGCTTTACATAATACTTTCCGATCACTAGAAAAAGAGGTGGCATGTACGTGTCAAACAAACAACAGATCCTTTCACTTATTGAAGATACGCAAGAATTTACGCTTTTGGATAATCATTTTAACCGATTTAATCCATTAAAGGTGTTGAATGTGGATAACTATGAAATCCGGCATTCCAATGTGCTTGCTTGGTTGTTAAATCCAAAAGGGAATCATGGTTTAGGTTCTTATTTGGCAAATAAAATCCTTGCGAAGACATTTGTAAATCCAGTGAATTTGGAAGAAGATAAGCTTGGAAATTACGATATATTAAAGCTTAGCCGCAATAATTACCAAGATTTGATTGTTCACAAAGAGCATTTAACACGTTCCGGTAGAAGAATTGATCTTTTGGCAGTATCGCACATACATAAGGTAGTGATTCTTATCGAAAATAAGTATTTTTCTACGGAATCCGCCGGTCAATTAGAAGATTACATCGAGCATGTCCGTTCGGAGTACGAAGGATTTAAAGTTCTTCCAATCTATTTAACGTTATTGGATGAAGCCCCGTCACATGAGGATTATTTGATGCTTGGTTACTCAGATATATTAGAAGTTTTAGAGAATTTGATTGAAGCGAATGAGCAAGCGATGAATTCAGAAGTCCATAAGTTCCTTTTTTATTATACGGAAAATCTAAAGGATCAGCTTCTGCGAAATACGGAGCTGAACGAGATTGGACTAGCGTTGTATCAAAACCATAAAATAGCGATTGATGAGTTAGTTTTTGCTAGTACGAGTGATGCGGATCCAATCGTGAAGGACATATACAATGATTTTAAAGGGACAATCGATTTCATCAAACAAGTAGGCGATAGTATTTTGGAAGAAGCGTTTACTCGATTTGCGAAGCAGTTAAGATGGCCAGAACGTCTATATAAACCACATTTCAGGTTACCAAACTTTATTACACAAAAATGGTTTGATCATTTTGAGGCAACAGATATGCGTGAAAACTGGTTTATGAATAAAGGGCTCATCGTATGGTTTGAAGTTGTAAATACGAAATTATCTATAAAACTTGAGATTGGTCCGTTAAAACAGGAGAAGCGTGTGAAGTTGCTTCAGGCAATAAAAAACCGTGGGATTGATATACGAGACCTTGCATTTGATGAAGGTAGAAAATATACGAGGATTTACATGGATACCGATACACCATCTAAATGGGAAAGTGTCGATTCGATCGTGAAGTCTATGAACACCTTATACAGTAAGGAGGCGTTTCAAACCTTACTACAGATTATCGATGAAGCTATTGAAGATAAGGGTGAAGTTGAAGTTGCCCAACCCAAAATAGTCAATCGTCCGAATGAGCAGGCTTTCAATCGATTTACGACGTCTAAAATGATGGATCCGAACCTATTTTATAGTCATAAGACGTTACCGAATTTTGTACTCCCAGAATGGACAACGTTACCAAAATCCTTTGAAGTCACCGAGAATTACTGGCTAGGTCACCCGTTTATCGCATGGTTTTCGAAAAGAAACTCAACGATTCGACTCATTGTAGAAGTAGGTCCAATTGCACACAATGAACGCGTATTATTGTTGAAACAGCTAGAGGCGAAGGGAGTTCCAGTGCGAGCTTTAGCGTATGAAGAAGGGCGTAAGTTTACCCGAATTTATTCGCGGGCGGTACCGATAGGAAACAGTGAAGACTTTATTGAAATTGAACAAGCAATGAATGAGCTGTATGCGTGTAGAGAATTTCAAGAAGTGAGAGAGCAGATTAGCCAGGCGATCAATGAGTTAATCGAAGCCTAGTATTTTATAGCGTGTTGATTTGAATGCCATCAAAGCTTGAAGGGGTGAGAATATATGAAAAGAAATCAATCCTGTAGAGATGAAATTTTAGTTGCCGTTCATTCAATCCTTAAAGAAAAAGCTGTGAATGAATTCACCGTGAAAGAAATTGTTGATGAGATGATGAAAAAGAACACGACCTATAAGGAATCTACCATTCAAACTCATATTTCATCTAAGTGTTGCATGAATAGCCCGAAACATCACGGTACGGTTTACAATGATTTTGAAAGAATTCGTAGAGGCGTTTACAGGATTCTTTAATTAATTGGATGAATGATTGTACCTAATCATCAAAGAGAATGAACATTTTAGAGTCCTTTATAAGGAGGGAAGTAAATTGATACCCTATAGTGATTAGCCCTCCTAATTAAAGCACAGGCTAAAGTTGAATTGAACATCCACATCGTTGAAAGGAATACTAATGCCTACAATCCAACATGAAATCTTCATAGCAGCCCCAATTGAACTGTGTTTTGATCTTGCGAGAACAGTTGAAGTGCATGCGGGTAGACAGTTGTTGACGGTACAAAAAGCAATTAGCGGCGTCACAGCGGGAATAATGGAAAATGGAGACTTTGTCACTTGGGAAACAAGTCATTTCGGCATTAAACAAAACTTAACATCGAAAATCATTGAGATGGAAAAACCATTTACTTTTACGGATAGGATGCTAGAAGGGGCCTTTCACTCATTCACCCATACGCATGAATTCATTGAAAACGATGGAGGCACTATGATGAAGGATACTTTTTCATATACATCTCCTTTTGGGGTTTTCGGTCAATTTGCAGATCGACTGTTTTTGGAGAACTATATGGGAAGTTTTATCTCTGAACAAGCAAAGAATGTAAAGTGGTACGCTGAAATTACGCTTTGATTTGCCTGTGCACGACACAACTTCAAAACGATTCAGAATTGTTTTGAATTGTGTCTTACACAGGCACCGTTTAATTTTTCGGTTTCGAATCCCTAATTGTAAAAGATAATAAAAGTCCGAAGGCTGCAATGTATCCTGCCACATGAAAGGCGACGTTGACTCCGTGGATGGCGCTTGCAACCGAGTCGTCACCTTTCGCTGCGGTAACTGTGATGGCGACGAGAACAGCGGTCCCAATTGCACCAGAAATCTGACGGAACGTGTTGTTCATGGCGGTTCCGTGGGCAATCAGGTGATTTGGCAACTGATTCAATCCGAGCGTTGTAGATGGCATCATGACCATGGCAATGCCAAGCATCCGAACTGCATTCAAGACAGTTAAATACGTAAAACTTGTTTCTTCCGATAGGGTTGCAAACATGAAAGTTGTCACTGTTAGAATGACAAATCCAGTGCGCAATAGCCATTTTGCCCCGTATTTATCGAACAGAGTTCCTGTCACTGGGTTCATGATACCCATCGCGATGGCACCTGGCAAGAGCATTAGGCCGGAATGAAAGGCGTTGTATCCAAGAAGGTTCTGCATGAAGATTGGCAAAATCACAGTAGTTGCAATCATGGAGGCAAATACGATCATGCCAAGTCCAGTGGCTAACGTGAACACAACATTTTTAAACACACGGAATTCAAGGATTGGTTCATCCAAATTCAATTGTCGCTGAATGAATAAAAAGAGTGAAATAGCTCCTACGATAAGCGATACCCCAACGTTCAAATGAAGCCATCCCGTGTTACCAGCAATACTGAAGCCGTAAAGGAGTCCGCCAAAACCTAGCGTGGAGAGAACAATGGATAGGTAATCCATCTTTGGATTGGTTAGTTCCGACACGTTTTTCAGCAAAAAGAAGGCCGCAATGATAATGATGAGGGCAATCGGTAAGACAACGTAAAAAATGCTTTTCCATGCGAAGTGATCCACAAGATACCCCGATAGGCTAGGACCAATTGCGGGTGCAAATGCAATGACGAGACCAAACATTCCCATCGCTTTCCCTCGTTGTTCAATGGGAAAGAGTAGAAACAAGATTGTTTGTAAGAGTGGCATCATAATCCCCGCACCTGCACCTTGAAAAACCCTTCCAAGCAATAAAACAGCAAAATTAGGCGAAACAGCAGCAACGAATGTACCAAATGCGAATATACTCATCGCCGTAATGAATAACTTGCGTGTTGTAAATTTCCCGATTAAAAATGCTGTGATTGGAATCATGATTCCGTTGACAAGCATGAAAATCGACTGCAGCCACTGAACCGTACTTTCTGAAACATGGAGATCCTTCATAATTGGTGGCAGGGCCGTTGCAAGAAGGGTTTGATTTAAAATAGTAATAAATGCCCCGGATAATAAAACAGCCATCAGTGGAATATTCTTTTTCAGTTCAAACGTTTGCGTGTTATCCATTTGCTTAATCGCCTCTTTATAGTTACTTGGTCCATGAATAAATCGGAATGCATAAAATAAAGAATAGATGCCTTATTAAATAGTGTTGTGGTTTACGCATCACAAAACGAAGCAATCGAATGAAATGGCTTATCTGTATCATGCACTAGAACACCAGAATTGATACGCCAACATATGGAACGCCAGGCTATGGGTGCATTCGAAATCCTTAAATTCAAATAGGGAGGTAAGAGCATCTATTCCCTATTTATTTAAATTAAAACCACGTAGGAGGTCTTTTCAAATGGCTCATTTCTATAATTAATTCCAAGTTAGAAAACATGTACAATCCATTGTTTTGAATTTAAGAAAAAGGGGAATTGTTTTAGGTGTGGATAATCTGAATCAAGCAATTATCTACCGAAGCAAATTCCAGTAAGATGAGGGGGGAGCGCGATTTGACACTAAAAATGAATAGGGATACATGGGGAACATAGAAGCTATACAAACTAAAGCGCCTGAACTAATGATGTTAATTAGTTGACGAGGTGGAGGTTTATCGATCCATTCGGCGGATGCCTCCCGGCTGTAGCACACAGTCGAAATTTCTTTCTTAAAACACTAGAGGCGACTCGGTAGACAAAGGGAAGAAAAATATGTGCACAAAAAATTCTGAGGTAAGTTAGTAGAATTTCGATTAAATGCTACTTGCCTCCTTACTTCAAGGAGGAACTGCCGATGTGCGGAATTACAGGTTATATTGGAACAAAAGACGCAAAGGAAATTTTACTTGCGGGTTTAGAAAAGCTTGAATATAGAGGCTACGACTCAGCAGGAATCGCAGTTGGAAGTGATGAGGGTGTCCATGTTTATAAAGAAAAAGGACGCGTTTCAAACTTACGTGATGCGATGGAGGACACAATTGTTACCCAAATAGGCATCGGACATACGCGCTGGGCGACGCACGGGAAACCGACACGTGAAAATGCGCATCCTCATCAAAGTGCATCGAAACGTTTCACGTTGGTTCATAATGGGGTCATTGAAAACTACATGCAGTTAAAGAGCGACTATTTACAAGATGTTCCTTTCGAAAGTGATACGGATACAGAAGTCATTGTTCAATTGATTGAACAATTTTCAAAGGATGGTTTGCCGACAGAAGAAGCCTTTCTTAAAACGCTCAATGTCCTCATCGGATCGTACGCGATTGCTTTGCTTGATAATGAAGATACTGACGTTATTTACGTTGCGAAAAACAAAAGTCCAATACTAATTGGTGTTGGAAATGATTTTAACGTAGTCGCAAGTGACGCGATGGCAATGATTCATGTAACGGATTCGTATATTGAGTTAAAAGATAAGGAAATCGTTGTTGTGAAAAAAGATTCGGTCGTCATTAAAAACCTTCAAGGCGAAATACAGAATCGTGAACCGTATCTCGCAGAAATGAACACGGGTGATATCGATAAAGGAACGTATTCGCATTATATGTTGAAAGAAATCGATGAACAACCACTGATGGTTCGAAAAATTATTCAAGCCTATCAAAATGACAACGATGAGCTGACGATAGATGAAGACATTCTAGCTGCGATGAATGAGGCAGATCGAATTTATCTCATTGCATGCGGAACAAGTTATCATGCTGGATTGGTTGGCAAGCATTTCATTGAAAGCTTGGCGAAGATTCCAGTGGAAGTCCATGTGGCCAGTGAATTTAGTTACAATATGCCGATTCTATCTAAAAACCCATTGTTCCTATTCATTTCCCAAAGTGGGGAAACAGCAGATAGCCGCACAGCACTCGTCCGCATTAAAGAAATGGGTTATCAAGCGATTACGATTACGAACGTTCCTGGCTCAACACTTTCAAGAGAAGCAGATTATACGATGCATTTGCATGCGGGTCCGGAGTTGTCTGTCGCTTCGACGAAAGCATACACAGCCCAACTCACCGTTTTAGCGATTCTTGCGGATGTAACAGCAAAATTGAAAGGCAACATCTACGAACTCAATCTTGTGAAAGAGTTAAGTCTCATCGCAAATGAAATGGAAGTCTTGTGCAACTCGAAAGGTGAATTTGAACAAATTGCGAATGAGTATCTTTCCGTCACGCGCAATTGTTTCTTCATAGGTCGGGCCCTAGATTATTATGTTAGTTTAGAGGCGGCTTTGAAATTAAAAGAGATATCTTACATTCAGGCAGAAGGGTTCGCAGGCGGAGAACTAAAGCACGGAACGATTGCACTCATCGAAGAGGGGACGCCTGTCATCGCGCTTGCAACTCAAGAAGCAGTCAACTGGGGAATTCGTGGAAACGTTAAAGAAGTTTCTGCCCGTGGTGCGCATACATGCATCATTTCGATGAAGGGGCTTGAAGCAGAGGACGACAATTTTGTTCTGCCGAAAACACATGAAATCCTAACACCGCTTATCTCAGTCATCCCATTCCAACTGCTCGCCTATTACGCAGCCTTGCACCGTGATTTGGATATCGACAAACCGAGAAATTTAGCGAAAAGTGTAACTGTGGAATAAGAAACGTCTAGTCCGACGAGTTGCCTTTTCTTTTGATGAAATCATTATTTAGTTATAACCTTTAAATCGGAAAGGGATATTTTATTATTCAAATTAATAAGCCACACTTGTTTTATTGTAAACAATGAGGACGAAATGAATAGTTTCTGCGGCACCTACTTTGAGGAGTAGGTGTTTTTATTTTTATTAAGAAACGTTTGGTGAAGGCGGTTTCACAGTGTCACATACAAATGCATTCTACAAACTTGAAATTACGTTATCGTTATTCTAACAAAGAATTTTATACAAGAAAGAATAGGTCATATATGATCGATCGCTTGTATTAGATGATTAGTACTATATCTGTAAAAATGTAATGTGTAGGTGGAGAAATTTAAAGAAAGCCATTCTTAATTTAAGTTGATTCACTACAAAAAAACTGTGTTTCACGAATTAGACACAGTGAAAAACTGTTTTATTGATGTTTATTAACTGGAAAATAAAACGGGAAAGCCACTGTTTTTATATTTAGAGGCGAATTTTTTCGTATCACATTATTGATACAAACCAATATTTAAAGTATTTATATGATGTTTATATGATTTATTATCTCGGCGCAATTTAATTCAACTTATAAAAATAAAAGAAGTTTAAAACCTGAATTTCCAGTAATTCTCGAAAAAAATAAAATAAATTTTTTTTATTTTTGAAATTGCTCTGAGCGCCTTCGTGACGTAGGTTAAAAGCACCTTGACTTTTTGTGAAACGTATGAATTTATGGCAAAACGATTTGAAGTTTAAATTTAGCTATGTTAGGTTTTTAACCATACACAAATTGCTTGTGTGGAAATTAAGAGGGGGATAAACACAACATGAAGAAAGCTTCAATGGGTCTGATGCTAGTTGCAGTGTTGCTAATCGTAGCGGCTTGCGGCAATGATAAAGCATCTGAAGAGACGAGTATTTTAGAAGAACTGAGAGAAAAAGGGACAGTAACTGTCGGTTTTGCAAATGAGAAACCGTATGCATATGAAGAAGATGGTGAATTAAAAGGCGCTGCTGTTGAAATCGCCAAAAAAGTATTAGGGAATTTAGGGATTGATGAAGTTAAAGGTCAACTGTCTGATTTCGGTAACCTAATTCCAGGGTTAAATGCTGGGAAATTTGATTTGGTAACAGCTGGTATGGCAATTACGCCAAATCGTTGTGAAAACGTTGCATTTGGTGAGCCTGAGATCAAGTATGGCGAAGGGCTAATCGTAACAACTGGCAATCCTGAAAATCTAATGAGTTACAAAGATATTGCGGACAATCCAGAAATTAAAGTTGCTGTAATGAGTGGGGCTACGGAAATCGATTTCCTACAACGTGAAGGCGTCGATGATAGCCAAATTGTTAGAGTCCCAGATATTCCTGCATCGTTCTCTGCTGTAGAATCTGGTAGAGCACATGCAACAACAGGAACTGAAATGACGATTAAAATGGCGTTAGAATCTGCAAATGCTGACAAAATTGAATTTGTAGAAGGCTTCGTACAGCCAGAAATTGAAGGCGTGCCAAGCTATGGTGCTGCAGCGTTTCGTACAGATAGTGAAGAGCTAAGAAATGCGTATAACGAAGAACTAACTAAATTAAAAGAAGAAGGTAAAATTGCTGAGCTGATCGAACCATCTGGTTTTAGCGCAGAAATGAATTTAGTAGATACCGATTTGACAACTGCAAGTGTTTGTAGCGGTGAAAATTACTAATTGCATTTGAGAGGTCAATCCTTTTTAGGCTTGACCTTTTCTTACTTTGACTAAGCAAAGATGGGGTTGTATGTATGGGCAGTACACTAGAAATATCACTTGTTTTACTTAAAGGGATTAAAGTTACACTAATTGTTTTAATCTTTTCAATTATATTTTCTACGATAATCGCATTTGTTGCGGGACTTTCAAGATCTTCTAGCAATCTACTTCTAACTAAATTCACAGGATTTTACGTAGAAATATTTCGAGGAACTTCATTAATCGTTCAATTATTTTGGTTTTCATACGCGTTGCCGGGGTTGTTTAACATCCATTTAGGAAGTGATATTTGGGCAGGTGTTCTCGCGATTTCATTAAACTATGGTGCTTACATGTCTGAAATTGTGCGCAGTTCAATCGCAGCAGTTGCTCCAGGACAAACCGAAGCGTCAATCGCATTGAATATGTCGAAGTTACAAAGGATGCGTGTTGTAATTTTACCTCAAGCAGTCCGGATGATGCTTCCGGAGTATGGAAATTACTTAATTCAGATTTTAAAGGCGACTTCTTTAGTTTCGCTTATCGGCCTTACGGACATTTTATATTACGGCGATATTTATCGAAGCACACATCTGGCAGAAGCACCGCTCGTTTATTTAGTCGTCCTTGTCTTTTACTTCATCTTGGCACTCCCGTTAATCTCATTTACGCGTAAAATGGAAAAAGTGTCTAAGAAAGGTGTTGCTGTAGGATGACTTGGAGTTGGGAAGTATTTATTGATGTCATTCCTATTATCTTTAAAGGGATGTGGATTACACTTGGCATGACAATTGCCTGCTATCTGTTTGCAGTCGTCTTCGGATTTTCTTGGTTACTAATGGATAAAATTCCTTCAAAGGCGTTTAGATGGATCGCTAAGTGGACTGCAGAGTTTATCAGGTCGACACCACCGCTCGTGCAATTGTTTTTCATATATTATGCATGGCCTATGGTTCCAGTTGTAGGGGTTGCACTCGACCCATTTACAGCTACGATTATAGGACTAGGCGTTCATTTCAGCACGTACCTTTCTGAAGTGTATCGTTCGGGTATCGAATCTGTTGATAAAGGACAATGGGAAGCGGCAACCGCACTCAATTTATCGACAAGAAGTAAATGGTTAAAAATAATTTTGCCTCAAGCGATTCCTCCTACAATTCCGATGCTAGGAAACTATTTAATTATTATGTTCAAAGAGGTACCATTAGCGTCGACAATTGGTGTCGTTGGAATGTTGCATTTGGCGAATGATTACGGAGCGCAATACTACAAATATGTAGAACCGTTGACCGTTGTCGCGATCTTCTTCTTAATTTTAAGTTATCCATCTGCTTTATTAATTAAGAAACTAGAAGTGAAATTTAATAGACGTTTTGAAAAAAAATATGTGACCGAATCATAAGGAGCAGAGTTGATATGGGAGAACCAATTGCAAAGTACCGAAATGTACAAAAATCCTTTGGCGAGGTTGAAGTATTAAAGGGGATTGATTTGGATATTGGTGCTGCAGAAAAAATAGCGCTAATTGGACCAAGTGGATCGGGTAAAACGACAATTATTCGGTTGCTCATGACGTTGGAAAATCCAACGGCGGGAACAATTGAAGTAAATGGCAAGAATTTATGGCATATGGAAACTGAAAAAGGACTCGTTCCAGCAAATGAAAAGTATTTGCAAGACGTTCGTGGAGATATCGGTATGGTATTTCAGCACTTTAATTTGTTTCCTCATATGACCATTTTGCAAAATTGTATGACCGCGCCGATTAACGTGAAGAAAGAAAGTAAAGAGTCGGCAAAAAAGCGTTCATTAGAAATGTTAGAAAAAGTAGGTCTTGGGGATAAAGTGGATCATTACCCGAATCAGTTATCGGGCGGGCAAAAGCAACGTGTTGCAATGGCAAGAGCATTAGTAATGCGTCCGAAAATTATGCTATTCGATGAAGTAACTTCTGCACTGGATCCGGAACTCGTCGGTGAAGTGCTTGAAGTCATTCGCGATTTAGCAAAAGAAGGCGAAATGGCAATGATTTTAGTCACGCATGAAATGGATTTTGCGCTTGATATTGCAGACCGCGTCCTATTTCTGAATGAAGGTGTAATCGAGGCAGATGGTACGCCATCTGAAATTATTGAGAATCCGGAAAGTGACCGTTTGAAGGACTTCTTAAGTCGATTTAGATCGAATAATGGCTAAAGGTTATCTTCGATTAGTAATAAATTTCCATTGATATCATTCAACCTATCCTGTATAGTACTATATACAAGCTGCATTGTTCGTATATCTATTAAGTTTTAACCTTTAAGCTGTAAAAGGGAGTTTTATCATCGGAACCGAAATGGCATGCCTTGTTCTTCTTAGGAACAATGAGGACAGACAGGAAGGTTTCTGCGAACACCCACTTTGAGGAGTGGTGGTTTAAAACTTTCTAAAAACGTACGGCAAATGCGGCTTCTACATATTGATTAGCCTGAAAGCATCCTCCTAATGGGGATGCTTTTTTTCGTGACCAATAAATCTGCGTACATCTCAAATTTGCGCGTACAACCCAATCAATTGCGCGGAGGTTACTCCTGATTGCGCGGACATTCAAAGGAATTGCGCGTACATCTCAAATTTGCGCGGACAACCCAATCAATTGCGCGGAGATAACTCGATATTGGGCTGACATTCAAAGGAATAGCGCGTACATCTCAAATTTGCGCGTACATTGCAATCAATTGCCCGGAGATAACTCGATATTGCGCTGACATTCCAGGGAATTGCGCGTACAACTCAAATTTGCGCTGACATTCCATGGTATTGCGCGTACATCTCAAATTTGCGCGGACAAACCAATCAATTGCCCGGAGATAACTCGATATTGCGCTGACAATCCAAGGAATTGCGCGTACATCTCAAATTTGCGCGGACAACCCAATCAATTGCCCGGAGATAACTCAAGGTTGCGCGGACATTCCAAGGTATTGCGCGTACACCTCAAATTTGCGCGGACAACCCAATCAATTGCCCGGAGATAACTCGATATTGGGCTGACATTCAAAGGAATAGCGCGTACATCTCAAATTTGCGCGTACATTGCAATCAATTGCCCGGACATTATTCCTCATTGCGCTGACATTCCAAAGAATAGCGCGTACATCCCAAATTCGCCCACACATCCCGAAGCAATCACCAGTCCCACAAACTAACGCAAACAAAAAAATCCACTTAAAGACAACTTAAATTGTCCTAAGTGGATTTTTCACATCTTCCGATTAAATTACATCTCACCCAAACTAAATTTCACACCTATTTTCACATCAGGGGATAGTTGGCTTTCCCATAAGACATAACTCTTCTCCATCATTGAGCGTACGAGTTCCTCTGCCTGTAAATAATCGCCTTTTAACGCAACAACCATCAATTTCTTGTAGTAACTTAATGAAGCTTCGCGTCGAAAAGTCGAGTCGAAATAATTCATTGCCATTTTGACATAAGCGGGCTCGAAGCTATTGAGCACCAACGAAAAAATTGGATTGACTGATAATTGAGCGAGCTCTTTTTGGATCTTCCAGTCGAATAACGCAAAAGCTTCCTTCGTATCGGCCAATTCATCCATCCCGGAAAGGATTCCAACCACTTTAGGATGATTCAACTGGATTGCTTTTTTAATATATTGGGGTGTCAATGCGATGCGCATTTCTAAAAAATAAAGTACAAATGCATCAGGAACTTCATCAAAATAATGGATAATATCAACAATCGTCGTAATATTTCCTCCGTGCCAATACTCGTTTACTAGTGCGGGTTGGCCTTTTCTTAACGTCAGCCACCCCCCGTGACTTAAACGTTGCAAAACTTCTCGAATCGCAGGACGCCCGAGCTGAAATGTCGCCGCCAATTCTCTTTCGGTTTGAATCGGACTCCCAGCTGGATAGTCACCTTGAAGGATCGCTTTAATCATCTCTTTTTCAACAGTCGCAGTTCGATTCATTACACAATCTCCTTTTTAAGCACGTTCTTCTAAATTCCTAGCAGTTTCACTTTTATCGACCGATTTCTGATCTTTATACGTACCAAACGTTTTATCAATCGATGTATGGGTGACACCAAACCAATAGTTTTCATTTTTAAAGTGATGCCATAAATGGGCTTTCTTAATCTTTTTCCCCATTTTCGTACGAGGTTGTATCGGTTTATGCGCAATGTAATGCTTCCATTCATAATACAAGAAATAAAGGATTAATCCAGCAACAAATGAAATCGTAAGCGCCGTCGAACCTGTGATTAAATAAAAGATGAATGCTGCGATTAACCCATTTGGAACACTGAACCAAAGAGGTAGAAATAACAACTTCAAATTATCAGGATCTGAATGATGGTCGAAGTGTAGACGTTTAATCGTTTTCAGTAAGAAGGGATTGGTTGGCGTCTTCATGTGAAATAAAAATCTGTGAACCATATACTCACTAAGCGCATAAGCAACCATTCCAATAATAAAAGCAATCCACGTGCCAATGTGAAGCGTGTTTAGTGCCGTGTAGATCATAAGTGGAATAAATAGCACGAGCATAATTGCGATATCTGGATATGTAACGAACTCTTTAACATACTTCTTATTCATTCGTATTCCCCCTAAGTTTGTACTTCGAAAAATCGTAAACGAACAACTAAATTGGTATGACCGAAAGATTTATTGGTCTTACCAGAAGTGTATCGGAATCAGAATAGATAGTCAAATCAAAAATGTGGTAAAATTATACTTTAAGATTACATATTTTTCTAAAATTAAAATATAGGTTGGGGGAACACGATGAATCCTAGCGAACTTATTTACTTCACTGGAATCGGCGTTGCAGTAGTTGTCGCGAACGCAATTCTATGGTTTATTTTCAAAAAAAGAAAAAGGGTGGCAATTGCGGTAACAAGCATCCTTGTCCTGGCATTTATTGGATACAATCTCTATTTTCCTACGTTGAAAATGAATAAGCATTCTGAAGCATATGAAACAGTTCGTCACTTTCTTGATGAAAACTACCCAGATAAGGAATTCAAAATCGTACCGGAACATTATGAAGCCGGATATACGGTTGGTGATTTCGATGTCAACGATATAGAGTCGCCTACAATCGGCGTCACCTTGCGCGTCGAAAAAGACGAAGTAACAGAAATAGGATATTGGTCAAATCTTGACTATCCATCGCAGCATGAACTTTGGCGTGAAATCCAATCGTATTATGAAAGTCCTTATTCCTTAAATAAAGATCTCGCAGAAATTACGAAAATCGATGAATGGATAGAAGGTGAACTCACTGCCTTTGCGTTAACGATTGATCAAGCACTTGCCATAGCCATCTTTAATTACTCAAAAGCTGGTTATAGTTTATTAGAATTGCACAAAGGCGACCTTGAAGAATTTGTTTTTATCGAAGAAGAGGGCTATCTATTTATTTATGTTGATGAACTTTATTCGGAGGAAGAAATCATTATTCGAATGAAAAACGGGGAAGAGTATACATTAAATGTAGCTGGAAAAAAGGGCAGATTAATTGTAGAAAAACAGTAGGAAGGGCATATGTCTTGATTGTTTCACAGGTATTTTATAAATAAAGGATGAGGTATCAAGCGAGGCAATGCTATCGAATGAAACTAAAAAGGTATTCATACGTATACAAATCAGGGAGTAATTTCCAAGCGGGAAAATATAGTTATTGTATGTTGTTGAAGAAAGCAGGTGGTAACAATCTTTTTTGCATCAAAAAGGGATAGTTTTTACTTTATAGCTGTCTGGGGCACAATCCTGATTCTTTTAATAAGTATCCTTCTTACCTTTTCATTTACTTTTTTTAATCTTTTATGGGGATTACTTAGTTTACTAGCTATTGGATTCCTAATCTGGATATGGTTTGGCACAGGTTATCAAATTGAAAACGAGACCATTCAAATTAAAAACGGCTCTTTTAAATGGATAGTGAAAATACATGATATCAATCGCATTAGTAAAAGAAGAAGTTTATTGGCAACACCATCTTTATCAATGGATAGGTTGGTAGTGCATTATGGTACATATGGTGAAATGTTACTGTCACCTAAAGATGAAGCGGAATTTATTGATCTATTGTTGACTAAAAATCCTCAAATAGAGTTGAATGAATAATTTTTCGATAATAAAGCAAACCGCTGCTTTAATCGAACAGCATTGTGCAAGAATAGGGCCATTTTTTTCTACGAGAATATAAATAGAAAATTGTTAGTAGGAGGTAGTTTATTCAGATGGAATATCTAAAGAAAAGAGTGAAAAGATTTATATCTGTATTTATATTTCTTCTAATCGGATTTTTTATTGCTGGACTTATATTTGAAAAACCAGATTATAAAACTGCTAATTTCGCAATTTTATTCGGATTAATAATTGGGGAGCTAGTAGCATTTATGAATTGGCGAAAAAGAAAAAAAGAAGTGGTAAGATATTAAGCTATCGGGCGTTAAATGAATAAGGATCGTATTACAATCAGGCCAAATACTTTAAGAACAAAGGGGGAAAGTAATGAGAAAGTTATTTATTGGTATAGCAATAACATCAGTACTTTTAACTATATTTCTAATATATAATCACAAACAACTCCCGACTAAAGAGGGTGTATTTAAAATTACAGAAGGTTGGTCTTCAGCAACAGAGGAAGTCTATTTAGTGAGACAAATAGGTGGGGAATGGTTAACTATTTTTAGAAATACTCATTCAATTATGCTTGGTCGATTGGGGCAAAACTGGTTAGGATTTTGGGTGTTAAAAGATGACCTTGGAAAAGAAGGTACATTGGCTTCATCTGATTATCCCCCTTTGCAGGACGAATTTAATTGGACTCTGGCTTCGAGCGGGAGAGATATATCATACCACTTTGGTCAAATTAACAATCCTTCAATAAAAAGAATAGAAGTTGAAACAAAGAAAGAATTTTTGGAAGATGCTGTAATCATTAGTACTGAAGAATTTCGTTTTTTCTATGTAAGAACAGAAGGTGAGTCAGTGATGCCCGTAAATATTACGGGATTTTCTGAAACTGGAGAGTTAATTTATTCTACAATTAAAGAGGATTAATGAAACTAAGGAGATTTTCTGTTAACGGGGGCTTTACTTGAATATCGTTGAGCTGCTTAGACGGCTATTTTTTCTTATTCAACTAAAGGGCAGAAGTTAGTTGAATAAGAAAAGTGAAAGTATATAACGGGAACTAAATTGGTACTAACATTAGCGTGTGGAGGTGAAGAAAGAATGAAAGGAAAGGTCTTTTTTAAAAAACGCTATTTTTTTATCTTAATACTACTAATGATAATAATTTATTTCGGACCTTCCTTCTTGGGAGGATATTATTGGACAGAGCGTTCTGCAATTAGAGATACATTTCCGAATGAAGATGGGGTTGTAGTCTTTGAAAGGGATATTAAAAACAAAAAGGTTGTTGTTTGGGATACAGGTCAAAATAAATATATCAAACTTATAGAAAATAAATTTTGGTTTCTATACCGTCCTATCATATCGAGTGGGATAGATACTGAAACATTAGATAAAAAGATGAATATAACTTGGTCGGCAACTTATCAGGAAGGTGAAATCTACTATACACTCTTTGCGGCAGAAGTTCTTGATGATGACATTGTAAAAGTTATCATTAGTAATGAAACAAATTTAGAAGAAAAAGATTTGTCATTAAAAGAAGTAGAAGAACAATCAACAATATTTGCAGAAAAGGATGTTAAAAATGGTGTTGCGGCACATTATGCCTTAATTCCTAATTTTGAAGTTGGAAATTTTATTTTCCGTGGTGTTGATGCAGAAGGTAATGTTGTGTCTATTAGGTAGTTTCCTTCTTGAACTAACGGGCGCGATTGCAGTATAAACGATTGCGACCAGATCACGTAAACGGGCCATTTTGCGTAAAAAAACAGTAATTAAAATTGTTTGAAAGGATTGGAGGGTTAACCATTTTCCTTGTAGTTATTATCATTTTATTGCTTGTTATGTCCTTAGTGTTCAGTGGAAAAGCTCTGTATAATAAATGGGTGAAAGCATTGGTAACATTCTATTATCTTATTATTACTTTCGTATTCATCTATGGTTATCATCGTATTCACGAGAAATACAATATGTATGACGGACCTGTCATACCAGAGGGCTGGGACGTGAATAGGAATTGGGCATTCGGGTTTAGTTTTGCTTTTATCATTCCAATCGCGATTCTTTTTTTATACGCAATAATTCAAAAAATAAAGCCGGTGGAAAAAAAACGATGGACTTATTTTATAATAGCCATATTGCTTAGTGTAATAGTATTATTTATTTTATTTAGTATTTTTAATCTGGCATATGGTTTGAGTCCTTGAGATAGTTTACTAGCTATGGTTAATTTAACGGATGCATTTCTTGCATAGGATTTGTGCTTCAAACGGGCGTAGTTGTGGAAGATGATCTTTTCCTGATAAGGGCCAAATAATTGAATTAGGAGGATGAAATAATGACTGATAAACGTTTTGAAGTTATTGAAAAGCAAGGAAAGATTGAAGTCTTTCAAATTATTAGAGATAACGAGACAGGTGTTCTATATATGTCGTACGGTCTGGGAATGACTGTTATGGTTGATCCTGAAGGGAAACCTCTAGTAGATTTGGAATATCAGAAACCTAAAACTTGCTAGACTATCGGGCGCTATAACAGAACAAGTACTTTACTTTAACAGGGCCAGACATTCAATATATAAATGACGTAAAAAAAACACCCGTAGAGGGTGTCTTGATTGATTGATTACTGTCTACCACCTAAATTGAACACATCTTTTTCAACGCTGTTAAGTTTATGAGTAACAAATTTTAGATCCTGTTTTATCTCGTCAATGCTTGCATCTTTTTGTTCAGTACCCAGTTCAAACTAATTGCCGATGCCGTAAAGCATTTCTTTCATAAAATTGAACCCTGTATCAACCTTTGAATCCAACCCATCAATTCGTTCATTGACTGCTGAAAAACCGTTCTTCACTTCTGACTGCATTTCATTCATTTGTTCCATCATTTTACCCATCATTTCAATCAATTCTTTATTCATCCCGAATCACTCCTATTAAGTCTATTATATAGTTTACCTTAACGGAAAGAAGTCCTATCTAACGCTTTACGCTGAAACGAGCTATTTATCGCAACTTGAGAGTTTATTAGAGAAAACAAAATTCTAAAGTTGCCTTGTGCTAAAAAGGTAAAGTGCTCTAACCATACCATACAAGAGTCGATTGGATCGGTAAAAAGTTAAATGGCATGAATTTGAGGGCAATCGAATTTAGGGATACGAACTTCTCTTGTTCAAGAAATGGGTGCGATTGTGTCACAAGTATTTTATGCGGACACCTAGTTAATCGGAGTGGAAGCCGGCGACTCTGGGAGGATCAGCAAGACAGGTGAAACAACCAGCGAAAGCCGTCACGAAGAACGGCTTTTGCGAATAAAAGCGCAGCGTTATGAGCATAGCTCTTGCTAAAGCGAACGGGTTGGTCCACCGCTTGCCCTCCAGAACGCGTCCGGCTGCAACGCAGATTAACGAGTTTAACCCTATTCCAGATTTGGGCGCGATTGCAGTATAGACGATTTCGTCCAGATTACGTATATTGACCATTTTTTAAAATAATTGGAACTAATCTTCCTTTTAAACGTATTCAAGTAAAGGAATAGATTCGCTCGATTGAAATGAAGGAGGGGATAAAAATAGGTATCTTTAAAAATAAGTACTTTAAAGCTGTTTTATCGCTTTTCGTCATCGCTTTATTTGCAGTATCTTTTTTAACGCATAGCTCTAGTTATTTCAATACGAAAGAAATAAATTTATTGAGTACTAGTTGCTATGAAATTGGCGGAGAAGCCATATTAGAAATCCATAATAATTTCACGAGTGTTTATTCTTTTGAGTGTAAGCCGAAATAGATTTGATTGTAATTATTCATTGTATCGGAAGAACTAAGTTAAGTACCTTCATTTCTTAGTTAAATTATTGGGTGCTGATTGGAGTACAATCGATTGCGCTCAAATCACGTAAATTCGCCAACTAAACTTATAGAGGAGCAATACTATGCAACACTTATTTTCAAACGAAACAATGAACAAACCAGCCACAGACGAAGAAATCACATATGTCGAACAAACGCTTGGCAGAAAATTACCGGCCGATTTCATTCAATTATTGAAGAGTGCAAATGGAGGAGTTGTCAAAGATTCATTTCAAGCTTTTCCCGTTGAATTTGCAATTGAGAGCGGAGATCCATTCATTATGGTTGAAGAAATCATGGGGGCGAATGAGGAAGGATTGTTAGTAAGCGATTCTTTCATAGGAGAATGGGATCTTCCCGAAGAGCTTGTCTTATTTTCAGGAAGTGGCCACGCATGGGTAGGATTTAACTATGAAAATCGTGAAATTCCAAATGTAGCCTACGTTGAACCAGATGACGGTGACGGAAACAACTTTCATGTACTTGCTGACACTTTTGAAGAGTTCATCAGCAAACTGACAGTGGCTAAATAATTGTACTAAAATCGTTCCACTTGGTTGGGAAAGCATTAATTAAATCCCGGTGTTTACTAAAAGGAGGATGACCTATGTATCTACTTTTTTGGCCTTTTATACTTGCTTCAATTGTCTTATCATTTGTCGCTATAAGTATGAGGAAACCTTTGTTTCTCGTTTTTTCTTTCTTGCTATTCATCCCTTTTTCACTTTACTTAGCCGCTACACCACTGTTTAGTTGGTGGGGATTAATCTTTCCTTTCTTTTATCTTGGTTCAGCTTTTTCGCTAAGGAAAAATAGAGTTAGGTTATCGATATTATTGATCGTGCCAGTTCTACTACTAGTTGGATGGTTTGGAGTTGTTGTACTAATTCAGTGAAACCTCACTTTTGATTATATATTACATAACTAACTTTTTAAGGAGGTATAAGACAGTGGATAAACTATGGATGAACTCTTCAAATTAAACCTATTTTGAGGAGGAAAAATGAATGAACATAAACTTTGATACGAATAAAAAGATAAGTAAGGAACAGTTAGAGAAATTATATAACGACGTAGGTTGGTACGCTTATACAGATAATGTAGAAGAACTTCAAAAGGCACTCGAACATTCTTTAGAAGTTATATCCGTTTGGAACACCGAAGAGTTAGTTGGATTAATTCGTGTAGTTGGTGATGGATTAACGATTATCTATATTCAAGATATACTTGTGTTGAAATCTCATCAAAATCAAGGAATTGCTACTCAATTGATCCAACAGGTTTTGAATAAATATAAGAGTGTTCGGCAAAAGATTTTAATGACAGAGGAAGCTCCTGATGTGCGACACTTTTACGAAAAAAACGGCTTTCAATCTTGCGATAAGGGACACTTAGTAGCGTTTGCAAAGATGAACTGATTTGTGATACATCGGAAGTTTTTCTACTTGAAACCTTTCGATGTACTTCATTTACCAACCTTTAAAGCAAATTTAGAAATTTAATAAAGGAGCATTCCTGTTAGAAGTTTTTTAGGGGCTTGAACAAAAAAAGCCCTCTTGGTATGATGCGGGGTGTCAGTTTCTCGACGAAGAAATGACCCCTAATTTAGATACCAGGAGGACTCACTTATGAATTTTAAACAAAA
>NZ_JBTLRN010000017.1:0-71343 GCF_054482775.1 Sporosarcina sp. CAU 1771 | reverse complement strand
CGAAACCGTCTTTCAGAGTACGTCCATGCGGACGCACTGATTATTCGGTATTAGCCCCGGTTTCCCGGAGTTATCCCCATCTGCAGGGCAGGTTGCCCACGTGTTACTCACCCGTCCGCCGCTAAACTTACAGGAGCAAGCTCCTGTAAGTTTCGCTCGACTTGCATGTATTAGGCATGCCGCCAGCGTTCGTCCTGAGCCAGGATCAAACTCTCCATAATATCTGACGTCCGATACATAGCGAATTGCGTCGTCAACTTCGTTCAATCAGTCGGTCATGTACTCAAAAGTACACTCCCTTCTTCTCTCACTCGTTTCCTAGCACTTCACTACGTCTCGACCGCCAGCAGTTATTACAGAAGAAAATGATTGCTCATTTCTTGCTGACTTTGAACCCGAAGGTTCGTTTTTCGCTTGAGTATAAATACTCTTGCGTGTATTTCTTGACGTTTTGCTGTTCAGTTTTCAAGGTTCATTTAAATACGATTGTTTCGTGCTGTTTCTTCAACTTATATATAGAAGAGATTAACTCAACTATTTAATTTCGGTTGAATCTGTTGTTTCAACAGCAACTCTTATATCATATCAAGTTACGTTCACGATGTCAACAACTAATTTAAATTTCTTTTTTTAAGTTGTTTTCAATGTCGCAAGAGCAACGTGTTTAAATATATCATCCCCTACTTCAAATTGCAACTCTAATTTCAAATTCTTTTCATTTAATATATAAAACCCCACCCAAAGCCTGTATTGTCGGCCTCGAACGGGGTTTAATTTAATTATTCTTTTGGTCTCATTTGTGGAAACAACAGGATATCTCGAATTGATTGCGCGTTTGTTAACAACATAACAAGACGATCAATACCGATTCCGAGTCCGCCAGTAGGAGGTAATCCATACTCTAATGCTTCAATAAAGTCATTATCCATATCATGCGCTTCATCGTTCCCTTGCTCTTTTTCAACAAGTTGCGCTTCGAAACGTTCACGTTGATCAATTGGATCGTTCAATTCTGTGAATGCATTCGCGTGTTCGCGACGCACAATAAACAACTCGAAACGATCTGTAAAGCGATCGTCTTCCGGATTTTTTTTCGCAAGTGGAGAGATTTCTACAGGATGTCCAAAGATAAATGTTGGCTGAACGAGTTCCTCTTCAACTTTTTGTTCAAAGAATTCGTTTAATACATGACCAACCTCCATCATGTTTGTTACTTCTACGCCATGTTCTTTTGCAAGTGCATGTGCCTCTTCTTTAGTCATCTCTTTCCAAAAGTCGACGCCAGTAAAGTCTTTTATTGCATCAACCATGTGAAGTCGTTTCCAACCCGGAGCCAAGTCGATGATGTCGTCACCGTAAGTTACTTGGGTTGTTCCGAGCACATCTTGTGCAATATGTGCAACTAGATTTTCAGTTAGATTCATTATGTCATTGTAATCTGCATAGGCTTCGTACAATTCAATCATCGTAAACTCAGGGTTATGTCGCGTTGACGTTCCTTCGTTACGGAATACGCGACCAATTTCATATACTTTCTCTAGTCCACCAACAATTAGACGCTTCAAATGTAGTTCAATTGCAATGCGCATATAAAGTTGCATATCTAATGCATTGTGGTGTGTTATGAATGGACGTGCTGACGCACCGCCCGCTATTGCATGCAGCATCGGCGTTTCCACTTCAAGGAATCCTTGGTTATCTAGGTAACGTCGCATAGATTGGATAATCTTACTTCTTAATATAAACGTTTCTTTACTTCCTTCTGTTGCTATCAAATCCAAATACCGTTGGCGGTAACGTTGTTCGATATCTTTTAATCCATGAAACTTTTCTGGTAATGGACGAAGTGCTTTTGTAAGGAAGGTGAATTCTTCCACTTTAACGGAAAGCTCGCCGACATTCGTTTTAAATACTTCACCTGTAACCCCAACAATGTCTCCTAAATCCGCACTTGTGAATAGATGATAAGCCTCGTCACCAATTGCATCTTTTCTTATGTAAAGCTGAATTTGGCCTTCAAGATCTTGAATGTGAGCAAATCCAGCCTTCCCTTTACCTCGTTTAGTCATAATACGTCCAGCAATTTTAACTTTATGCGAAGACTCTTCGAGTTCTTCTTTAGAAAACTCACTATATTTCTTGACGATATCACCAGATAAATGCGTTCGTTCAAATCTTGAACCGAATGGATCGATTCCACTTTCCCTTATATCCAACATCTTCTGGCGCCTCACCAGAAGTTGATCGTTTAATTCATCGAGATGGGACATTTCTTTCACTCCTTCATTGTAATAAAGCTCGCTAATGATTTTTATATACCTATTGTACACAATTTACGTTGCCTGAACACACTATACGTGTTTCTTCTCGAAAATTGCTTGTAATTCTACCTTAATGCACTATATGATTTCTTGCGCTTCTCTTCATCCCACGAAAGCTCAATCGATTGCTGAACAAGACATGCACTCCTTCACCTCGCGCCATATAGGGCTGAGGATTTTCAATTGAATGAAGAGAACAACAAGTTAATCAGTCCACTTTCAAGTTCGCCTTCCTTGTTAGCTTTCATTAGAAATATAATAACAAAGAATACGATAAGGCAGAAAAAAAATAAAGTGTTTCTATTCCGCATTCTTACAATCTCCTTTCTAATAACCTATTACGACTTGGCGTAAGTGCGCCTAGTTTTTGATTCGGGTTTGATGGCTACAGAATTTTCATAGCCCCACTCTCGGTACCTAAAACACTCTAAGAAATAATAAAACCCCTCCGCTGGTCTAACGGAGAGGATTTCAAAATTGATTAAGCTACGACAACTTCCTCATCATCTTTATCACGCGTTAGATATTGGAGGATTAGCATTGCAACAAACAGAGCTAAACCAATTATATCTGTCGATGTTTCAGGAGTAATTAAAAGCAATCCTGTAGCTAAAGCTACCAGACGTTCAATCCAGTTACACTTACGATACCAGAACCCTACCATGCCCGCTCCAATAGCAATCATTCCGGTCACTGCTGTGAAAACGACCCAAACAATTTCGGTAACAGGAGCCCCCATCATTAGAAGTGCAGGGTTGAAAACAAACATATATGGAATGATAAACGCAGCGATTGCGAGTTTAGATGCTGTAAATCCTGTCTTAATAGGATCCCCACCAGATAAGCCGGATGCAGCAAAAGCTGCGAGTGCAACTGGCGGTGTAATGTCCGCAACAATCCCAAAGTAGAACACGAATAAATGAGCAGATAATGCTACTACTAATGGAACCGGTGATCCCGGAGCAAAATCCATCATTAACAGCGTAATAATTGCTGGTGCTGCAATTGTTGATGTAATTACATAGTTTGCTGTTGTAGGTGATCCCATGCCTAAAACAATCGAAGCAATCATTGTAAAGAATAAAGTCAATAAGATGTTTCCGCCCGCAGCAGAAATGAGTCCGTTTGCGAGACTTAAACCTAGACCGGTTTTCAATACAACTCCTACTATAATACCCGCACACGCAGTTGCAGCAGCAACCGCTAATGCTGTACGAGCACCGTCAACAAGTGCGTCAATTACATCTCTAAAATTAAGTCGCGTTTTTTTATCAAACGCGCTGACTAAGATTGTCAGTAAGATACCGTATAGTGCCGCTTGCATTGTTGGCACCCCGGATAGTAAGAATAAAATAATCCCTAAAATCGGAAGTAATAAGTATAACCTTTTAAACGTTTCTTTTCGGTTCGGTATCTGATCTTCCGTCATGCCTTTTAAGCCAACACGCTTCGCTTCAAAGTGCGTCATGATCCAAATACCCGTGAAATAAAGTCCTGCCGGAATAGCAGCAGCTTTTGCAATTTCCCAGTACGTGATTCCACCGATAAACTCGACCATTAGGAATGCAGCCGCACCCATAATAGGCGGCATTAGCTGGCCGCCTGTAGACGATGCCGCTTCAACTCCGCCAGCAAACTCTTTTCGGTAGCCAAGTTTTTTCATCATAGGAATCGTATACGAACCTGAACTTACAACGTTTGCTACCGAACTTCCTGAAATCGTTCCTTGTAAAGCACTTGAGAATATAGCAACCTTTGCAGGACCCCCTACTAAACGTCCTGCCAAAACAACAGCTAATTCGTTAAAGTAACTCCCGACACCCGTTTTAACAAGAAACGCTCCAAATAGTAGAAACACGAAGATGAACGTTGCAGAAACACTAATCGGTGTTCCTAATATGCCGTCCGTCGTATAAAACATAAGATGCACAATACTTTCTAAATCTTGTCCGCGATGGCCAAAGAATCCTGGGAAGTAAGGTCCAAAAAATGCGTAAACTAAAAATATGGAAGATATAAGTGTGATTGGCATTCCAACCGCACGTCTTGCCGCCTCTAATGTGAGGATAATTGCAAGGACACCTACAATTAAGTCCAATTCGGTTACCCTGCCGAGACGAAGCACGAGCTCGTTAATTTTGAGTGGCCAATATAAGCCAACCCCTATAGAAAGCAACGATAAGATAACGTCATAAAATGGAATACTATTCCTCTTTGGAATACCTTTCTTTTTCTTAGCTGGAAACAGGATGAATATTAGGGATAATGCAAACCCCAAGTGAATCGATCGTTGAACATAAGCCGTATATTGACCAAAAATTGCAGTATACAATTGGAATAAAGAAAATGAAAGCAAACCAATAAACACAACTTTTTTCATGATTGAACCAATGTCACGTGTATTCGATTCCGGATCGTACTTCCGAAGAATCGCATCCTTCTCTTCTGATGATATTGTCTCCAGACCTTCACTTTCTAACTTTAGAGACTCATCTTCTCTTTGCCCTTTATCTTTCGCCATATATATTTACCTCCTTCACCATTTCATAGATAGATAGTTTCGAAACAGAAAATCTATAAGACTTCCCTTTTGTTAATCGTTCTTTCAAGTCAATTTCTTTTTCATTATAATGAAAAGCTAGATCCGCATCAACATTTCCTATTAACATTGTAAAGGAGTCCAATATTTTGTCATTATATGTAAGCGTGTACACGCCATTGTTAAAAGTAAATGTTTCTCCTTCACTTGCATAGCCAGGCAATCCAATTGCGAGACTTTCATAGGTCATAGATAACAAACGAATTTTATCGTCTGGTGTTGCGGAATAAGATTCAATGACATCTGTTAAATGAATGGAGTGAACATACCTGATTTGGAACTCATCCGTCTTATTCATTGGTATGTAGTAATGATCCGGTTTATCCGTTCTAGTCTCAGTAAAAAGAAATACACTCTTCATCGGCACGAAACAAAGTGCAACTAAAAGGCAACCTGCTAAAAGAGTTAGCGTAATGACTTTATATTTACTCATTCGCTTCTTCCTTTCAATAAAAAAAGTTGGGGCGGTTGAAGCATTGCACTCCACCGCCCCAAGCTATAATCAGCTTATTTTATTTACTGTCTAGTTGAATTAGTTAACTTCGTCAAAGTACTTTTGTGCACCCGGGTGAACTGGGATACCAATTCCATCAAGTCCATTTTCAGCCTTAATGTATTTCCCTTTATCGTGCGTTAGTGATGATGCATTATCATAAATTGCTTTTGTAATTTTGTAAACTAACTCTTCTGGTAGGTCGTTTTGAACAACAAGCATTGCTCCAACCGAAACAGCGTTTGTTTCTGTTTCAGAACCATAAGTTCCTGCTGGAATTACTTCTTTTGCATAGTATGGATACTTTGCAATCAACGCTTCAGCTTTGTCGTCTTCGATTCCTACAATTACTACTTTAGCAACTGCGTTCAATCCTTCAACCGCTCCTGTTGGCGTACCAGCAGTGATAAATGCCGCTTCAATCTGTCCAGATTGCAAACTTTCTTGAGACTCTCCAAAGTCTAGCATTTGTGGAGAAATATCATCCATTGTCAATCCGTGGATTTCTAGAAGTTGCTCTGCGTTCGCAAAAGTACCCGAACCAGGTGCTCCAACAGAAACTTTCTTACCTTTTAAGTCTTCAAAAGAAGTAATGCCATTCTTTTCAAGTGTTACAAGTTGAACTGTTTCAGGATAAAGTGCTCCGATTGCAGAAACTTCATCAATTACTTCACCGTCAAACATCATTAAACCTTCAGAAGCGTAAAATGCGATGTCCGTTTGAACAAATGCCATTTCAGCTTGTCCGTCTTTCAGGTCTGCCATGTTTGCAGCAGATGCCTGTGAAACTTCAGCTGTTGTATTAATACCTGTTTCTTTTGTAATAAAGTCAGCAAAAGAACCACCTAGCGGATAATACGTACCTTGAGCTCCACCAGTTAAAACACTTAGGAACTTGTAACCGTAATCATCTGCAGCCTCTTCTTCTTTTTCTTCTTCTTTTTCTTCCTCTTTGTCAGTTTCTTCAACTGGTGTTGAATCAACCTTATCTTCTTCTTTAGCGTCATCTTTACCAGCATCGCTTGAACCACATGCTGCTAGGAACAACAACGCAATTATCGTCATAAGAGCGAGTAACCTTAATTTAGTTTTCTTCATAGTAATTAAATCCCCCTTTTAATAATGTTAATAGTCAATCACTTTTAGCTTACCACCTAACTACCTATTTGAAAAGGAAAATATAAGTTCCCCACTAATTCAATAATTAGCAAAGCGCTCCCCCTTGAATAATCGACAAAGTTTACATAATTAAATCAAATCTTATTCATACACTTTGCGAACTTCTTACATGATTCACTTTAAGTAACGTAGGTGCGCCAAAAGATGCACAACAATTTAGAGGTCCAGAAGACCGTCAATCTTTTTCCAAAGCACTATGCCATCATCTTGAACAGCTGCTTCTTCTACATACTTTTTCTCCGTCACTGGATCCGTACTATTCGGTGCGATTTCTAGTAGAGGAATAAGAACAAATCCCCTCTCATGCATCCGTGGATGTGGAATGATCAAATTCTCCAAATTAATGTTTTCATTATTATAAAGTAAAATATCTAGATCTACTGTACGAGGACCCCATCTGACATCTCTTACTCGACCTTGCTCACTTTCTATTTGCTGACATACATGAAGTAGTGCCAATGCGTCTAAACTGGTTTCAATTCGAATGACCAAATTCAAAAAATCTGCTTGATCGACTAAGCCAACTGGTGCAGTCTCATATATAGAGGATACTACTGCTACTTCTACTTTTTCATGAGAATGAAGTGCATGTACTGCTCCCTTTAAATGCACATACCTGTCTCCCATATTAGACCCTATGGAGAGAAATGCTTCATTCACACGAAACGCCCCCTTGTAATATCAACCGATACGGATGAATAATGTCCAGGAATCGGAGGATCCGGCTTTACAAGAACAACACGCACACCAGAAACCTTCTCTGGAAAACTTTCAATAATTGCACTTGCAATAATCTCAGCTACAGTTTCAATTAGTTTGACTGGATCTCCTTCTACAACCATCTTGCAAAGCTCATAAATTTCTGCATAATTAATTGTTTTATCTAAGTCATCGGTTTTTCCCGCCTCTTGTAAACTTGTCGCAATCGAAACCGTCACACGAAATCGTTGCCCTAACTTCTTTTCTTCGGGAAGTGCACCGTGATAACCGTAAAACTCCATGTCATTCAAGTGAATATAATCCATTTAAAACACTCCTATTCTTCGTATCGTAATTTCCCTGTCAACACGTCCATCATTCTAACTGTTCGCGCCATTTCTTTCACATCATGGACACGTACGATGTGGCTGCCTTTTTCAATTCCATAACAGATTGTTGCAGCCGTGCCTTCCAGTCTCTCTGAAACGGGAAGATTTAGTACATTTCCTATAACTGACTTTCGCGAAGTACCAAGTAAAACGGGGTACCCTAAATCGGATATTTGTTGAAGCCCTTGCATAACCGCTATATTTTGCTGCGTGTCTTTTGCAAAACCCACCCCAGGGTCTAGCCAAATATGTTCTTTAAGTACGCCGGTTCCTTCTGCAATCTTGATACTTTTGGCAAGATCAGAGAGCACTTCGTCCATAAAGGAACCTTCATACACTTTCGTTTCACGGTTATGCATTAAAATGATTGGGACTTGATAGCGCGCGGCAACTTCTGCAATTTTCGGTTCACGCTTCGCCCCCCAAACATCATTAATAATATGCGCTCCGGCTTGAATAGCCGCCTCCGCCACTCCCGCCTTATATGTATCAATAGAAACAACACAATTTAATTGTTTTGTAATTGCTTCAATCACTGGAGCCGTACGTTCTAATTCTTCTTCAAAAGATACCTGCGCATGTCCAGGACGTGTCGATTCACCACCGACGTCAATTATTTTTGCTCCATCCCGGATCATTTCTTCCGCATGCTTCAGCGCAGTGTCAATTCGCCCATATTTACCGCCGTCGGAAAACGAATCAGGAGTTACATTTAAAATGCCCATAACTACCGTTTCTTTTCGAAAATCAAGCTCGGTTTCACCGAATTGGTAACTCTTTTTTGCAAATTCCAACTCCACTAATTATTCCCTACTTTCCTATCCACTATCGCCTGCACATACAATTCATGCAGTTTATTATAACAAAAACCAGTAGTCCCTGGATATTTCCGTCCACCTAGGCGATGGATTGGCACAAGTTCCTGAATTGCGTTCGTCACAAATAGTTCATCGGCACTTTCTACAGCTTCTTTCGTAAAGAATCCTTCTTGAACAAGGAAACCTTCCGTGCGTGCTAATTCCATGACCAATGCACGAGTTGTTCCAGGAAGTATCCCCGTTTCTATACTCGGCGTATAAAGGATTTGATCTTTTACCCAAAACAAATTTGATGTAATCCCTTCTGCGACAAACCCATCCCCTGTCACAAAGAGCCCCTCAATAGTTTTTAAAGAAGATACTTCTAACCGACCTCGTACGTTATTTAAATAGTTATGCGACTTATGTCGTATTTTACTTTCTGGCAAATTTCGACGTGTCTCAAGCCAAACCGCCTCTTTTTCTACTCCCCGAACTGACTCTGGTAATGCTTTTCTAAATAAAATAACGTTCGGTGTTGCATAAGATGAGGGAGCAAGGCCAATATCATGCACGCCAGCGGAAACATTCAACCTAAAATAACCGTCTTCGTTCCCAGATAAACGGTTGAGCTCTTGCACCGCGGATAGTATTTCTTCGACAGCATAAGGTAAAGTAATTCGATATTCAGTAAGTGCCGATTGCAACCTATCCCAATGTTCCTGAAACAAAAATACATGTCCATCGTACGTACGAAACGTTTCAAAAAAACCAGTGCCATATAAAAAACCGTGATCGAAAGGAGAAATCATCATATCTTCAGCTCGAATAAAATCACCATTCATCCAACACCACATGCTAATTCCTCACTTTCTCTTCCGCCATCTCCTTCGCCTGCCAAAGTGCTCTTGCCTTGTCCAAAGACTCGATATACTCTTCCTTTGGTTTGGAATCCGCCACAAGTCCCGCTCCAGCTTGAATATAAGCAATTCCATTTCGGATGAAAGCAGTTCGGATAACAACATTTAAGTCAAAATCACCATTGAAACCAAACCAACCAATCGAACCCGTATACAACCCCCTACGCTGAGGTTCAAGTTCTTCAATAATTTCCATTGTCCGTAGTTTCGGCGCACCCGTAATCGTTCCGCCAGGGAAAACACCTCTTACAATATCTGCGTTTGAAATTCCTTCTTTTGCAGTACCCCGAACATTTGAAACTAGGTGCATTACATGTGAGTATTTTTCAATAATCATAAATTCATTTGTTTCTACTGTTTCAGGTAGACAAACACGCCTCAAATCCTCATGCTCCAAATCCACGAGCATAATATGTTCTCCGATTTCTTTTTCATTCGACAATAATTCCGTTTCCAAGGCGGCATCAGTTTCTTCGTCTCCCCCTCTTTTTCGAGTTCCGCCAATAGGACGAGTGCTAAGCTCACTCCCTCGCTTCTTCAATAAAAGTTCTGGAGAAGCAGATACAACATCGAATTCCATTGCTCCTATCGAAGACATATAAGGAGACGGATTGAATGAGCGAAGCGCTTCATACATTTCTAACGGTGATGCTGATAATGGTTTTGCTTGCCGAACCGACAAATTTACTTGAACAACTTCCCCTTTATCAATATAACCTTGCACATCTTGTACCATATTCTCAAACTGGTGCCCCGATACCGAGACTTCCAAATCGCCTAGATGACTAATAGATTGTACGGCTTTCTCTTCAGTGAATACTCGTTTATCCATCCCTATTTCCGCAGCGTCCATCCACTCTTTTCTGAGAAGGTTAGGATCCGCTCCACTTTCAGGCAGCACAATAAAATAGACCATTTCGGTTTCTATATCTAAAACTGCCCATTTATCAAAAAGATAGAAAAAAAGATCCGGCGTCCCTAGATCATCTTCCGTATCAGAAGGCAATTTTTCATACCGCCTAACATAGTCATAACTAATAAAACCAGCTACCCCTCCTTGAAATGCAGGTAACTCGGCAACTTGCAGAATTGCATATGAATCGACAAAACGAAATAGTGAATCCAGAGGTTCGCCGATTCGAACTTCTTCTAATCCATCACGCCAACGAACTTGGAGCTGGTCTTCATCTAACGTACGAAACGTCGCAAGCGGATCAATACCAGCTATACATAGATTTCCACCACGTCCACTCTCAAGGAGAAGGTGTTGCTTATTCGATTGCGCTAATTCTTTATAAGCATAAAAAAACTGTTCCTTTGTCATTTGAGCTTTCGTGTACGTTGGTTTCAGTTCCATCTGTTTCGCTCCTCTATGTACCTAATTGATAGTTATATCTTACCTTGAAATGCTCTTTTTGTGCATTAATTCGCGAAAAAGTAGACAAACAAAAAAGAAGAAGCACTTAAGCTTCTTCCTGCACAAACTTAATTTCAACGTTCGTGAATTACTCTTCCTCAAACTGATACAGCGGCGTGCTCAAATACCGTTCTCCGTTCGACGGTAAGATTGCTACTACTTTTTTCCCTTTTCCTAACCTTTTAGCAACCTGAAGTGCGGCAAATATTGCAGCACCTGATGAAACACCACCAAGAATTCCTTCTTCGCGAGCTGTGCGTCTTGCTGTATCATACGATTCATCATTCGTTACTTGTATAACTTCATCGTAGATGCTTGTATCAAGAATTTTTGGAATAAAACCAGCACCGATTCCCTGGATTTTATGTGGACCAGGTTTGCCACCTGATAACACTGCAGAATCTGTCGGTTCAACCGCAATAATCTTCACATCAGGAAAACGTTCTTTCAACACACTTCCGACACCAGTAATCGTTCCACCTGTGCCAACTCCAGAGATAAATGCATCTACTCGATCTAAGGCGTCCGCGATTTCAGGACCCGTTGTTAAGCGGTGAATTTCAGGGTTTGCCTCGTTGTTAAATTGTTGAGGTAAGAACCACCCATTTTCTTCTGCTAACTGGCTTGCTTTTGCAATGGCTCCATTCATACCTTCTGCACCCGGCGTAAGAATTAGCTCTGCACCGTATGCGCGTAGTAAATTGCGGCGCTCTGAACTCATTGTATCCGGCATAACTAGAATTGCTTTATATCCTTTAGCCGCCGCTATCATCGCAAGTCCAATTCCAGTGTTTCCACTCGTTGGTTCAATAATTGTACTACCTGCTTGTAAGTCGCCTGATTTCTCCGCTGCTTCAATCATGGCTAAAGCAATCCGGTCTTTCACACTTGAACCTGGATTAAAGTATTCTAACTTTAAGTAGACATCCGCATCCTCAGGTCCTGTCAATCTATTTACTTTTACCAATGGAGTCTTCCCAACTAAATCTGCAACTGAGTTTCCAACAATCATTTTTCTCATCCTTTCTTAATCCCTACTATTTCGATATGCTTTATAGTATTAATAGTACGCTGAACATGTGCTATCTGTCAATAACTATCTATAGTACCCATAACAACCACAATAATCCCTTACAAAAAAAGCTGTTCAAAACTACCGATAATCGGCAGTATCTGAACAGCATGTTGAAGTTAACTTTAATCACCATAAAACCACTTTGCGTCAAACTCTTTCCAGAATGCTTCAGGACTCACTGACTGAGTTAGTTGTTCAAGTGCTAGTTCACGAAGTATGTGATCCTTCACTTCATTCAATTTGAAAGATTGCCCTTTCATAATATCACTTACACGAAGAATCGCATATGTGCCATCACTCAGCTTAATAATCCCGCTTGTCGTACCTTCCTTCAGGTTCGCTGCCCCAGTGACAATCTCTTGATCGATTGCTTGCATAGACGCATGGATGTACCCAATATCGCCACCTAAATTGGCTGACCCTATATCTACCGAACGCTCTTTTGCAAGAACCTCAAAACTCGAACCGCCAGCTAATTCGCTTATCGTTTGCTCTGCATCTGCCATTGACGATAATACAATCACCGCTGTACGATATGCCGTCGGGATATGATAAAGCGATTCATTTTCATCATAATAAGACGTAATCACTTTTTCCTCAATGACGACATCTTTCGTCAACACTTTTTCGAGAATTAAATTTGAACGAATTTGTTGCCTTAGCTTATCCTCGTCTGTAGCTGTATACGATTGACTGTCTACCGATCTAATGAGTGCAAGCTCTAGATCAATTTCTTGATCAGAGACTTCTATTTTGTATTTTTTTGCAGCTGCTTCCATTACTTTTTCATTAACTAGCCCAAGAAGTGTTTCGCGACCGACTTCCTTCTCCATTGCCATCAGCCACTCTTCTCGTGAAATCGAATCCCCATCAACCGATGCAACCATTTCACTTTCTTGTCTAGGTTTATCCGGCACGAGCCATCCAATGAACCAAAGTACGTTGAAACCAAAGAGAATACAAATAAGAATAACGAGCGGTTTTGTTTTTATTTTCCGCTTAGATTTTCTCTCTTCATCAGAATTAGACTTGCGCTCGTATCTCATCGATAAATCCTTCCAACTCACCTTTTGGATAGACATACGTTTCCAGACAGAAATGACAATGCGCTTCTGCTTTTCCATCTTCATCAATCATGTCACGAATTTCTTTTTCCCCGAGCCCGATAATTGCATTGCCAAAACGTTCCTTTGAACAGTTGCATTTAAATGAAACCGGCATGCGATCCAGAATCTCAACATTGTCCAAACCAAGAATTTCACTCAGAATCTGTTCAGGCGTTAATCCACGAGCAATCAATTTCGATATAGGTTCCATCGTTGAGATTTTACTTTCTAGCGTACTTATAGTTTCATCAGTCGCACCAGGCATTACTTGTAGGATAAATCCTCCTGCAGCTTGCACCGTATTATCAGGATTTACTAAAACACCTAAGCCTACCGCAGATGGGACTTGTTCTGACACGACAAAATAGTGAGTAAAGTCTTCTCCAATTTCTCCCGATACGATAGGAACTTGTCCTGTAAAGAAATCGCGCAACCCCTGATCTTTGACAACAGTAAGTGAACCTTCTGTTCCAACTGCTCTTCTAACATCAAGTTTACCAAACTCATTTAAGTCAAAATGAGTTTGCGGATTCACTGCGTATCCTCTAACATCACCTTTTGCATTCGAGTCGATAATCATCGCACCAAGCGGGCCATTTCCCTCGACTTTTACAGTTAGCTTATCTTCGCCTTTCATCATTGCACCCATCATTACACTCGCAGTCATTGCTCTTCCAAGTGCTGCAGTCGCAGTCGGCCAAATACCATGTCTGCGTTGTACTTCGGCTATTGTTTCCGTTGACCGTACGGCATAAGCCCGTATCGTTCCATCAAACGCTAATGCTTTTACTAAATAATCTTTCATTGTTTATTACCCCTCTTTATCTATTTCTTTCGTAAATAAGATGCAATCCTTTTAGCGTTAGAAAATTATCTACTACATCAATTGCATTCGTCTCACTCGCAATTAGATCTGCAAGGCCACCAGTTGCAATCACTGTCGGCACTTCCTTACTTTGTTCTTTCATACGTGAAACGACGCCTTCAACTTGACCCACATAACCGTAGACAATTCCAGATTGCATCGCTCCTACAGTTGTCTTTCCAACAACATGTTCTGGTCGTGTTAGTTCGATGCGGGGCAGCTTGGATGCACGGTCAAATAACGCCTCCATTGAAATACCAACACCCGGCGCAATTGCTCCACCCATATATTGCCCTTTTTCATTTACATAGCAATACGTTGTTGCCGTTCCAAAATCTACGATGATTAACGGACTTCCGTATTCTTCTGTAGCGGCAACTGCATTTACGATTCGATCCGCACCAACTTCACGTGGATTCTCATATTTTATATCTAAACCCGTCTCAAGGTCTTGACCTACTATTAGTGGTTTTTGATTAAAATATTTCCTGCACATTTGCTCAAGTGGGAACATAACTGGTGGCACAACAGATGAAATGATAATCCCTGTTATCTCCTCAAATTTTAAACCTACATGTGTAAACAATGACTTAACTTGCATTGCATACTCATCCTCAGTTTTTTGACGGTATGTTTCCATACGCCAATGATATTTAAGTTGTCCATCTTCATAGACGCCTAGTACAATGTTTGTGTTTCCAGTATCCAGCACTAAAATCATATGCACACCTCACTCACTTCATTATTTTCCATCACATCATACCACAATCTATCTAATAAAAAAAAGCTGACTGCTCTCAAAAGAAACAGTCAGCTTTTATATAAGTTATTCTTTTCGGTCCTCTGGAATCTCACCTTTTGGTAAAGGTGTATCAAAATCTTCTTTTGGTAAATCACCCGTTGAAGGATCTTGTGGAGCACCTGTTACATCAGCAATTGCTGGATCCAATGTTTCTTCAGTTTCTTCTTCAACCACCACTACATCGTCATCACCGTTTCGATCGTAAGGACGATCAGGCAATGTTCCGTGATCTTTCAAGTGATTGATTTGTTCTGCATCAAGCGTTTCTACTTCAAGAAGCGTAGACGCTATGAGGTTAAGTAATTCTCTTTGTTCAGTAAGAATTGTTCTTGTACGCTCATATTGCTCTTTAATAATTCGTTGCATTTCTTGATCGATTTCATAAGCAATCGCTTCAGAATAGTTCTGCTCAGAATTGAAGTCTCTGCCAAGGAACACTTGACCTTGAGATTGACCAAATTGAAGTGGTCCAAGCTTATCGCTCATTCCATATTCAGTGACCATCGAGCGGGCAATTCCTGTTGCGCGCTGGAAGTCATTGTGCGCACCAGTAGATACTTCTCCAAGTGCAATTTCTTCAGCGACACGACCACCAAGAAGCCCAGCAATTTTATCAAGAAGCTCCGGTTTCGTCATAAAGTACCGATCCTCTTTTGGAAGCATAACAGCATATCCGCCTGCTTGACCACGAGGTACGATTGTTACTTTGTGAACGATATCCGCTTCATCAAGCATTAGTCCAACAACAACATGACCCGCTTCATGGAAGGAAACAATATCTCTTTCTTTCTTGGAAATCACGCGACTTGTCTTCGCAGGACCTGCGATAACACGGTCAGTTGCTTCATCAATATCAGACATATCAATTTTCAACTTGCTTCTTCTAGCAGCTACAAGTGCCGCTTCGTTTAACAAGTTCTCAAGATCCGCACCAGAAAACCCTGGTGTACGTTGCGCAAGCGCTTTGAGATTGACAGTATCGTCAAATGGTTTGTTGCGTGCATGTACTTTAAGAACAGCTTCTCTACCTTTAACATCAGGACGTCCAACAGTAATTTGACGGTCAAAACGACCCGGACGAAGTAGAGCAGGATCTAGAATATCTGGACGGTTCGTAGCAGCAACGATAATAACACCTTCGTTTTCACCAAATCCATCCATTTCTACTAGTAGCTGATTTAACGTTTGCTCACGCTCGTCATGTCCGCCACCAAGACCTGCACCACGCTGACGACCAACTGCATCAATTTCATCAATAAAGATAATACAAGGTGCATTCTTTTTTGCATTTTCGAATAGGTCACGGACACGAGATGCTCCGACCCCAACGAACATTTCAACAAAATCTGAACCCGATATAGAGAAGAACGGTACGCCTGCTTCACCTGCAACAGCGCGAGCAAGTAATGTCTTTCCTGTACCTGGAGGCCCAACGAGTAAAATCCCTCTTGGAATACGTGCTCCAACTTTGTCAAATTTCTTCGAGTCTTTTAAGAAGTCAACAACTTCCACGAGTTCTGCCTTTTCTTCATCTGCTCCAGCGACATCATCAAAGCTAACTTTCTTTTTGTCGTCGGTATGAAGCTTCGCCTTACTTTTACCGAAGTTCATGACACGGCCACCGCCGCCACCTTGCGACTGGTTAAGCAAGAAGAAGAACAGGATAAAGATAATTATGAAAGGTAAAAGCCCTGTGAAAAACGACACCAAAGCACTTGGTTTCGGTGCTGGATCATATTTCACTTTCGTTTTTTCTGCAATTGCATTTTGTAATGCTTCATTGTTTTGCGGTATAGATGTTACATATGTTTCACCTTCCGCGTAACCTTTCATTGTTCCTTTTACTTCATAAACAAGTCGATCTGGTTGAAGTGTTGCGTCAAGTACATTTCCTTCATCCAGTGCAATCATAAACTCATCGTAAGTAATTGGTTTCATTTTCGGGTTTGGGTTATTAAAGGAACCAAAGATCCCCATGATTGCTAGGAATATTAGTCCATATAATAGAAAGTATCGAAATATTCGATTCATTCAAAAGCCTCCTCATTTCATTCAACAGAAAACTATTCTAAATCTTACCATAGATAACTTTAAACCATCAACGAAAATGCCTTGTTAAAACACATTTTTCATTGACCTTGTTTTAGGTTTACCTCAAAGTGTTCAAAAAGAGTAGATTTCCTTTTTTAACACACCGATATAGGGTAAGTTTCTGTATTTTTCTGCGTAATCAAGTCCGTACCCGACAACAAATGCGTCTGGTACAACAAAGCCAATATAATCAGCCTCTAAATCCACTTTCCGGCCAGTTGGCTTATCGAGGAGAGTGACGATTTTTATAGAATTTGCTTTTCTATACTTCATTAAATCAACCAAATAACTAAGTGTCTTTCCACTATCTATAATATCTTCGATAATAAGGATGTCGCGCCCTTCGACACTCGTGTTTAAATCCTTAATAATCTTGACTTCTCCAGAGGATACAGTCGCATTTCCATAGCTAGAAATATCCATGAAATCAAGTTCAATATAAGCGTCAATTCGCTTTATCAGGTCGCTCATGAAAGGTAATGCACCTTTAAGAACTCCGATTGCAAGTGGGAATTTATCTTGGTATTCTTCTGTGAGTATTGCTCCAAGCTCCGCTACTTTTTCTTGTATAGCTTCTTCTGATATTAATGTTTCTTCGATATCCTTTGAAAGCATTCGAACCCCACCTTTTCACGATATTATTTTACTATTTCTCCTAATAAAAATATGTATTTGCCCGCTGCTGAAGGTTCTTGCATAAACGCGTCTCCATACCGTAACCCAGGAACTGCGCATACCTCGTCTTGCGCTGTTACAAGAACAGGTAGTTCTTGACGCACTGACTTCCCAACTTTTTCATCGATGAAGAGCCTAGACAATCGCTTTGCATTTGCCATTCCAGTCAACCGAATACGATCGCCATCTTGTCGATGTCTTACCGTCAAAGGGAGTGACGTGTTTGGAAAGTCAAAGTACATAATAGATTTCGCTCGTAACACTAACTCTTCGTCTACGTTGTCTACCTCGTTCCAATAAAGCCAAACTTTATTTTCCCAGGAAATACATGTACCTTTAGGCAATGTCTTTTGGACAAAGTCATTCAGCGTATTTTCCTTTTCAACAAAAGTTAACTTATCGTATTCCCGAACGAAACGGTAACCATGGGGCAAATCAATAGAAATATTTCCGTCTGTTGAATCAAGGTGATTCAATAGCTGTTCAACGAGTCCAGTTTTGTAGACTACAGGCACATTTTTCTTATCATAAAGATAATTCAATAGTAGAGGAATCATCCGCCTTTGTAAAGCAGTTGGCATGCTAGAAAATGAGGATCCATCAACATATGGCAGTCCTTCTTCAGAAATAGCAACAATCGAATCCAACTGATCTTTTGCCAACGCTGTTAAATACGCGTCATCCTCCTGCAGCTTCACTGATAATTTAACTGCATTTTCCGAGGCTACTTCGTTTTCTTTGAGTACAAATGGGACAATATGTTGTCGGAAACGATTTCGCATATACGCATCGCTTGCATTACTAGGATCCTCACGATAGCCCAAATTGTTATCCATAAGGTAAGCGTAAAGATCTTCTTTCTTAACCGGTAAAAAGGGTCGAATCAGATGCCCTTCTTCAATTTGACGCTGAATAGGGATACCTGTTGGAGTAACCCCTTTCGTCAACTGCATCAACATCGTTTCGAGTTGATCTTCTGCATGGTGGGCTGTAGCGAGCACACCAAATTGGTGCTCTCGCATAACTTTTGTAAAGAACTCATATCTCTCTTCTCTACAAACCGCCTGCAAGTTCCCTCCCTTTTCCATTACAATTTCAGGAATCGGAATGTCACTACCATAAAAAGGTACGTTAAGTGTTTCACATAACGCACGAACAAAGTCTCCGTCCTTTTTCGATTCTTCCCCTCGTAACATATGATTTACATGGACGGCAGCAACCTCAATGTTTAACTTTTCACGATGCGATGATAAAAAGTGAAGAAGTGCAACAGAGTCTACTCCGCCAGAACATGCAACGAGCACACGACTTCCTTTCGTAAGTAGCTCATGTTTATTTACAAAGCCAAAAATAGTGTCGCTGAATAATTCCATCCGTACGCCTTCTTCCATTACTTTGTTTTCATATTAATTGTTAATCTGTTTATATGGTGTGAAACTGGACCACTCAGGGAGCACATGATTAATTTTCATTACGAGGACAGTTCGATCGTCTGAAATCCCGCGAAAACGTCTTTCCATTTCACTCATAATGCGATCCGCAACTTTTTCACACTCTAGATGACCGTATTTACCAAGTATACCGTACAACGACTTCTCTTGCTCTTCAATCGCTATTTCTCCATTAAACATTCCATCCGTCATCATGACTAGAAGATCCCCTGATTTCAAGGCTTCATTCTTTGCTTCTACAGAAAAGGAAGGAAGAAATCCAACCGGAACCGATTTACTATCCAGTCTTAGAAACTCATTTCCGCGCTTAATATACGTACTCATCGATCCCGCTTTCCAAGACCAAAGCCTTCCATCCTGTAAGTCAATCAAAGCAAGATCTAGAGTCGCATACATATCATCCAATCCATTTAGCGACATCATGTAATGGAGTGTATGCATAGCCGTCTCCGGATTCATCTTCCGATCTAAACACTCCCTCATCAGACGAATTACTTTCCGACTTTCACGATATGCATGAATATCTTGCCCCATGCCATCCGATAAAAGAATAGCGGTCAATCCATCATGAATCGGAAACACTTCGTATGCATCCCCCGCGTAAAATTCCTTTTCGCCAGATGTTGCAACGATTCCATAATTCAGTTTAAATCGTACTGCGGAATTGATTGTAATTCTAATATGTGGAAATGGGTCAAGTTTCAAAGCGGATTTGGTTATTTGAAAAGGTTCATCATATACTTCTTCAAGAACTGGGAGTATAAATCGCTCAGCCACTGTTGTGTTCGTTTCAAAATCAGATTTTCTTTCCGGAATGCAACAAACAATCCTCCGTGACCCTCTTTCTTCAGATAATATATCAATTTGGAAATATTCTATCCCTTTTTCCTGAAACCTTCTTTCCAACTCTTCCTCGGCAGGTTTATAAACGGATATGTCTTCTTTTATTTCGCCCATTATTTTGTCGAGATGTGTACTCATATCCCTCAATTGAAGTGCCAGCATTTTTCTACCGTGTTGAAGCTGGCCGCTTAACAAGTTTTCACCCGCCCGCTCCTCAAGTTCTCCAATCAATCCCTTAAAACGTATACACTTGTACTTTATCTTCTCTTCCACCCTGTGCCGCGTAGTTTTTTTCGCTAATGAATACGTTGACTCCCATTCATTAATTAACTGCCCCATCCTTTCATCCTTTTCCCAGCACCTTGAATACCGAAAACAGGTGTGACAAACAGATGGTATTTTAGGTGGTCCACTTGCTGCTACCTCTTTATCCGGTGAAAATCGTCCACCTACTAATGTCGACATAAACTCTGCAAATTGCTGGAAGTCTGATAACTGTTCATCCAACCGCTCCGCCAGCCATTGTTGCTGCTTTTCTGAAACATCCGTTTCCTCTTTGAAAAAAACTTGTCGTAGTGGTTCTACCTTTTTCGAGGGTATTAAGAAAAAGATTATCGTCGCCGTGGCAATTGTTGCAAAATGAGTTATATCTAGCGGTAAAGTTAGGTCATACATAAAGAAGAAGATGGATACAAAGCCACCACCCGTAGCAATCCCAATTTTCCCAAATCGTCTAAATACACCCGCAAAAAAACCTGTCATGCCATATACGGCCATCATTCCAGTAAACGACAATTCAGCAACACCAATAATTGCTGCTATAATCATCGCTACAGTTGTCGAAAAAGGGAGCCCGCCTATTGTCGCAGCTAAAAGAATCATTAAGTGAATAAGTAGTCCCGCAATAGATACATGCCCAATAAGTATTCCCTTCATACCCGTTAAAGCTAATGCACTTATTATACACGCCGCGCGGAGTCGCTCAGGAGTCCATTTTCCGAAGTAAATACGATCTGCAGGAGGAAACGCAATAAAAAGGAAATAGGTCATAAAAAAAGCAAGTATCACTTCAAACCCTATGAATAATTGAACCTCTATTGGAAGTTGACCGCTATACGCAACTAGTTGCCAAACTACTTGAACAACGAAAATTGAACTTATAACTGTAAGCGGAATCGATTTTCTTCCGAAGGCGTATCGAATGGCCAAGTTGAAAAGAACAAGTTCCAGTAAATGAATAACTGCTTGTCCAACTCCTAAAAACGTACTCCCTGCCATCCCTCCAATAAACACCCAGATCAAATGGTTCCTATAGCGAGCACGTGCTAAAGCCCATATCGGTAGAAAAAATGGTACTGCAGCATCGAACAACACTGCTTGAGATAAAAAAAACGAACCGAATAAAAAGAAACTTGCAACGATAATTTGCATTTTCTTTTTTCCAATCGCTTCAATCTGCATCCGAATTGGATGAGTAATCGAATTTCCTACATTACTAGATAATTTCATCTCCTAGCCCCCTATGTCGACGTATATTTGAGTATACATAGGCGAAGCCCAATAAAATGTCTGTTCATGGCGAGCAAGAGACAAAATCTTTCGACTCTTTCTGAACTCTTTTTCTTTATACAACGAAGGGTTGACACCCTTCGTCCCCACATGTATTATATAGATTGTTGTGCTGAGATTATGCCTACTAATTGAACTCCAGTTATTGGAAATGCATCTCATTCATGACTTCATCAAGTCAAAAAGGCGGCGTAGCTCAGCTGGCTAGAGCGTCCGGTTCATACCCGCAAGGTCGGGGGTTCGACTCCCTCCGCCGCCATTAAAGGTTTTTCAAAACGAAGTTTTGAAAAACCTTACCATGTGTGCGTAGCACACCCAAAAAACTTAAACTTAGGTTCTACAACAGGCACTTGTGTTGTAGACACCGTGGTAGAAAGCAATAAGTACTTCTTTCTTAGTTTGAATACCTATTTCAACACTCGGCCCCTTGGTCAAGCGGTTAAGACACCGCCCTTTCACGGCGGTATCACGGGTTCGAATCCCGTAGGGGTCATTTCAAAAATCCAACACATAGTTCATGTTGGATTTTTATTAGCATTAGTCAGAACCAAGTTAAGCACAATCGCAGCTAACATGATCCCGAAGATTCCCAAAAGAAAACGTTTGTTATTTTCTCTTGGTTTACCACCCACTGGAGGCTTCGGTTAGAGATGGATTGAAAAGCTCATTTGCTTTCTTTTTTATAATTGGATTTGAATAATTAACTTCATTTAATTCGAGTAAATAATCATCTAATTTTTCAGACTCACAAACCAAGTTCATAGAATTCCCCCTATTTGATAAATAAATATCGTTACTTGAAGAAAAACTATAATTTTTTCTCCATGGAAACAACTTTTATATTTATACCGTTTGGCTTATGTACTACTTCCTCTTCATAAATGTTAAATCCTATTGAACTATATAATTTAATGTTTTTAGGCACAGTCAAACGAACTTTACAAAGTAACGTGTGAATTCCATTATTAATTGCGTAGTCTTCTAATGATTTTAATATTTTTTTCGCAATACCTTGCCCCTGTTTTTCTGGGATAACTGATAGTCTATAAAAATAAAGACCATTTTCTTTTAATAGAAAACGTACCATCCCCACAGGTTTATTATCTTCATATCCAATAAAGCCTTGTTCTCCCCCTTTTAAAGATGCTGATATTGATTGAACCGTCTCTTCTAAAGCACTAGATGGTGGCACTTCATCCTTATACTCCAAAAATGCCTTAATCATTAGGTCATGAATTAAAGTAGCATCCGATACTTCTACGGGATTAATTTCCATACATCATCCTCCTTAATTATATCGTATAAATATATATTAAAATTTATGATTATACAAAAAATTGAGAGAATAGAGTGTCTTCTTATTGAACTAGTCGAGTAGAAGAGAACCTCTCTACCTTACGGTAGATTGTGTTCCTCCCCCCTCACAGAACCGTGCTTGCGCTATTCACGCACACGGCTCCTCCTAGTCATCATTCACAAAATGTAGCCAATCTTCTTTCTTAAATCGTTATATATTCACTTTAATTCTTGGTGAAGGTAACGGGTATTTATGAAGAAAGAGATTGAATTTATCCCAAGTAAAAGATTTTCTTTGACTTCTTCTGTTGAGCCATTTAAAGAGTAAATATTGAATTTCGTCTCTAAATTGGTGAACACTTTGAGTATTATCCGTGAAGCAATAGTAGTTGTAGTAACCTACAAGCGAGCGTTTAAATCTATCCATAATCATATGAATATCTTTATTTCGGTTACTCTTCAACGCGCGAGTTAACTTCATACTCTGGAACTTCCAAAGGACGGTTTTTACAGATTTCATAAGTGTCTTGCCAAGGCTTAAGTTTTTCGAAAATGGCACTGGCCGTTAGTACATCTGCGTCTCCATAGCGTTTTCCGATGATTTGCATCCCTACAGGCAGATTACCGACAAGACCTGCAGGAATGGAAGCGGAAGGATGACCTGTGAAATTCGTGATTGTCGTCAGGGCCCATCCAATGAGTGGATCCACTTCCTCCCCGTTTATATGCGACGGACCCACCGTAGTTCCGTTGGGGGTATTTTTGACTGGCAGGCACGCTGCAGTCGGTGTAATCAGCAGGTCATAATTGTTGAAGACACTTTGCACGGAATCATAGATATTTGTGCGCATGTTTTGATCCTTTTGAACATCCAGCAAACTCATGCAATACGCCTGTTCGATTCCTTCCAAGTAGCGTTCCGGTAAATCGTCACGGAAATCCTTCAGTAAATCCATTCCTTTACTTTTGAAGTTTTCAAATAAGGGAATGGACATCCGCATGGCAGAGCTTACGAAAAGATCGCTTATCTCCCGTTGATGGTACCCGATTCCGACCTTCACTTCTTCCACTATCGCTCCAGCTTGCTTTAATATGTTTACAGCTTCAGCAACAACGCGTGAAACCTCGTGATCGACAGGAAAAACATCAAAATTCGGGCTGTACGCAATACGCCATCCTTTGATTGATCCCTGCAAAGCCGCCATATAATCCACTTTTTCATTTGAACTATAAGGATCTCGAGAATCATAGCCTGTTATGGCCGTCAATCCAAGAGCAGCATCTTCAACAGTTCGTGTCAGCGTCCCTTCCGTTGAGAAAAGATCTGTTCTGAATCCGTTTGGTCGTCCAAGGTAAGGAACGCGGCCACCTGCAGGTTTAAAACCGTATATTCCACACCACGCTGCAGGAATACGGGTTGACCCGCCACTATCCGAACCTTCAGCTATCGGGAGAAGTCCATCGGCAACAGCTGCTGCCCCACCACCCGAAGAACCGCCTGAATTCCTGGTTAAATCAAATGGGTTGCGGGTGGGACCGAATAAATCGTTGTCCGTTGCACCACGAAATCCGAAAACAGGGCTATTCGTTTTTCCAACTAAAATAGCACCCGCCTTCTCCAGTCGTTCTGCGGAAGGACTGTAGTGGTCAACGACGTTATTCTTAAGCGCACGTACGCCCCCAAAAGTGGAAACCCAGCCTGGTTTGGCACCGAATAAATCCTTGATGGCGGACGGGACTCCGTGAAGAATCCCCACATCTTCGCCTGCAAGCAAAGCCCTTTCAGCTTCTTTTGCATTTTTCAAAGCGTCTTCATAACCAAAGTAGATAAATGCATTCAAGCTTTTATTTCTTTCATCGATACGTTCAATGAATGCTTCCATCAATTCGACAGGGGATAGTTCACGTTTTCTAATTTTTTGGGCCATTTCACTTGCTGACATAAAAGCTACTTCTTTGTGTGAAATCATTTTTCCTACCTCCACCTTATTTGATATTATCAAGTATCTATTCTCTTTTTTTTCAGAATCCAGAAAACACCGGATGTATTTACGGCACATGGATAAAATTACCTGGTCCGAGTGGTAAGCCTAGCAAATACCATATGGCAAACAAGCCAATCCAGAATATTCCGAAAATTAATGTGTAAGGTAATAGAATTGAAATTAAGGTACCTATTTGAATATCCTTATTGTATTTCCTCGCAAACGTCAGTAAAATCGCGAAATACGGCAGCATTGGTGTAATTGTGTTTACAACGGAATCTCCAATACGGTAAGCCGCCTGTGTTGCGGCAGGGGTAAATCCCATTATTAGAAACATCGGGACAAAAACTGGTGCTAGAATGGCCCACTTCGCACTTGTACTTGCTATTAAAAAATTAACTACACTAACAAATAATATAAATAAAATCAATAGAGGTAATCCCGTTACTCCTATATCCTTCAAAAATGCCGCACCTTCAATAGCTATGATTGGTCCTATGTTGCTCCAGTTAAAATAGGCGATCATTTGTGCTGCAACAAATGCTAAAACAATGTAGTAACCCATCCCGGACATTGATTTCGTCAGATGTTCAGCAATATCTTTATCAGATCGAATTACCTTCGCTCCAACGCCAAATGCAATGGCTGGAATCAGGAACAAGAGTAACATGATTGGAACAAGGCCTTTCATTAAAGGAGAGACCAACAATGAATCTGTTTCTGGATCACGCAATAAAGAGCCGCTTGGAATCGTTAAGAAAAGCAGGATTGCAACAGAAACGAGGAGAGCAACACCAGCCCATAGTAAGCCACGTTTCTCTTCTTTTGAAATATCCTTCATTTCATCTCGCGGTCCAGAATAAGACCCCAATCTTGGTTCAACAATTTTAGAATTAACATACACAGCTAATGGGATCAACATAATTGTGGAAGCAGCCATGAAGTAATAATTCATAGCAGGATTGGCAATATAAGTCGGATCCAAAATTTGAGCACCAGTCTGGGTAAAGCTCGCTAGCAATACATCAACCACGGATAGGAGCAAGTTTGCACTGAACCCTCCGGCAACTGTGGCATAGGCTAATGCAAGTCCAGCAATGGGATTTCTTCCGATCATGAGAAAAATCATTGCTGCAATCGGAGGCATTACAATGAAAGCTGCGTCTGCAGTAATATGACCAAGCAAACTAACAAGAACGATGATTGGTACAACAAGGGACTTTGGTGAAAGGAGTACCGTTTTTTTCATCGCTGTTGGGATGAGACCCGTCGTTTCGGCAATTCCAACCCCTAACATTACAGATAGAACCAAACCTAAAGGTGGAAAGGATGTAAAGTTGCTTACCATTTCCGTTAAAATTCTTACTATTCCATCTTTACTAAGTAAATTCACCGCGTCAATCTTTTCATTGGTTGTTGGATTGACCGTCGACCATCCTAACCATGCTGCAAGGGATGATAAAAGGAGAACAGCCAAGATAATGAACAAAAACAATGTAAGGACATCAGGCAGTTTGTTCCCGTACTTCTCCACGCGATCAAGGAATTTTACAAATAATCCTTTCTTTCTTGGTTACTTTACCTGAATATTTTGCATCGATATATCACCCCTGTTATCGAATTTTTCTTATTGGGCTTTAAGTTTGACAATCAGTTCAATCTCTACCGGGATGTTAAAAGGAAGTACAGATGTACCTAAAGCAGATCGAGTATGTTTGCCTTTGTCACCAAAAATTTCGACCAGCAAATCGGAAGCTCCATTGATCACCTGCGCTTGATCATAGAAATCATTGGCACTGCTAACCAAACCGAGTACTTTTACAAAACGCTCAATCCGGTCAAGACTTCCAATTTCCTCCTTGATTACGCTCAATAAATTGAGCACTGTGATTCTGGAGGCTTCATATCCTTGTTCTATCGTCAGATCACTGCCCAGTCTACCGTTGTAAAGTGGTTTACCGTCAACAAAGCAAGAGGACCCAGAAGTGTAAACAAAATCGTTGACCTGTAAGCATGTTACATAGTTCGCCATTGGAGATGGTGCCGGGGGAAGTTCGAGCCCCGACTCGATTATTCTTTGTTCTATTTGTGACATGGTATTTTCCTCCATCATTTTGAATACGATTTTTTTTTTACAATAGATTCTTATTTTGTGAAATTACTTTGATTTAATTAAGTATTGTGTATACAAAGATGTGTTGTGATGGAAATTTCATAAAATCGCCGTCATGATTCAATCATTCTCTCAACAAATCGCTAAATAATGAATAGATAATATGTATTGAGATGATTGAGATGTCATTGTTCCTCACTATATTGTTTTATAGCCTTATCCCTCCCTCCTCATACAACAAATAATGTTAGAAGCAAAAACTTCATATAATTAATATATATGAAGTTAATTCTTTTTTTATAAATTATATACTATTCAGTAAATTAAATCTATAGGGTATTTATAATAATTCGAACGGATCAATTGTTAGGGTCAAAAAAAGAGGGAGACCCCACAAGATTGTTATTCAACAACCATACGGGTCACCCTCATTAGTTCGTTTCTCTCTTCAACAAGATATGCTAAAAAATGAATTGTCATCATTCGGCAATCATCTTATCCCTTAAAGAAAGAACTGTTCACTCGTCTTTTCATAATCTTTCAATCGTTTTTCTATGTCTACCTGATTGGAAGATGAAACTCCCGAAACGATAAGATTCAAAATGGAAAATATAATAGGCATTCCTTTTAAGCCGGCTGGGGAGGGAGTTTCAATTTTTATCAGCATGTCTGCTAATAGACTGATGGGTGCCAATTCATTATCCGTGATTGTTAGAATTTGCACGCCTTTTTTCTTTGCATTCTTGACAAATGAGATTGTCTCCTGTGTATACTCTGGAAATGAAAAAGCAATGACAATGACCAAGCTTTTTTTATTCATCTCAGAAACTAAAGAAATTGCATCATCAAGTTCTCCTCTGTAAAAGTAAGTGTTTCCTTTAATCATGTTTAAACTATATGCCAACCATCGAGCAGGAGCATTTGAACTTCTCAAACCAATTACACATATTTGTTTTGAATGCAAAATGGCATGAATAACCTTCTCGTATAATTCTGTACTAAGAGAATCTAAATTTCGTTCAATAAAGGCAATATCTTGTTCTTTATTATATTCAATAAGATTCTCTGTATTAATGTGAACTCCCTTGGAGACTCTGAATTTCTCAAGTGGATCCGGATGCCTATTTTCCAACAAGGATCCCTGGATAGCTTTTTGTAATTGACTGAAGCCAGCATACCCAAGTCTATAACAAAATCGAATCACTGTGGTTTCGCTCATTTGTGTAAACTCGCCAATTTCTTTTGCTGTCCGGTAAGCCGTTTGTTGGGGATTTTTAAGAATATAAGACGCTATAATCTTCTGTCCGTTTGTTAGAGAAGTAAAATTTTTACGAATTAGATCGTTAACAGATTCCATACTTATTTTCCTTTCAAATATCACATTTTCATTGATTGGGACGAGCGCATGACGGTGACTGCTGAACATAGTTGTCAAACCTAATGTTATATATTGATTGCTTAATTGATATTAATGGTAGCATATTACAGAAAATAATAGAGAGTAGTTTGTAGTATTTTTGTTGCCCTGTATGTTTCCTAATAAAAAATAGCCGTCCACATGGTAAGGTTCAGCCTGTTCTCCAACTATGAACTCTTTATTTGAAGAACTTTTTAATCAATATTATCAAAGTCATAGTCATCAAGCCGCCGAGTTTTATAATCCTCGGCACAACCATTTTCAGTTGACAGGAATAAGAACTCTTAAACGTCACGTCAATGTAAAAAATGGAGAAGCTACGAACCTCTCCATTTTCTTTTAAAAATTCCATAAGTATAAAACCCACAACGTTTGTGTCTGCCAAATCCAATCAATTTCAAGAAATTCACTTCGGTTCGTATACCCCTTTACCAATGAAAGTGTTGCAACACTATGAATTTCCAGTCTTTTAATTGTGGAAAATTACGATCAATACTAGTATCAATTTTTATTTAATTAAACTATGAATTCCCCTGAATTTATTTGGGGTAAATCCGATTTCCTTCTTAAATACTTTAATAAAATACTTAACATCATTAAATCCGCAAATACTACTGATTTCATTGATTGTTTTTTTTGTTTCCAACAGTGCCTTTTTTGCAATTTCTACACGTTTTCGGGTAACAAAATGAATATAATTCATTCCAACCTCATTTTTAAAGATCACACTTAAATATGCAGCAGATATGCCTAATCTTTCTGCTACTTCTAGTAATGATAACAAGGGATTGTCATAGTGCTGTTCAATAAAGTTCACAGCTTCCCTTGAAAGATTCGAGACCTTACCCTGCCATTCTGCACTGATAGATTCCAAAAGGGGAACAATCATGGTTTCTAGCGCCATGGTTAAATCTCTGTCATTTCTTATCTTTTTTAATTCAAAGAGCCAATCCACTGACTTTAAGTTAGATTGTGGGCTGTATTTGCTTAAAAAAAGATAAAACTGAAAAACAAGACTCCATCTCTGTTCAAATGCGGAATAGTCGTTCAAATTCTGTTCCATCATGTAATAAACTTTCTCCTTGTTCCCATCTTGTAGAAGCTGAATCCATTGTTGTTCCAGTTCTCTATTTAATCGTGCGGGCCCTAACTGCATATCATTATGAGTATGAAATTCATTATAGTTGTGCTGAAAATTGCTTTCTGCTTCCTTATACGCATCGTAAAATTCAAAATCATTTGTATAATACTTTGAGCTAATTCCGACAGACAATCTTCCCTGTATCTTACTGTACTCAAATTTAGTAAACAAATCCGCATGTACATTTGTTTGAAATGCAAATAAATAAATATGATGGTTCAGGTGAGGGAGAACATACCAATCACTAACATAAGATAACGAACGTAACATTTCCAAATGAATGGGTTCAATAGAGAAAAGTATCTTAAATATGGGAAAAGGCAGCTTAAAATCAGGTTCACGATTTTCTTCCAATGAAAGACTTTCATATAGTGTATTTTCAACTAATATCTTCTGAATATGGAATTGATTTTTCTTTTGAATATTCATCTTTTGAACGAGAGTTGTAATGATTTTTTCCAGATCGCTTGGTTCAATAGGTTTTAAAAGATAATCTGCAATACCGTGTCTAATGGCTTGTTGGAGGTATTTAAAGTCATTATACCCTGAAATGATAATGACTTCAGGCATAGGTTCCATTTTTTCTGATAATTTATTTAATAGTTCCATCCCGCCCATTACTGGCATCATAATATCTGTAATAATAATGTCGGGTGGAGTATCGTCTATAACTTTTAAAGCTTCTGCACCATTTCCGACACTCCCAATTAATTGGATACCAAACTTTTCCCAAGGAAGAGCCACTTCTAACCCCTTTGCAATCCACGGTTCATCTTCCACAATCATCAATCTATACATTAGAAATTCCCTCTCCTTTTGTTAAAGGTAAAGTTACAATAACAGATAAACCACAGGGATAATTCGGCTTAAGATACAGCCCAAACTCTTTACCAAATGCCATCCTAATTCGGGTATTGACATTGTAGATTCCAACTTTCTGTTTATTGTTATCTCCTTCATCGAAATTCCATTCCCAGGAAGTCAAAGTTTTATTGACTTCATTTATCAACTCTGCGTCCATTCCATTCCCATTGTCATGGATTTCAATCACAATCTTTCTATCTATGCGAAAAGCTATAATGGAGATCAGACCATTAGTTGCTATTTTAGTGAAAGCGTGTACAAAACAATTCTCAATAATGGGTTGCAGGATAAACTTAACTATCTTATAGTCCATTATTTCTGGATCAATATCGGTTTTTTTTTGAATTTTCCCATTAAAACGGATAAGCTGCACGTTAAGATAATGATCAATATGATTCATTTCGTCTCGAATAAGAACATATTTACTTTCGTTGAGGGTATTATAGCGAAACATTTTTGACAAAGACATTGATAGTTCTGCGATTAATGGAACTTTTTCAACTCTAGCAATGGAATTTATCGTTTCTAATGTATTATGCAAAAAATGAGGGTTAATTTGAGATTGTAAAGCACGGAATTTGGCTTCATTTGATTTAATACGAAATAAGTACTCATTATACATATGCGTATTTATTTTGTTTACAATGTCTTTGAAGCTGAGAGAGATCTGCCAGATTTCATCTTTAATGAAAACATTTTTTTCTGCTTCGATAGATAAGTTTCCATTTTCTATCCTCTGCATTGCCTTTTTTAGCTTATGGATCGGTGAAGTAAGATGACTGGAAATCACAAAAATTAAAACCATGACCAAAATAACACTGACTGTTATGAGGACGATCATTAATTTTTCGATATATTCTATTTTCGCAAAAATATAGTCCGTTGGTGTAAAGACCACTAAATACCAATTCGTTACTGGATTATATGAATATACCGCCAATCTTTCGACTTGCAAATAACTAGTTAAGTAGTTTCCACTCCTTCCTTCGCTATGAATGGCCTTTATATGTAATTCTTTGCTTGCCAGATGAGCATTCGTTGTGTAGATCAGCTGCCCGTCTTGATTCGATATTACAAATTCACTTCCTCGCCCCAATACCGAATTCGCCAATGAGTGATAAATAATTTTGCGCTGCTCTTCCGATTTCTCAACATCGATTTTAGCGTCTTTCAATAAGGAAAGCATATTATTGGTCTGTGTGACAATTTCCTCATGTGATTCAATAATATTGTTACGCAATTTGTGTGTTAAAAACTGGTACGCTACCGTATCAATTAATAAGATAGGGATAATCGTCAAGATGGAATAAAGAATGATGTATTTGTACTTGAGACTAATAAACAAGGTACCATACCCCTTTAGTCAGATATAAATAGTTATCATAATTATTGTATTTTCAGAGACTTTATCATACGAGCAAAAATTTACAATCTAATGCTGTCGGCCATTATTTTGTAACAATTAATATTCAGGTAGCCCTTTCTCTTTAAACTGCTGCATATTCTCCTTTGTTACATAAGGTGTTCCAGGGAGAATTGGATCCTTTGTTAAGTCTATAAACTTCCTCACTTTTTCACCTTCAAAAGATGCAAGTATCGCTTCCATTGCCCGTTGTACTTCCTCATGTGGAAGCATGATTGTACTCATCTCAATAGACTCATCCTCAAGCGCTTTGAAAGTCCATTCATCTCCACCAAAATCGTAGATTTTTATATTATCACGTTTTGCAGCTTTCACTGCTTCAACAACACCGACTGTTATACCTGAATAGTTAGAGAAAATCACTTTAATATCCGGGTTTGATTGAATGATATTTTGGGTTACTTCAAAACTTTTGTTTGAAGTGTAATCTGTTTCAAGAAATCCTACCAATTCCCATTGTGGGAACTCCCGTATCAGTTTATCAAATGCTTTTTTCATATTGATTGCATTTGAACCTGATTGCGGCCCTGAAATACCTGCAATTTTCCCACCCTCCGGGTTATCTGTGAAAATTTTGTGCACGATACCCTCATAAACATTGTATTGTTGTCCACCGACAAAAGTAAGCGTTCCTTCATGCCAATCTTCAGCGTCGCACATCGTAGAATTGATAACTGCCACCGTTATCCCTTTACTGGCAGCCTTCTTGGTTACAATATCACACAATTGCCTGCCATCATTAGCTTGTACCACAAATGCATCATATTTGTCAGCAGCGATTGCGTTTTGAACTTGCTTATATTGCTTCAAAGTATCAAACTGCCCATCAAACACGTCGATATCAGCACCTAATTTCTCAGCTGTTTCTTCAGCTGCAGTAATACCAGCTTGAAGATACGTGTTACTTGAACCCGCTGAGAAATATGCAAGCCTAGGCTTTTCTGCTTTAAATTTCTTTACAGCCAGTTGCTGTGTATTTGTTTGCTCCGTGTTTTCTTTTTCTACTTCAGTCTCTGTTTCTAATCGGGGTTCGCACGCTGACAGAAATGAACAGAACGCAAATATCAGGAATAAAGAAACGAACGATAATCTTCTTTTCATGTCAACTTCCCCCCTTTATATATTGGCAATTTATTTGTTTCATCATTTTTTCGCCTCTAATACAGCTAAGAGGTTTAATCCACTCTGTAAGAGTGCCTCCATCTTTATTATCCATTGTACAATAAAAATTTAAAATAACAGGTTTTCCTGAAAAAAATAGCTGTGACCAGCCATTAAAGAGTAAACCAAACTGCCCTTATCACCAGTCCGTAGTAACAGCCATATAATCAAGAACAACTACAAACAAGTCTGACTCTATTGTGAGCCAGACTTGTTGACTATAATTTTATTAGCTCCTTGTAACTTTAATTAGTTACCAAGGATTTATTTTTTGCCATTCCATTAAACGGAGCGTATTGAGAATAGACACTTTCTCTGCGAGTCCTGTCATTGAACGTTGTTGCTGCACCTGTCTCACGATTTACGTATAGTTCATCAATATCGACTGTGCCCGAGATAACAGTATTCTGGTTCGTACCAGCCTCAGCTACAACACCGTTATATGGAAATGCTAAATCACAAGGGCTTAAGATTGAAGCTCTTCCGTAACCAACCGCTGGAACAGGCAAAGCAGGATCTCCAACTGTCGGACAATGAACAAAATACACCTGGTTTTCAATAGCACGTGCTTGAGCACAATGGCGGACACGCCAGAACCCTGCTTCAGAGAACGTATAAGACGGACAAAAGATAATTTCTGCCCCCTTTACACTTAAAATACGTGAAATTTCAGGAATTTCAGACTCATAGCAAATTGCTATTCCAATCTTTGCAGGCCCAATATCGTAGACTTCCAGTTCGTCGCCTTCGCTGGTTTTCCAATTGCCCTCAGCCGGGAAAATATGAGTTTTCTTATGTTCAATATGACTGCCATCTTTGTCGAAAACATAACAAATATTATAATACTCTTCACCTCGTTGTTCTAAGTGAGAACCTGCGATAATGACTTGCTTTCTCGTAATAGCCAAATTCTTAAATAAATTTTTGTAGTCCTCTGTATATTCCGAGACTTTCACAATATCTTCTGCTACGAAGCTATCAGAACCCGGAAAGCTATTTAACAGACCTAAAGTAACAAGCTCAGGAAATATCACATAATCTGTGTCTTCCGGGACTTCAGCAATGATATCCTCCACTTGCTTTGCAAATTCCTCGAAGCTTGCGACTGGTTTCAGTTTAAGCTGACAAGCCGATATTTTGGCTTTCCTCATCGTTAATCCCTCCATTTACTAATCTAACATTATTTTATTATTGTATTTCTTACTATGAACATGCAAAAATCTCTGTTTTAGTCGTGTCTCTCTGACATGGGAACGAACCTTAGAACTTAATACTAGAGGCAGAGGGTTCGTTTTCTTTTGGATGTATAGCAATTTTTAAGTTAGTACTTTTTCAGCTGACTCTTTTTTAGAGGAATTTTCCACGAAATTATCATGTATTTCCCCTAGAGTACAGAACCATGCTCCACGTGATTCCATGTGTTTAATCAGCTTTTCTAATCTAGTAATCATATGTGCGCGACCAATTGTTTGTGGATGTGTTGTAAGAACGACGCAAGCACCTTCTTCATTATCAACAGCATAGTCGAAGATATCCTGCCAACGCTGGAACATTACATCTGGATCTGATAATCCATCCATAGATCCAAAAACGAGTTCTTGTGTTGGGAAATCATCTAAATACCAAGAAACTGGAATTTCTAATATTTTGCTTGGCGCCCCATATTCACTTGCTTTATCCATATGAGGTACGATTGGACTCGGGCGGTATGGGTGAAGATCATTCCCCATTAAGCTACTGTCATATTCAAAACCGAATTTTTCAAGGATTGATAATGTATTTGGACTGTAATCTCAAGCAGGAGATCTATATCCGCGAGGCTTTACACCAAGCCGAGATAATGCTTCAAATCCTCTAATCATAATCGTTTCTTCTTCTTCATACGTCATTTCCGTTGGATTCTCATGTGCATAACCATGATGTGTGATTTCGTGTCCATGGGCGACAACTTCTTTACAGATATCAAAGAAAGTATCGATTGTATGCCCAGGAATACACCAGTTCCCTTTAATATTATACTTATCCATTAATTTAAGTAATCTTGGGGCACCAACTTCCGCACCAAATTCACCCCTATGCAAATAGGATGGAGAAAACTTATTAAGAGAGCCCATCCAGACTGAATGTGCGTCGAAGTCTGCACCGATGTTGACGGCTACTTTTTTTCCCGGTGGTAATTTGATTTTCCCTGAAATTTGTGGCATGAAATTATTCCTCCCATTACTGAATTTTGTAATTCTAAGTTTTATTTTACATAATAATGTAAGCGCTTTATATACCAATATTTTTAGTTTGGGGTACTTTTTTTGTATTTTTACAATTTTTTGATAATTAATATATTGTATATCCATGAGGTACCACCAACATTTTCAGATGAAATGAGTTTGGCAGTACGTTCCAAAACTACCGAATTAAATTTAGCGTAACCTTGTTCATTTTGACTAAAAGGTAGTTGATATCATTCATTCGTCATTTGGATAAAAACTTAAATAATAAAAAGCCAGAAATCACTTCAGGCTTTTACTGACCATATATTGAATTAACTTCTTGATTCCATCTTTACTAATCCATGCCTCACAGTTTTAATGGCCTCAGTAGAAATCTTTCCTTCTACGTCAAATGTTGGGGTGAAGAAAAATTACCTTCACCTTAACCAACATGAGTTCCAATCTTTTTATACTTGTGTGTTAGTAATATTTTAGCTCGGAATCTCCAAAAATTCCGATAACCAAATGCGTTCCTTTTGATTACTTTTGTCAAATTGTTGATACCTTCTAAAAACCCATTAGAATAGTTGTAAACAAAGCTATTAAGAATTTCTACTTGCCAATTTTGCAACGTTTTTATTGCCTTATTGAATTCAGGAATATCCGATTGTTTTACACGCTCATAAAAGGCGTATAATGTGTCTTTGGTCTGGAGGATTTCCTCTGGACCATTTTCTTTTGCTTGAGTAAACCAATGTTGAAAGGCTTCCTTCAATTCATAGGCCTGCTTGAATTCTTCAGACATGGAAAGATAACGATTTAAATACCAGCGGTCTTCCTCTGTTAATTTCTTGGAATTCCGGTGGAATACATACCGCATTCTCTTACATTTTTTTCGGTCATAATCATTCCAAGTGGATTGGATTCTTCTCCGTACACCATCTAATGCCCAATAAATATAACGAGCGAAATGAAAACGGTCCGCTACAATTACAGGCTTTCCAAGAGCGCTTGTAACTGCTGCTTTGAAAGATGGACTCATGTCCATGAGGACAATTTCTACATTTGCTCCATACTGTTGAAGATAGTGCTTAATCGTTTTTTTATAACGATTTGGTAAAATATCAATTGGCTCTTTGGTTTCGCCATTAGCGATAATTAATTGATATTTTCCTTCACGTGTATCCCCTTTATATTCATCAATGGCAATCACTTTCGGAAGTTCTTTTACTTTCTGAATTTCACTCGATGATAGACGATCAAAACGTCGGACAATAGTTGATGATGAAGTACCATAAATAGTCGCTGTTTCTTTAAATGTTTTGCCCTTTACACACCGTACATTTACCGCTTGATTCCATTCTATTGAAAAGCGTTGGTAGCGCTGAATAAAAGTATTCTTTTCCGCAAATTTCTTCCCACATGAACACACATATCTGCGTTTACGATAAAAAATAAGCGTAAGTCTTTCAAACATTTTTAAGTGCTTGATTTTTTACATTCTATAGTCATGAACTTTTCTTGTTCTTTTCTTACAAGTAGGGCAAGTATGTGTAGAAATAGGCATCTCCACATGGAAACAAATTCGATCTTCCACTTTCTCCACTTTTGTTACTTGAACTTCTTCTGATCCTGGTAAAAACATGTTAAAATTCATTTGCACACATCTCCAATCTTTACTTGTTTCTCGTCAATTCAAGTATAAAAGATTTGGAAGATGTTGTGCATTTTTTTATGCACTTAATTTATTTGAAACACACTATTTTATAAATGAAAAATGACAGAATGGGAATATTCCCGTTCTGCCATTTTTCTATATTGTTTTTTCATTCGAATTGAAACAGCTAGCAAGTTACCCTCTTTTAGAGCCGCGGCCACCACGCTTCGATTCTGTTGCCCTTTTTAAAGTGGTAAGACGCTCTTCACTATCTTTCATGAATCGTGCCATTTTCTGTTCGAAGTTCTCTGGGCGTTCATTACTCATTGGACGACCGCCGCCACCACTTGGTCTAGGACGTTGTGGACGTTGAGGACGTTCCGGACGTTGTTCAGATTCTGGTTTCGCCTTCCTAATCGACAAACCAATCTTGCCATCTGCTCCTACATTCATCACTTTTACTTCAACCATGTCGCCTACTTTAAAATGGTCATTGATGTCCTTGACATAATTGTCAGCGACTTCACTAATGTGGACCAGGCCAGTTGAACCGTTCGGTAATTCTACGAATGCTCCGAAGTTTGTAATCCCTGTTACTTTCCCTTGTAGCTTGCTACCTACTTCAATTGACATAAAAAAAATGCTCCTCCTTAAGATATAAGCGGGCCTCTTTCGAAGCCTTCTAACTATATTCACGAGTCTTGACAAAACAAGATTCTTACTTTCATTATAGCCAACAAAAAAAGAGTGTCAATAAGACTACTCTTTTTCGCCCTATTTCTTTTCTTCTACTTCTATATTTTCTGGCGTTGAAAAAATGATTTCGTTTCTATCTGACAAGAAATAATTTTTCCTAGCAAGCTTTGCAAGATAGTCATCGTCATTCAATTTAACAATTTGTCGCTCGAGTACTTCTTGTTCAATTTTCAGCTCTGACAACTCAACAGTGAGTTCGGCTTTTGTTTGCTCTTTCACAGCTAAAGCTTGTTTTTGATTAAAATAGGTATGCGTGAGCGTGCCCAGGATGATCATGGCAGCAATTGCGTAGACAGCAAGTCTTCTGTATAGACGTACTTTTCGAGCACGAAATCTAGCCTCTTTTTTTTGAAGAGAACGGACATATTCAGTTTGGATTGGTGCAACTGTAGCCGACGATTTTCGTTCCTGTTTTTCAAGCATGTCCCACACTTCCTTTCCTCTTGGCAATACCCCATCTGTTCGTTCATAAATTATATCTCATTTCCGCCTTTTATTAAAGGGAATTGTGAAATATTTACGAAACAACCTAACAAAGGGTCTAAAAAGAAGTGTTATTACCTTTACAATAAACAGAATTACCTGACGGATGACCGTAACAATGAATTTAATTATAAACAAGAACGGTTTTATGAAAATAAGTAAAACTATTTTGCCGATAAAACGAAAGGGTTTATAAAAAAAGCTGATATAGAGTAGCATTCCACTTAACTGTGCAAATGGATCATAAATACGCCAGGCGCCATCGCGTACTAGAAATAGAATATAAAACGTCCAACACCCGACGATGACCCAACCAATAAATTCAAACCAAGACGCGCGCCTTCGGATAAAAGACGTCCTTCCGGAGTGCGCGGTCCATGTTCCAATCATATCAAGAAATGCTGCAGCCACAATGCCCGTCCCAATCATTGCAAGAAGACTAAGAAACTGGACAGAAAGACTCATCCAAATAATTTATGGAAGAAGTTTCGCGAACCAGAATCTTCCTCATCATATTGCATGGTTGCAATCGTTCCTTCTAACGTGAGAAGGCCTTTATCAACATCAAGGTGGACAATGCGTAGTTCCTCCCCGCGGATTTGCAATACTCCCTGTGATGTGCGTACAAAAAACTCTTCCTGATCAAATCGATCGATTGATTTTACAGATGTAAGATCCATTCGTTTCCTGTTTCTCATAGTAACCACATGATCTCCAGATGGAATTGTGTACGTTGGACTGTCTGTTTGAAATTGCATATTCTTCCCCCTCTGCTAGTACGTTCATAACCAACTTATGCTAGGAAGAAAAAAACATGACAGAGTTTCCTCTGTCACGCTAATCAATTTTCATCATCTATAAATTCAGGCTCCACTTTCTCAAGCTTTTCTTCTTTAAGAATCGTATACATGGAGTCTGCTTCATCTTTTTTCGTCGTGTTTTTAATTTGGTCAATTTCCACGGTTACAACTTTCTGACCAAAACGGATTGCCAATTCATCACCCGTACTTACAACCGATGAAGCCTTGGCAACTTTTCCATTTATCGTAATTCGCCCTTGATCCGCTACTTGTTTCGCTAATGTTCTTCTTCTAATCAACCGAGATACTTTTAAAAACTTATCAATCCTCATCGTCTTCACCCTTCCTTTTTTGCTTGTTGCCAAAATTCTTCTAATTCATCAAGAGTGCACTCTATAAAATCTCCGCGTTTTTCTTTTACGCTACTTTCTACAAATAAAAATCGTTGTTTAAATTTTCGATTTGCATGAATCATCGCTTCTTCTGGCGATAAGCGTAAAAAACGTGCTAGGTTTACAATTGTAAAAAGAACGTCTCCAAGTTCATCGAGCTGTTTTTGGCTTGTCCCGTGTCGTACTTCATGCTGAAACTCATCCCACTCTTCGTTGAATTTACAAAAAGCACCTTCAATATTTGGCCAATCAAAACCTACTTTTGCGGCCTCTTTTTGATAATTATAAGCTGTTAGGAGTGACGATGATGAACGATTTTGCCCGTCCAACACAGAATTTAATTGGGGCTTCTCTCCACTTTTAATCGCCTGCCAATTTTGGAGGACTTCTTCTGAGTCGGCTACTTCACCGTCACCAAAAACATGTGGATGCCGGCGAATCATCTTAGTACTTACCACACCGAGAATGTCCTCTAAAGTGAAGTACCCGTCATCTTCACCTATTTGCGCATGTAGGAAAACTTGTAGCAACACATCTCCTAACTCTTCAATTATTGCCTCATCATCTTCCGAATCAATCGCCTCTAGTAATTCATGCGCTTCTTCCACTAAATAACGTTTAAGTGACTCGTGAGTCTGCTCACGGTCCCATGGACAGCCGTCTGGCGCGCGAAGTTTAGCAATAATCTCTCGGAACGAAGACCACTCTTTCAAGCGATTTTCAAGCTCTTTCACTGGTGGTACATACACGGTCGTCAAATTATCTATCTCTGTAACCCGATCAAGTTCATATAAAGGTACCGTTCGTAGATTCTCTCCCCGAGAACCCGCGGCAGTGACGATTGTAATTGGGTGATCGTAACTGTATTTCTCCATTAGAGATAATTTTACTTCAGATGCAACAAATGCGTCATACACTTGTCCAATTAAAATGTGTTGCGTCATTTTTACGTCATCCCGCTTCAGGTCTGTGCCATCCAACAACTGAAATCCCTCGATTGGATCAATTCGTAATGCTGCAAAAATCGGATCTAAAAAACTATTTCCACCTGCAATTTTTAGGTCAATAAGTCCTTGACGCTCTTTTTCAACGAGCAATTGCACTGTTTGTTCAGCTACGAGCGGATGACCTGGAACAACATATGTAACTGGTTTTTCTGCGCACAGCTTAATCAGTTGCTCCACAATATCTTCATACACTTGTTGAAACGAATCATTCGCCTCGTAAAGTTCATCAAAACTGGCTATGGAGATTCCTTCCGCCCTTAATTCTGCAATAGCCGGGTGTTGGTCAGTTCGTGCAACTATGTACGTTGCTTCTTTGAGTTGTCTAAAGACACCCATTGATAGCTGGTCAAGATCGCCAGCGCCTAGACCGATTACTGTTAATGTTTGCATACTAATCACCTTTTCTTTGATTCAATTGTAATTGTAATGTTGCGAGCCGTTTTCCGAAGGGTAAGAGGAACCATTCCTTTTCTGCCATTATACGTGATTTCATTATAACGAGTAGAAATAGAACCGCGCCTACACTGACAGATGAAAGCGCAATAAGTGTTGCACCTATTCTCGGTGATAAATTATCGAATAAATACCAATCTGCAAAGAACATCCACGGATAAAGGATCCCTATCATAAGTGCTGTTGCCACCATAATCCACCCGTAAAATCGTGGAGGTGCAAGTTGAATAGACCACACCTTTTTGAAGTAACTAAGTAGACTTATCGTAATAATTATAAATCCGACGTTACTAGATAGAGCAGCGCCCGTTACACCCCAAATCGGAACGAGTACGCTATTCCCGATTATTTTCACAACAAGTCCGCATAGGAGAAGGAATACTGGTACTTTCACCTTCCCCGCACCTTGAAGCATCGCCGTTAACGGTAAAATGAGCGACAACCAAAAAATTTGAATGACAAATACAATTAGTGTAGTTGAGCCTGCCCGTGTCTCAAATAGCATTTCATTTACATAAGGTAAAACAAGGGATAGCCCTACCGTGGCAGCCCAACCGAATAAAAAAGCCGTACGAAATGTGAGTCGGACAAATGGCAACTCGCTTCTTCCTGTTTTTTTAGTAGCATGATGGGCAATGAGCGGAACAATTGCGAGCGCTAATGTCGAAGCGATTAATATACCTAGCTGTACGAGAGGTTGCCCCCGATCATACACGCCTTTTATTTCCATAGCCGCCTCTTCAATAATTCCAATCGACACCAAGATCCTGAAAACTGTAAATGAATCCACAAGCTGAAATAACAGGAGGATAAGCGAACTCGCGCTTACGCTAATGCTAACAAGCGTCAATTCCTTCACAACTTGCCATGTATGTACTTTTTCTAGAGGACCTCCAAAATGTTTACGAAAATAAAGTGTAAGAATAATAACTCCAACGAATTGGCCTACAACAGCTCCCCACATCGCAATTTCACCGACTACATAAAGGGAAGTCCCCATTTTTACCGCAATCCAAGTGCCCATAAGGATAATCGTCACCCGAAATGCCTGTTCACCAACGTTAGATACAGCAACGGGAATCATCTGACCTTGTGCTTGGAACGAACCTTTTAGTACTGCAAGTGCCGGCATGAGCAACACAATATATGCTCCTGCACGAAGAAGGGGTGCCAAGTTAGGGTCCGCCATCGATCTTGCAAAAAAGGGCGCAAATAACGTTAGCAAAATAAAAAAGGTTATGGATAAAAAGACAAGGTAAATAAATGCCACCCGCATCAACGCTCTTACTTCTCCTGGTTTTTTAGTTTCAGCTACTAATTTCGACACAGCCACCGCAAAGCCATATGACGTCCAGATAATAAAAATACCTATGAATGGGTACACTTGCTGATAAATATAAAACCCTTTATCACCAACAAGATTTTGAAAGGGTACCCGATAAACTGCGCCTAATAATTTTACAATAATCGCTGCAATCGTAAGTATCGAAGCACTTTTCATAAAGGTTTTCATATTCCAGTTATCTACCATTTGATGTATTCCCCGTTTACTTTTCAATGTAGCAAGTATAACATGAATGCCTAATTGTTTACTTTTAAATGAAAGCGGGTATGAATTGGAATAAGCCGATTTAATAATCTGTAAACAATAAACATCTTATGCACTGTATTTGTTACGACTTCGTCACAGACTTGTGACGAATTTGTGAAACACGTTGAAACATACACAGTTCGACAACTTATGCGCGAGAGGTGGGATAAGATGGAATTTATGCTTCTCAACAGAAACCATTTGAAATCAATTATAGTACTACAAATAATAAAAAGGGATGAGGACTTATGAGAAAAATTATTCTCTTAGGACGAATAAAGTTAAAACAAAAAAATATGTACAAACAAGCAAAAAACTATGGCAGAAGCCATCCAAGGGTAATAAAAAGCAGCCAACAACTGGATACCTTGTTAAATCAGTATCAAGGTTTCTAAAATAAAAACAACCTTCATCTCTCCATTTTCAGGATAGATGAGGGTTGTTTTTTTACTGTTCCATTTGCTTGGATAGAAAATGCGCTGCTGTCTCCGCTGCCTTTTGCTCAACTTCACCAATAAAGTGGACTTTTGACAGTAAATAAATAGCGCCGATTGTATCTCCGCCCGTAACAATAGGTGCTATGCAATAAGACTTTACTTGTTCAACTTGTCCCGGCACCCACTCCACTGTCTTTTCAAGTTTCTCTGTAATCACTTTTCTACCTTTAAGGATTTCATCTACATCTGGTGACAGTTGTCTATTTAAATAATCTTTTTTCGACAGCCCTGATACCGCAATCATTTCGTCCCTATCACTAATAAGCGCTGGCGTGCCAAGAGTTTCGTAAAGCGTCTCCGCATACTCTTTAGCAAATTGACCAAGTTCTGAGATTGGGGAATACTTCTTCAAAATGACCCCGCCGTCTCGGTCCGTAAAAATCTCTAATGGATCCCCTTCACGAATTCGAAGTGTCCTCCTAATTTCTTTTGGAATTACTACCCTGCCTAAATCATCTATTCTGCGAACGATTCCTGTTGCTTTCATACATGATGCCTCACTTTCCACATAGTTAACAGTCGCTATATTCCTATTGCGGTCTTAGTATGCATCATCTATGGTCAAAATATGCAATGTGTCCTTTAGACGGAATTAGAAGCAGTTGTTTCCTTGGAAGAACTCGGCAAAAGGCTCATCATTACTTCCAGTACATCGAACCCTGTTTTCTTTCCGGTATATCTCTCGTCTATCGTTACGATTAGTTGGTCGTTCTCCATAGAAAAGCCAACAGCACGGCCATACTCCATGGATTTTGCCACTAAATTTGAGCCGTCCGTTCTAGACGTTCCCTCCGGTGATAATCGAATTTCAATTTTCTTTTGTGGTTTTTTGATCGATTCTACTCCTGCAATACGTCCCCATACTTTCATTCGGGCAACTCGAAGTAGTAAATCAGCCTCTAAGGGCAAATCTCCAAAACGGTCGGTCATTTCATCCACCAATTCCAAATACTCTTCTTCACTATCTACTGACTTTACACGTTTATACATTTGAATTTTTTGGAAGCCATCCCGTATATATTCGTCTGGTAAATAAGCATCTATAGGCAACGAAATCTCGATATCCTGAATTTCTGACTTTACAATTCCTGACTGACTCTCTTCGACAGCCTCTTGTAGCATTTGAGAATACAGGTCGAAACCAACAGAATCTATGAATCCGTGTTGTTGAGAACCGAGTAAATTTCCGGCCCCTCGAATGGACAAATCACGCATCGCAATTTTAAACCCTGATCCAAGTTCAGTAAACTCTTTAATCGCTTGCAGACGGTTTTCTGCAACCTCTGTAAGCACCTTGTCGCGCTGATAAAGGAGGTAGGCATATGCAACTCGATTTGAGCGCCCAACGCGGCCACGGAGTTGATAGAGCTGCGACAGGCCCATACGGTCGGCATCATGAACGATAAGCGTATTCACATTAGGTATATCAATGCCTGTTTCTATAATTGTTGTCGTGACGAGAACATCGTATTCTCCCTCAAGAAAACTTAAGATAACCGACTCCAATTCTCGTTCACCCATTTGACCATGCGCAAAACCAACACGTGCATCGGGTACAAGTTGCTTGATTTCATCCACTCTGCGCGACATGTCTTCCACTCGGTTATATAAGTAAAACGTTTGACCTCCCCGTGCCATTTCTCGTTCAATAACTTCACGTATTAAGTTGAAGTTATGTTCCACTACATAGGTCTGCACCGGAAATCGATTTGCTGGTGGCGTTTCAATAACAGACAAATCTCGAACACCTAGCATTGACATATGTAGTGTACGTGGAATCGGTGTTGCGGTCAGCGTTAAAACGTCTACATGTGTTTTTAACTGTTTCAACTTTTCTTTATGCGTCACACCAAATCGTTGCTCTTCATCGACTACTAACAAACCTAAATCATGATAGACAACGTCTTTCGATAACAATCGATGCGTACCAACAACTACATCAACTGTCCCCGCCTTCAAACCTTTTAACGATTCGGTTTGTTCTTTTTTCGTTCGAAAACGATTGAGCAACGCGACTTCAATTGGAAAACCAGCAAACCGCTCTTTCATTGTTTCAAAATGTTGTTGGGCAAGAATGGTTGTTGGCACCAAGAATGCTACTTGTTTACCGTCAGACACAGCTTTAAAGGCCGCACGAATCGCGACTTCTGTCTTACCATAACCTACGTCTCCGCAAAGTAACCTGTCCATAGGACGTATTTTCTCCATATCCTGTTTGACTTCTATAATCGATCTAAGTTGATCTTCCGTTTCCTCATATGGAAATGCACTTTCAAATAACATTTGCATATCATCATCTTCTGCAAACGCATGCCCTTTTTCTAATTCCCGTTCGGCATACAACTTGATTAGGTCTTCTGCAATGTCTTTTACTGCTTCTGTAACCTTGCTTTTAGTCTTCTTCCAAGCTACGCCGCCAAGTTTGTGTAATTTAGGTTCTCTTTCACCGGAAGCGACGTACTTTTGGATAAGGTCAATCTGATCTGCCGGTACAAATAGCTTATCTTCTCCACTGTAACGAATATTAAGGTAATCCTTATGATTACCACCCACTTCAAGTGTCTCAAGACCTACAAACTTACCTATACCATGGTGCACGTGAACGATGTAGTCCCCCGGCTTTATTTCCGAATAACTTTTAATGCGCTCTGCATTGGACATTTTTTGCGGACGCGATTTACGTTTCGCTTTCCCTTTAAACAATTCAGAATCGGTAATTACCGCAAGTCGCTGAAATGGCAGTTCAAACCCTGCAGACAAATTACCGTCAATGATAAATGTTCCTCCTGTAGCGGAAGAACCGGAAGACAGTGTGGATTCGATATTGTAGTCCTGTAAAATGGCTTGCACTTTCTGCATTCGTTCTTTTCCGTCCGCGATGATCAGTACATTGAATCGGCCATTTTTCCATCGTTCCATTTCATTTGCCAAAAAGTTCATTTGACCGTGGAACTCTTGCATTGGCTTGCATGAAAATGTAACGGTCCTTTTCACCGTTACTCCTGGAACAGTACGAGTAAACAGAGAAAGATAGACCTTATTCTGCGTCATCATCGCGTTCGTTTCCTCAAATGAAAAAGAGGTTTTCGCGTTATGAACGATTTTGCCATCTTCTAATAGGCTAACAAACCACTCTTCTTCTTCTTTTTCCAGCGAATTTATTCCTTCAACACTACGACCAATTTCATCGAATAGAATAATTCCATCCTTTTGGAAATAAGAAGCTATCGATGTCGGTTTGCTTGCAGCGAAAGAAGCGTACTTCATAATGTTTTCAGGAACGATGCCATCCTTCATAAGGTTGATGTCTCCCGTTATATTAACGGTCAATCGTTCTTTCGCAGATTCATCTTTCATCTTTTTCAAACTTACACTGAGCTCGTTTTCGAGTTCAGATACGATGGCCTCTAAATCTTTTGACGTCCAGACAAATTCAGATGCTGGAAGAATAGATATTGAGTTCAGTTTTCCTGTAGAACGTTGGTCGTCTGCCGAAAATGTTCGAATTGAGTCCACTTCAGTGTCGAATAATTCAATTCGAACAGGCTCTTCCAAGTAAATCGGATAGAGGTCAAGAATGCCTCCACGTAAAGCAAATTCCCCCGGCGCCGTCACCATAGGTTGTCTTGTATAGCCTATCGATACCAAGTTTTCAAGCCACTCTGAAATATTGATCGAATCGCCTACAGTTGTTGCAAGGCTACTTTCCAGCCAACTCTTTTTGTTTGGTAAAAACCTCCGAATACCTGAGACTGGAGTAATATAGACACCTTTTCCGACACGCGCCATATGATCCAGTGTTTCGATACGTTGGGCGCGTAATTCATAACTTGAAAATGAATAATCTGCTGCGATAAGCTCTTCCGCAGGATATAAACGAACAGATTCGGACCCCAACATATTTACTAAATCTTCATAAGTACGCTGTGCTTGCAGTAAATTAGGTGAAACAATGAGAATTGGGTGCTCTAGTGATTGTTGGAGTCCTTTAAAAAAGACCGACTTTGCTCCACCCGACAATCCAGTGATAAGTTGGCCGTCTTTTCCTTTCTTTAACTCTTCAACTAGTCCACTAATCTCTTTCTCTTGTAAAATCAAATCAATGAGCGCTTCCAATGGTAAACATCCTTCTTTCATTAAATTTCTAGACAATCATCAGCTAAGAATCTATTATTTCAAAACAGAAAAAGCTTTGTACACCGATTGGCGCCAAAGCAAATCCTATATTATTGAATCCATTTCCGAAGCGTGTAGTAGTCCGGAAACGTAAGGAGCGACTGCTCACACTGCTCACATATGCATCTCACCGTTAAAGCACCGTCCTTTTCATATGTTAAAAAGCGCTCTTCCTCTGTTTCGTCCATCTTTTGAAGCAACTGAACAGTATCTTTAGCGGACTCGAACGGTAGCGAACCAATTTCTATTTCACAGTGTTTACACGTATAACGAATTGCCATCGAATCATCTGCCCCTTTTTTACAAAGTATAGGCAAAGGACTGAATAGTTATTCCTTAAAGACCATTAAAGTTATTCATCACATCGATAAAGGGTTTCTCTAACCACGTTTCACATGCGCTAGCACTCTTCTTAACAACTTCTTCCACCAATGGCGCTTCCTCTTTGCTAAATGAGGACAAAACGTAGTCTGAGACCTTCATCCCCCCTACTGGCCTACCAACACCTATTCGAATTCGGTTGAAATTTTCCGTTCCCAAATGCGCGATTAGTGATTTCATACCATTATGACCGCCTGCACTTCCTTTTTGACGAAGGCGAATCGTTCCTGGCGCAAGATCAAGATCATCGTAAACGACAACAATATTTTTCGTGTCAACGTCATAGTAATCCATCAATGGACGAACGCACTCCCCTGATAGATTCATATAAGTTAGCGGTTTAACAAGCATCACTTTTCCTTCGGGACGATGAATCACTGTGAACATACCATTGAATTTTGACTGCATCATTGGTGCTCCAAAACGCCCAAATAATTCATCAATGACGTGAAAACCAACATTATGACGAGTTTTTTCGTATTGCTTGCCCGGATTCCCGAGTCCTATAATCATTTTCATTACTTTCTCTTCCTTTTTGCTTGATTTTAAAAAACCTGAAACCACCTAGGGAGGCTTTATTGTCTCTTAGTACAAAACAATGGACGAATTCATAAATAATAAACAAATAGAAAAAAAGACGTACGGTCACCCGCACGCCCATGTATATTCTTATTCGTCTTCTTCTTTTGTTCCGCCAATTACTTCTGGCTCAACACTAGCGTCCCCTGTTTCAGCATCAAGTGCTTCAAGGTCTTCTTCTGTACGTGGAGCAGAAATTAGAACTAGAGAATGATCGTCTTCACTTAAAATCTCATACTTGGAGTTTTCGCGAATGTCAGCAACTGTAATTGAATCGCCAATTTCCATTGCAGAAATGTCTACATCAAACGACTCTGGAATATCTGAAGGTTTAACTTTAATCGTGATCTCACGGTTTGGCTGTTGTAGAACGCCGCCCGCCTTCTCGCCTACTGATTCGCCTACAAGGTTCACATGAACTTCAACTTCTAGCTCTTCTGTCATGTTAATTGCTAGGAAATCTGCATGAAGAACATCGCCTTTAAGTGGATCTGCTTGATAATCATTTAATACAACGTTAATGACTTTGTCTTCAATTTGTAATTTCATTACGCCGTTACGACCTGTAACACGTAGTGTCTTCAAAAGGTCACGACCATCTAAAGAGATTGAAGTCGTTTCTGTTTTATATCCGTAAACAACAGCAGGAACAAAGCCTCGCTGTCTTAAATCTGTAAGTGTAGATTGTTGTTCTATTTCTCTAACGCTTGCTTGAATTGTAGTACTCATATTAATTAGTCACCTTCCTGGATAAGTTTAATAATTATTTTTGTTAATTTAAAGGATACGCTATAAATCTAACTCTTGTCAATCAAACAACGTACTTACAGACTTTTCTTCAAATACCCTGATGATTGCGTCTCCTAATAATTTAGCAATAGAAATCTGCTTAATTTTAGCTGATTGCTTGCTAGCAGGCAATTCGATGGAGTTTGTAATCACAAGTTCTTTTATATTCGAGTTGTCAATACGCTCAATTGCCGGCCCCGACAATACAGGATGTGTACAACAGGCGTATACTTCTTTCGCGCCGCTCTCAATCAATGCACTTGCTGCAACAGATATCGTACCTGCTGTATCAATGATATCATCAATAAGGATAGCAACTTTCCCTTCAACATTTCCAACGATACTCATCACTTCTGCAACGTTTGGACGTGGGCGACGTTTGTCTATAATTGCAATTGGTGCTTTCATTCGATCTGCCATTTTACGAGCTCGAGTTACTCCACCATGGTCAGGAGAAACGATAACCAACTCATCACCACTGAAACCTTTTTCACTAAAGTACTCTGTTAGTAATGGTTCAGCTACTAGATGATCGATTGGTATATCGAAAAATCCTTGAATTTGTGGCGCATGCAAATCAACTGCTATTACACGGTGTGCACCCGCAGTTTCTAGAAGGTTTGCAACAAGTTTGGCTGTAATTGGTTCGCGCGAGCGTGCTTTACGATCTTGACGAGCATATCCGTAATAAGGCATAACAACGTTGATCGTACGTGCAGAAGCACGCTTTAATGCATCAATCATTATTAGCAATTCCATCAAATTATCATTTACAGGTTTGGACGTAGACTGGAGGACGAATACATCACAGCCACGGATACTTTCTTCGATATTGATTTGAACTTCACCATCACTGAATCGTTTTACAGAACATTCACCGAGCGGTCGTCCAATCCGGTTCGCAACTTCCATTGCAAGTGGTTCGTTGGAATTCAAAGAGAATATCTTCAGTTTGTTATTAGGATAATGATTAGCCATCGTGGTCCCCCTGTTTATTTGAGTTTTAGTTTTTTTACGTATCCATCTTTATTCTCTTGACGAGAACGAGCTATTGCTAATGAATCATTTGGTACATCTTTTGAAATAGTAGATCCTGCCGCTACATATGCACCTTTGCCAATTTTTACTGGCGCTATAAGATTTGAATTGCAACCAATAAATGCTTCATCTTCAATTGTCGTTACATATTTGTTTTTACCATCATAATTGACGGTAATTGTCCCGCACCCTACATTCACTTGAGAACCTACTTCCGCATCTCCAATGTAACTAAGATGGGAGACTTTACTTCCCTCTCCAAGTGACGACTTTTTCACTTCAACGAAATTACCGATTTTTACACCGTTTCCGAGAGTTGAATCCGGTCGTATATGAGCAAAGGGTCCAACAGTTGTGTCTGAGCCAACTTTACTAGAGAGTACTACTGAGGAATTAATAGTTGCACGGTCTTCAATCACGCTATCAACAATCTGACTGTTGGGTCCAATAACGCAATTTTCACCAATTACTGTTTTTCCTTCAATCATTGCTCCGGGCTTTAAAACTGTATCACGTCCAATTTCAGCATCCGCGCTTATATACGTGTTTTCAGGACTAATGATTGTTACACCATTCCGCATATGCTTTTCTGCAATTCGACCACGCATGACACTCTCAGCTTCAGATAAAACCACGCGGTCGTTAATGCCAAGTGTTTCACTAAAGTCTTCCGTTACGTAAGCTGAAACTAAGGCCTGTTCCGACTGAAGTATACCGATGACATCCGGTAAATAATATTCGCCTTGAGCGTTATCATTCGTCACTTTTTTCAACGTTGAAAAAAGCGCTTCGTTGTCGAAACAATATGTCCCTGTATTAATTTCCTTTATTTGTTGCTCTTGTTCTGTTGCATCTTTCTGTTCAACATTTCGAAGAACCTGACCTTCTTGACCACGAATGATGCGTCCGTATCCCGTTGGATCATCCGCCTTCGCAGTAAGTATCGTCGCTTTGGCACCCACTTCGTTGTGATGAGCAATAAGGGCTTTCATCGTTTCTGAACGAATTAACGGTGTGTCTCCGCAAACTACAATCGTTGTTCCCAAAAGCTTTCCAAGTTGAGTTTCAGCTTGTTGAACTGCATGCGCCGTCCCTAGCTGTTCTTCTTGTAGGGCATACTCGCTTTTTTCACCAAGTGTTAATTCAACTTTCTCTGCCCCATGACCGACTATTGTCACGATTCGGTCCGCACCAAGCTTTCGAATGTTATCTATAACATGTGCGACCATCGACTTTCCACATACAGGATGGAGCACTTTATATAAATCGGACTTCATTCGAGTTCCTTGTCCTGCTGCAAGAACGATGGCATATGTATTTGTCATTAACTGACCTCCGTAGATGAGAAATGAAAATCCACCTCTTCAATGTTTTCACTCTTGACTATAGCCGAAATCCACTTTTATTTCAACCAGTTACCCCTTGACAATTTCATTACAATCTTTTAAGATTAATTACTTTTTCTAACATTTCTGTTTTCCGCTAGTAGCTTTATGTTTTCAAAGTTCACTCCACGACAAAAAACTGCCTTCAATTTACAGGCAGCTGGAACATAAAATAAAGTGCTTTTCAATTTTTATACCCCTGCTCCTTCGAGCACTTCGACCTCTTTAGCCGATAAAAAATATGATGCAAGTACTGCGTCTTGAATTTTCATTCGTGCACCAGGGTTAATCGGGTGTGCTACATCACGGAATTCTCCATCAGGCGTTCGTTTGCTTGGCATCGCGACGAAAAGGCCTTCGTTGCCATCAATAACGCGTATGTCATGAACAACGAATTCATCATCCAACGTAATAGATGCAATCGCCCTCATTCTGCCTTCCGCTTCCACCCTCCTCAACCTAACGTCTGTTACTTCCATTCTATTACCACTCCTTTTTTTATTGTGTATGCAAACTATATTCCACAAAAGGTAGTGTATTCCTTCTAGATTAATTGAATTTGTTTAAATAGTGCATCTCTCTTTATTTCCATGCATATTTTTCCACAATAAATATATGTATTTTTCAGATGTTGCGAGGCGAACGTCTTCATTTTCTTGTCCTTTTGAAAATGACCAAGAGGACTATAGATTCCTCTATAATCCTCCTAGTACTAATTTAGAATGTTTTTTAGTTCGTTGAAAGCGCGACTACTTCAATTTCAACATTTACACCCATAGGCAACTTACTAACTTCAACGCACGAACGCCCTGGTTTATGAGTTCCAAAATGCTCTGCGTAGATTTCATTTATTTTTGAAAAGTCATTCATGTCTGTTATAAAGACAGTTGCTTTCACTACCTGATCCAACGATGACCCACCTGCTGCTAATACTGCTTTAAGGTTCTCAAAGACTTGGTTGGTTTGTTCCTCAATCGTTCCAGTCACAAGCTCTCCATTTGCCTTCAAAGGAATTTGACCAGATGTATAAATAAAGCCATTTACACTAACCGCCTGTGAATAAGGACCAACTGCCGCCGCTGCCTTGTCTGTCGCAATAAAATTCATATTTATTTTCCACCTTCCGCAAAATAATTTCCTTCACTCAATTCAATTATACCATTCTTTTCATTGACCGCATGGAGTTTGACTAGAGATAGATAGTTGTCGACGAGTACTTCTTCGGAGTGTTCTGCCTCAACAAGTACCGCAGCACCTGCAAGTTCACAACCAAACTCTTCAAGCAAATTCTTCATCCCTACCATCGTTCCTCCCGCTTTCATAAAGTCATCCGTAATGAGAACTTTTTGTCCACTTTTCATACTTCTTTTTGATAAAACCATCGTCTGGATACGTCTTGTCGAACCAGAAACATAATTTATGCTTACCGTAGAACCTTCTGTCACTTTACTATCTCTTCTAACGATAACAACAGGTACATTTAGATGACGTGCAATCGCGTGAGCAATCGGAATGCCCTTCGTGGCAACTGTCATTATGACGTCCACTTCTATACCCGAAAACTTTGAGGCAAAGACTTTACCAATCCGGTCCATTATTCGTGGGTTTCCAAGGAGATCTGCCATGAACAAGTAGCCTCCGGGCAAAAGTCGTTCTGAATGGCCAAGTTCCTTCATTAGAACAGAAACCACTTCACGAATTTCCGAATCCATCATTTTCGGAATAAACTTCACCCCACCAGAAGCTCCCGCAACGGTCACAAGTTTTCCTGTACCCTTTTCTTCAAACGTTTCTTTTATAATCGTCAAATCTTCACTAATTGAGGATTTTGCGGATTGGAAGCGTTCAGAAAAATAGGTGAGCGAAATTAGATCATGTGGATGTTCCAACAAATAGACAGTCATATCAACAAGCCGTTCACTTCTTTTCCACTTCATAGCAACCACTCCCAAACACGAATGTTTTATACGTAGATTACCACAAACGTACGTGTTTAATCAACTTTATGTCGTTCCCCGAGCATTCGAATCGCATAAACTTCTGGACAGAAACCTTTTAATCCGTTGTAAATTCGGGGAACCCTAGATTCGTGTTCAACCAAACCGAAAACAGTCGGGCCACTTCCACTCATTAACACTGAATCTGCACCAAACTTTTTCATTTGCTCTTTTAAGACGGCGACCTCTTCGTAGATTTTTGTAGTCACAGGTTCTAGAACATTTCCAACTAAACTACACATCTCACTATAATTACCTGTCTCCAAAGCTTTAATCATTCCCTGCGTATCGGGGTGTTTCATTTCCAATAAATTAAGTTCTTTGTAGATTGTTCCTGTCGCCACTGATATCGCGGGTTTGGCTAGTATTACCCAGCAGTTAGGCGGAGACTGAAGTCTTTGTATAATCTCTCCTCTGCCTGTCGCAAGTGCTGTACCGCCATACACACAAAAAGAAACATCTGACCCTATTTGTGATCCAAGTTCTGCAAGCTTGTCCATACTAATACCTAAATTCCATAACTTGTTTAATCCTCGTAGCGTTGCCGCGGCATCTGAGCTACCTCCAGCAAGTCCAGCAGCTACAGGTATTCTTTTTTCAAGTGTGATTTCAACGCCTTGAGAAATCCCATACGTCCGCTTTATCAATTCAGCAGCCTGATAGGCAAGATTTCTTCGGTCGATCGGCACGTACTGTTCTGACGACTTAATAATGATTTTGTTACTCTCTAATGATCGAATCCACAACCGATCAGCCAAGTCGACAGTCGTCATAATCATCTCTACTTCATGAAAATCGTCTGGACGCTTATGCAAAACGTCTAGTGTTAAATTTATTTTTGCTGGCGCCTTCTCATAAAGCATCCGGCTCCCCCCATTTTAACGTGTCGTTGTTTATTGTTCCCTATTTTACCATAGGCACTGAATATTGCACGCCCATTTTCATCTATTTTAACAAAAGAAAGGGATTGCCTTATTATCATCAAAGTGACGATAAATAGACAATCCCCTACTAAAAAGTCAGCCGGTTAGTTGATTTAGGACGTTTATTTGCGTTCTCCGTGGCTATTTTCAGCCATTTCAATTGCACGTTTTACCATATTCCCGGCATCTCGTGAACTAATTCCACCCCAACCGTCACGCTGAACAACATCGTAAATCCCAAGCTCTTTCGCAATTTCTTCTCTTAAGCGCTCAGACATAATACTACGTTTTCTTGCCATTCGGTTTCCTCCCTTTCGGCTGACTTTCTTAGTATGAGCAAATTCAAATAAAAAACACCTATCTATTAAGCTCTCCGATTAAGGATGGGCTCGATAGGTGTCTAGAAACTTTTACAAAGTTAAGCATGTAAAAAGTATTATTTAATAATAAAGGCTGTTTGATCTGCCCCGTCTAAAATTGTTATTTCAACCGCATCGGTCAAAATATCAGCATAGCTGTAAGATACCCTTTCAAACGCATTCTCTTCTTGGTCAAGTTCAACCACGAAAACTGCACGATATGTTTCACTTAAAACGCCGGCACGTTCGATTGTTCTTCTTCGACCACCGTTTACTTTTAAATGCAATCGTTTCCCTAGATGAGAATCCAATGACTTCTTAATGTCCGCTAATGTTTTTGGCATGTCGCTTACACCTCACTAAGAATAATCATAACATGTTCAAAGAGTTCTGTCAATTAAATCGGCATTTTAACAATTCACCATTACTTTTGTCAATCATTTTTCACTAATTCATGAAAACTTTCTTGAGAAATTGAATACTTTAGATCATTTTTGGTTACCCTCAAAAAATTCTTCATACAATTCATTAGATAAATGTGCAAACTCTTTAATAGTTAAAGTTTCCCCACGCCTTCGAGGATCTATACTAGCACGTTCCAACGCTTCTAATATTTGATCCTTCTTCAACTTTCCTTTTGGCAATGAGGATTGCAAATTATTTAATATCGTTTTTCTTCGTTGAACAAAAGATCCCCGCGAAACCTGAAATAGAAATGCTTCGTCTTTCACTTGTGCAGGTAATTCTTCTTTTCGAATTAATCGAAGAACGGCAGATTCAACATTTGGTTGAGGCACGAATACAGTCTTCGGGACAATCATGGCTACATCTGCATCCATATAGTATTGGATAGCGATTGATAGTGAACCATATGCTTTGGTTCCTGGGCTGGCAGTAATGCGATCTGCAACCTCTTTTTGCATCATTACAATCATTCCGGTTACAGGAACGTTCTCAAGTAAAAACTTCATAATAATAGGCGTAGTCACATAATAAGGTAAGTTTGCAACAACTACTACTTGATCGTAGTTTGCAAAGTGTTCCTTCATTATTTGTGTAAGATCCGCCTTTAAAATATCCTGGTGGATAATTGTCACGTTGGTATATGGGGACAATGTATCGTCTAAAACCGGTAGTAGGCGACCGTCTATTTCGAAAGCAACGACCTTTCCCGCGTTTCTTGCGAGATGCTCTGTCAAAGCACCGATTCCTGGTCCGATTTCAATAACCCCAACCTCAGGCGTCAAGCCAGCGTGCGAAACAATATTTCTTAATACATTAGGATCAATTAAAAAGTTTTGTCCTAAGCTCTTTTTAAATGAAAATCCATGTTTATCAAGAATTTCTTTCGTTCTGACCGGAGTCGCAATATCTTTATTCATTATTTTCCCCCTCGTCTAGAACTTTCAATACTTCTTCCAATCGAGACTGGTCAATCCGAAACATTTCAAGTCGCTTTTTTAAACCCTTCCCGTTCACCTGTCCTATACATAGTAGTTCACTAAGGCGTTCACGCCGCTTTCTTGCATCTGGATGACCTATTAACCTAGCAGCCATCAAATCAGCAAGAGGAATGGGTTTCGCAAGGGAATTGTCCACTGTATAGACTGAACGAATCGCTTCTCGAATATCCTCGTCTTTCGCGTGTTCAATACCAATCCCTTTTCCATTTTTGGCCAAAGTTTTCTTTTTATCTAAAAAGGCATGTTTAACGCCCGCTACACGCTCTTCAACTATAGCCCGTATTCTTCTGCCGGGATAGTCGGGATCCGTGAATACGATGACGCCACGCGTTTCCTGTGCATGTTGAATACGCTGAATCGTTAATTCATCAATTGCTGAACCATTTGTTTCAATTGTATCCGCGTTTGTTGCCCGTTTTACAGCCACTGTATCCGATTTACCTTCAACAACTATTATTTCCTTTACGTTCATATCGTATCCTCTTTCCACGCAATTCTTACCATAATTCTACTCTGCATAATCACCATTGTACAGGAGTGCTCCTTCATCAATGGTTTTGACCGTATAAACGAAATTATCCGCAGGACTTGTAAGCGTCCCGCGGATAATTTTTTAATTAATAACTTTAACTTTAACTTGTCGTCGACCAAATTTATAGGCAGCTTCTTTTGTAGGAACATGAAGATCAATCTTCTTTCCTTTAATCGCTCCACCCGTATCTCCAGCTACTGCATAGCCATAACCTTCAACCCAGACCTTCGAGCCTAACGGGATAACACTTGGATCCACTGCAATTACTTTTAAGTTCGGATTCGCACGTAAATTGATACCCGTTCTTGTAATTCCAGAACACCCATTACAATAAGCAGTATACGCTGTAGCTGTCACGTAAAATTCTTTACCACCAGAAGGTGCCGCTGAATTATCACGCGATACACTAGTCGTGCTTGTTTTGGCTTTGGTTTTAGCTGCACTTGCAACAACTACCTTCGTTCCTACCGCAACAATCTTCTTTGTAGGCTCTTTAATTGTTGTTTCTTCAACAAGACTACGAGAAACTTCTTTCCCGTTCTCTTTGACTACCTCAAACTCCCGTGAAATAGTTCCCTTCTTTCCCTCTTGGACAACTTTTTCTTGCCCTTTCAGTATAGAAGAATCACTTTTTGTTTCAACTGCGAAGTTTGCCGGTTCTTCCACTACATCGGTGACCTTTTCCACCCGGACGATATTGACTGTAGAATTTGGCATAAGTAATTCTTCCTCATGTGCTTCTAAACGGTCAAGTTCATTCAATTGAATGTTTTCTCTCTTTAAAAAGTCAGCGACCGTAGTCGAAGTTGACCAAAATTCTTTTTGCTCTAAGCCATCGTTCAGAGTTACCTGGAAGGCTTTATTTACCGTAATTAATTGCTCTTCTTCAAGATTCTTGTTTAGACCAGGTTCTACAACGTCGTGTTCTGTAATTTCGACTCCAGCCTCTTCCAACACATCTCCTACTAAACTTTTGGTAGTCCATAGTTGGGTTTCCTCTTGATTAACCATTATTGCGACTTGCTTTGCCTGTTCCCACCGAATTGAAAGACCTTCTTCAATTGATGTATTCATTGAGGGTTCTACTAAATCATTTTGGGTAACTGTAATTTCCTGTTCGGAAAGTACTTTACCTACTGTATGTGCGTGCGTCTTGATTACTAATTCTTCACCGTTCACATTTAATGTGACCGATTTTTTTGCCCCTTCATAGAAAACGAGTGAAAGTACAGTAAGAAATAACATGAATGCTACTATAGTTACTGCAATTTCTTTACTCCTCAATGATCCTAAGAATAGGTTTTTCATGGACCTATTTGACATGAAAAAAACTCCTCCTTCATCACTCGTGTGATTATATAGGTTACTTTTCCGAGTGTCAACTCTTACGATTTATGTTTATTTTAGAAATTAGGAAGCATTCCTTCTTGTAAAGTATGGATAATTTTTAAGTCTTTTAATCATTTAATTTGAAAAATCTTTAAAGCATTTGCTGTTGTTGCTGCTGCAACTTCTTCAATCGAAATTTCTTTTAACCTTGCAATCTCTTCTGCGACAAGGATTACATGTGCCGGTTCATTTCTTTTGCCACGGTATGGATGTGGAGTTAAGTAAGGTGCATCTGTTTCAATCAGCAAATTTTCAAGCCCTATTTCTGTTGCAACTTCTTTAGGAGTTCTTGCATTTTTAAATGTAACCGGACCTCCAAGAGAAATCATGAAATTGAGTTTAATGCACTCTTTTGCCGTTTCTACACTACCCCCAAAACAGTGCATAATTCCACCTGTTATTTCAGCCTCTTCTTCTTTTAATATACGAACAACATCTGCAGTTGCATCTCGATTATGAATGACGATGGGCAAGTTAACTTTTTGAGCAAGTCGAATTTGTTTTCTAAACAGTTTTTGCTGAATGTCTTTCGGCGACTTATCCCAATAATAGTCGAGTCCAATCTCACCGATCCCTACAACTTTAGGATGCTCAGCAAGTGATTCTATCCACATCAAGTCTTCTTTAGTACAATCAATTGCATCAACTGGATGCCAACCAACGACTGCGTATATAAAAGGGTGTTTTTCTGCAAGCTCTATCGCTCTTACAATTGTTTTTCGATCAAATCCAATAACGACCATCTTTTCAACCCCAGCTTCAAGCGCACGGTCAATCACTTCATCGACGTCATTATCATACTGGTCTGCGTTCAAATGAACATGTGTATCTATATACATGATCTCTCTCCTCATAATTAACTAAGTATATTTCAATCCCCTGTGTCTTTCATCACAGTTATATTACAAGTGCATTACATTTTAAATTCTATTCGATACTATACAGCTAAATGGAATCATTTTCAATCTAGCGCTTTATACTTCTGTCGAAATAGCTTTTACCCCTTTTCAGATGATTTATTCCCAACACAAAAGAATTGTTAGGATAATAATGCAAAAACAGGTGGAGAAAAGTCAATTACTTTTCTCCACCTGTTTAATTTAGTACTTAATTTATTTTACTTGCGCTCCATTTTCGAGCGCCTGGTCAACCGTCGCTAATTTCAATACGCCATCAGATTTTCCAGCTAATATCATCCCTTGAGAAAGTTCTCCGCGCAATTTTACCGGCTTTAAATTTGCAACAACAATTACTTTTTCGCCAATTAAAGCATCTGGCTCATAATGTTCTGCAATGCCAGAAACCACTTGCCTTTTCTCGTAACCTAGATCGAGTTGAAGCTTTAACAATTTATCCGCTTTTGGAATTCGTTCACATTCAATAACAGTTGCTACGCGCAAATCAACATTCATGAACGCTTCAATCGAAATTTCTTCACTTTCAGGTACTTCTTCTTTCTTTTCCTCTTCCACATCAACTGGCGCCGTTATCGCCATCTGCTCACGGATATAAACCACTTCAACATCTGGATCTAGACGAGGAAAAATCGGCACTCCTTTTTCAATCACTGTCGTTCCATTAGGAATCGCCTTGAAGTTACCTAATGTGTCCCAATTCAACAAACTCTCTTCCAGTCCTAATTGAGTAACAATTTGTTTAGGAGCATTTGTCATGATTGGCTGGAGTAGTATTGCAATGTTGTGCAAGGATGTCGCCAAATGATTCATGACAGAAGCGAGTTTACCCCGGTCAGCTTCTTCTCTAGCGAGCACCCAAGGTGACGTCTCATCAATATATTTATTCGTTCGTGAAACCAATGCCCATAACTCGCCTAAGACCAAACTGAATTGCATCTCTTCCATAGAAGCTTCATACTTTTTAACTGTGAGCTCTATAAAATCAGTCAAACTCTTATCGAATTCAGTCGCTTCCAGTCCTTCAGTAGGGATTACACCGTCAAAATATTTATTAATCATAGATATCGTTCTGTTTAATAAGTTACCTAAGTCGTTCGCTAAATCATAGTTTGTACGTTCGACAAATGTTTCAGGTGAAAATACTCCATCTTGACCAAAAGGCAGTTCACGTAGAAGGAAATAACGCGTTGCATCTAAACCATATCGCTCAACAAGCATTTCTGGTTGCACGACATTGCCTTTGGATTTGGACATCTTACCGTCTTTCATCATAATAAAACCATGTGCAAATACTTTTTTAGGAAGTGGTAAATCCAAAGCCATAAGGAATATCGGCCAATAAATTGTATGGAACCTGACAATATCCTTACCTACCACATGTACATCGGCCGGCCAATACCTTTTAAACAATGCATCATCATCCGATTCGTAACCTAATGCCGTAATATAGTTCGTCAATGCATCTACCCATACATAAATAACGTGTTTCGGATCTCCCGGAACTTTAATTCCCCAATCGAATGACATCCTGGAAACAGATAAATCTTCAAGTCCAGGTTTGATAAAGTTATTGATCATTTCATTTTTACGAGATTCTGGTTCAATAAATTTAAGGTTATCTTCATAGTACTTCAAAAGCCTGTCCGCATACTTCTTCATATTAAAGAAGTACGATTCCTCTTTCACTTTTTGAACTGGACGCCCGCAATCTGGACAGTTCCCGTCAACAAGTTGCAACTCCCCAAAATATGATTCACAAGGTGTACAATGCCACCCTTCATATTCACCTTTATAAATGTCATCGTTATCGAGAAACTTTTGAAATATTTTCTCTACACCCGCCTTATGGCGATCCTCTGTCGTGCGAATAAAATCATCATAGGAAATATCCATGATCTCCCACACTTTTTTCGCGTTTTCCGCAATCCCATCTACATACTGCTGTGGCGGTAGACCAGCTTCATCTGCTTTTTCTTGTATTTTCTGACCGTGTTCGTCCATTCCAGTCAAAAATCGAACATGATAACCTCGAAGCCTCTTATATCGGGCCATTGCATCCGATGCTACAGTTGTATAAGCCGTTCCAATATGAAAGTTTCCACTCGGATAATAAATCGGTGTTGAAATATAAAAGGTTTCTTTTTGTTCAGTCATGAAAACTCCTCCAATATAAATATATATATAATGTCTATTCTATCGAATTTATCTATACGATACAATGAAATACATTGAACAAACGCATAGGCCTCGAGAACTTTGTATGGCATAATAAGATTTTTAACTATTTGGACAATCAATTAAATCATTATTGTTTTTATCATATTATCAGGCTTAATTTATTGACGTTAATTGGAAAACTTGATATGATTAGTTAGACATAGAACCGAAATATGTCCATTGTTCAGAATAAAAATAACGAATTGAAAGGAGATCGGTTACATGAAATCAACAGGTATTGTAAGAAAAGTAGACGAGCTTGGCCGTGTCGTTATCCCGATCGAATTGCGTCGCACACTTGGAATCGCACAAAAAGATGCTCTTGAAATTTACGTCGATGAAGATAAAATCATTTTGAAAAAATATATGCCTAACATGACATGCTCAATTACGGGTGATGTTTCAGATGATAATATGCGTTTAATTGACGGAAAATTGATTTTGAGCGCAGAAGGCGCAGAACAACTAGTTAAAGAAATCCAAGAAAACCTTAAAAAGTAATTTTCATGTTTTCAACATCCAGTACGGGAAACCGTTCTGGACTTTTTGCATCTATGTAATTTAGTTGTCTACATGATATTCATTGTACACGTCTCGTCTGCTCAATCCACGTTCTTTAGCCACTTCACGAATTGCTTCCTTTGAACGCATTTCCTTTCTAGAAATCAATTCCGATACGTGTTCAGAAAGCGACAGGTCTTTCCACCAAACTTCTCTTTCTTCTACTTCCGTTCCATCGCTACCTTCAATAACGATACAAAATTCTCCTCTTACGGTGTTTGTATCTACCCAAGTAATTGCTTCTTCGATTGTACCACGCAAAAACTCTTCAAAACGCTTTGTAATTTCCCTTGCAAGAACAATACGACGTTCACTTCCGAATTCTTCATTTAATGCTGCCAATGTCTTTTTCAACCTATGAGGTGCCTCGTATAATATGATTGTCTCACTTCGCCTTTTTAATGTGTCCAACTGACTTTTTCTTTCCTTTTTATCTCGTGATATAAATCCGTAAAATAAAAAGGGTTGAGGAGTAATTCCAGATGCCACTAGTGCAGTAATCGCTGCGTTAGCACCAGGAACCGGTACTACATCATAACCCACTTCCAATGCTTTAGACACAATATCAACGCCAGGATCCGATATACAAGGCATACCCGCGTCACTTACAAGGGCAACATCCTTACCTTCAGAAAGCAATTCTAGTATCTTTTCTCCCCCAATTACAATATTATGCTCATGATAACTAATTAAGGAAGTCTTGATGTCAAAATGATTACATAACTTGATTGTATTGCGCGTATCTTCTGCTGCAATAACATCTACCTCGTTTAATATTCGTACAGCCCGGTAAGTCATATCCTCTAAATTACCGATAGGAGTTCCAACAAGAAATAATTTACCTCCACCTGGTTCAGCGCTCTTTTGTGACTTCATCCAAAATCTGCCCCTTCCCGATATACCGTTCCTTCTCAATTCTTTTCAATTGCTTAAATTGATACTCCGCTTGCATTGCTTCGCGCTTCGTTTCAAAAACTTCATGATAAATACAACTCACTGGTCTTTTAGCACGCGTATATTTTGCACCTTTTCCTTCATTATGAACACTTACACGCTTTTCTAGATTATTCGTGTAACCAGCATAATAAGAACCATCGTTACATTCAAGTACATAAAATAGATGGTTTTTATCATTCTCCATATAATAACAGCCTCACTTCTTTTGTATACTCTCCATCGGAGTCATACACATAAAGAGGGGGAAGGATTTTCAAATCCGGTTTTCCATCTTTCGTGCCTTCAATAAGAAGCATATTTGCATCCTTACCTTCTTTTGGATATACAAACTGAATTCGTTTTGGTTCAAGTCTATTTGAGCGCATCGCAGTAGTAATGTCTAATAATCTCCCTGGACGATGGACAAAGGCTGCTTTTCCACCTTGCTTTAACAACTCACTAGCCGATTGAACTGCTTGTTCCAACGTTAGCTTTATTTCATGTCTTGCAATTGCTTTATGTTCACTTAAGTTTTTTTCCGTAGCTTCATGCATTGGGAAATACGGAGGATTGCATGTTACTGTGTCGTACTTTTCATATCCTATACGTTTCGCAATATCGATGACATCGCCATTCACTATTTGAATCTGTTTTTCAAGGCTGTTGTAAGCAATACTTCTTTCGGCCATATTAGCCAAGCGCTCCTGTAATTCAACAGCAACAATTTCTGCCTTTGTTCGCGCGCTTAGGAAAAGAGGTATTGCTCCATTTCCAGCACATAAATCAACTATTTTTCCTGATTTTACAGGTACATATGCAAACCTTGCAAGTAATACAGCGTCAAGGGAAAAAGAGAATACGGATGGACTCTGAATGATTCGTAAATCTTCTGCCAATAAGTAATCGAGTCGCTCATCATCTTTCAATAGTTCAATCACCATTTTTCCTCCTTACAAAAAGAAAAGCCGATGCCTAGTGACAATAGGTTCGGCTAAATTTATACATTTTGTTTATTTAAAAAAGATAAGCAGAATAGACAATCTTCACTGTTACGAGTACTTCCATAATGAACGTTACAAACATGAAACCCTTCATTGTAAAGACGCGCTAAGTTGTCAACGCCTTCTCCAACATCTACGGAATTTGTCTTTTTATCTTTCTGTTTTTTCACTGCTTTTTGTTCCTGTTCGTCTATTTCTTCAAGTCGCTTTCGTAAATGATGATTTTCGAGTTGAAGCGAATGATTATCTTCCGTCATCTTTGCGACAGATCCCATCAATTCCCGGAATTGCTTATGCATAGACTCGAGCTGTTGTTCAAAATCCACTACTTTGTCCAGAAAATTCCTTTCTTTCAACTAATCCACCTCATCATTTCATCAAATGAACCATATTATTTTTTGGATCCAGTATTTCTTCCAATGTATACTCAAGAACAAGGTCCTGATCCGTCAAACTTACTTGTAAAAGACGTTCAAGAAGATTCAAGCCTACTACTCTTCCTTGGCCTTCAGGTGTATCGATTTTTGTCCCCACATCAGGCATAAGTGCTTTAGCTTCTTCATAATCATCATTTTCATACTTCAAGCAACACATTAGACGACCACATAAACCTGATATTTTTGAAGGGTTTAATGATAGGTTTTGATCTTTGGCCATCTTAATTGAAACCGGTTCAAAATCCCCTAAAAATGTTGAGCAGCAAAGCATTCTTCCGCATGGACCAATACCACCGAGCATTTTTGCCTCATCACGTACGCCTATTTGGCGCAATTCAATACGCGTCCTAAAAATGGATGCTAGATCTTTAACTAAGTTTCGAAAATCAACTCTGCCTTCAGCTGTAAAGTAGAAGATAATTTTATTTCTATCGAATGTATATTCAACATCAACAAGCTTCATATCAAGCTTATGTTCAATAATCTTACTAACGCCCGTCTCAAAAGCTCGTTCAGCTTCTGTTCGGTTTTCTTCTACCTTATCGATGTCATCCTCTTCAGCAGGGCGAACAACTTTCTTTAGCGGCAACACAACATCATTTTCGTCAACCTGCCTTGCCTGAATAACAACTTTACCGTATTCTACTCCTCTGGCTGTTTCGACGATGACATATGTGCCTTCTTCTAACTGAAAATCCAGTGGATCGAAATAATATATTTTACCCGCTTTTTTAAAGCGGACACCTACAACTTTATACAACAAGTAATCCCTCCCGCATGTTGAGCATCAATTGCTCCATTAGAAGCGTTCGATTCATATTACTATGAAGATGCCGTTTTGCTTGTAACACCGTTTCCATTATCTCAGAAAGATGCCTATACGTCATCCTCATTGCAAGTTTCCCGTAAAATTCTTTTTGATCCGGGAAAGTGAGTATCGAAGTCAATCCTGCTTTAATCGCTACAATATCCCTGTACGCATACAATAGCAAATCAAGACCCCGGTCGACTTCCTCCTTTTCTTTAAAAACATGCAGCCAATCTGTTTGAATGAACAAAAGTGCTTCATGAATGTTTACATTTGATGCCTCTACCAATTTTAACACTGTTTTTCGGAAGTTTGCAAACTGTTCGTCATTTGCAAGTTCAAGCGATTCACTCAGATTCGCTGTAATCATTGTTACAGTTGCTGCCATTGATGTCGTTATACCTTGTTCAACAAGACTTGCAATCCGCTTTTCTCTTGATGGTGGAAGAAAGGATAGACGCTGACAACGTGATTGTATCGTAGGCAGAAGCGCCTGGTAGGAATCCGTTAACAAAATTGCTGTTACTTCACCCTCTGGCTCTTCTAAAAATTTTAGTAACGTATTCGCAGCCGCACTATTCATTCGATCTGCAGATGTAATTATATAGATTTTCCTTCCAGCCTCGTACCCTTTACGAGTCATCTTAAAAATAAGATCAGACATCTGCTCTTTCCTTATGTTTTGACCATCAGGTCGGATGACTGTGATGTTGGGATGATTACCAGAAAGTACACGTCGACACGAACTACATGTTTCACATGGAACATTATCTTCCGGCTGTTGGCAAAGTAATAATTTAGAAAAAAACAATGCTGTCGCTTCCTTGCCGGTCCCACTTTCTCCGTCAAACAAGTAAGCATGCCCAATTCGATTGTTTTTATATATTACTGAAAGTCGATTCATTACACTATTTTGGCCTTCGAGTTCTTTTGATTCCAAAAGCTCAACCTCCTTATTCAAAAAAACCGTGTTTCCTTAAAACAGAAAACACGGAGTTAGGTATATAAATTGATAAGAAGACCTTTAATCTCTCCTATTTTAGCCAGAAGATCAACAGCTGTTTTTTCTTCATTTAACAGATCTTCTGCTAACTCAACCAATTTCTCATCTAGTGTTTCAACTATTTTGAGACGCCGTCCTTCTCCAAAACGATTCCACGTATGCGACTGTTTAAGCCCCATCCCTGTTTCCACCGTTTCTTTCATAAATCGACGAACTAGCATCTTAAATTTGGCCATATCTCGGAAATTGCGTGTCCGAGCTAACCGATCTCCAGCTGACGCAATGTCTCCTAGAAGCCTTGTCACTTGCTCACCGTGAAGTCGTTGCCCCTGTTTTTCAACCATTTGTCCGAATCTATTTTCACCTCTTGATAACTGAAGCTGCTCACTTCTAACCTTATCAATTCCGGTTCGAAATTCACCGTTAACTTTCATCGTTCTTCACCTCATTCATCACTCAAAAATGATGAAAGTGCTCGATCGGGAGTACAAATACCGTTGCTCCACCCACTTCAACCTCAACTGGGTAAGGAATATAGGAGTCTGCATTGCCACCCATCGGAGACACCGGAGCAACCATTTGATCTCGTGAACGACAATTTTCTTTTATAAGTTCAAGCGCTTTCGGAACGAGGCTTTCATCTGTTCCTATAAGAAACGTTGTATTACCGGATCTAAGAAAACCACCTGTACTCGCTAATTTGGTCGCTCGAAAGTCGTTCTTTGTTAATGCTGCAGATAGACGATTACTATCCTGATCCTGTACAACTGCCACAACTAATTTCAAGATTAACTCCTCCTTTTCCTTCATTAACTTCTATTATAACATGAATAGCCATGTTAGATGATTTGAGAGCTGATGATTCTCCAAACATTTTCCGTTACATCTTCCTGAGATAAACTTGCGTCTACTTGAATTATTCGATTTGGATACTTGCGAATCAATTCTTGGTACCCTTCGTACACTTTTTTGTGGAAGGTAATGTTTTCATTATCTAAACGGTTTTGTTCACGTTCACTGTTCGCAGCAATGCGAGCTAACCCTTTCTCTGGGTCTATATCGAAAAAGATTGTTAAATCTGGCATCGTGTCTTCAATTGCAAACTGATTAATTGAAAGAACTTCTTCTACGTCTAGTCCTCTTGCGTACCCTTGATATGCCAAAGAACTATCAATAAAACGATCGCATAAAACAATTGCACCCGAGCGAAGTGCAGGAATTACAACTTCTACAAGATGTTGGCGTCTTGCCGCTGCATATAACAAAGCTTCTGTTTTTGAGTCCATTTCTTGATGTGCGTTATCCAAAATAACTTCACGTATCTTCTCCGCTATTTTTACGCCACCAGGCTCACGGGTTAACACAACTATCTTCCCTTCTCTTTCCAACCGACTAAATAACTCTTTAATAACGGTTGTCTTCCCCGCTCCTTCAGGCCCCTCAAATGTAATGAACAATCCTTTCTGTAACATGTTATTCCTCCATCTCTCTATTTACCACGAGTATTTTCTTTTCATCCAAACAAATTGCTCCTTGGAATCTTGCTCCAGCATGAATCAATCTAGAAAGTGACTGAACATGCTCCGTTGTCACTTTTTCCCCTCCAAGTACTAAAGGTATACCTGGTGGATAAGGAATAATTGATGCTCCTGCAATTTCATCTACTGCTGCTTCATAAGGTGTCCATTTTGTTTTCATTTGTCTCAATTCAGTCGCTGTATACTCAAGCACAGAGATAGATTCCTCATGCATTGACTCAATATCTATAGATGATTTCATAGTTATGTCTAGTCTGCTAAATGCACGCTTAATGTTTTCAGTAATCTTTAGAAAAGGATAATCATGTTCTTCTTTTAATAGAGGTAAAACAAATAACACCTGGTCTGAATCCGCAAGTTCCGAATAGATCCCTACCGCCTCTAACTTTTCTTGTAAATAAAATCCAGAAAATCCTTCCGCACGTACGATAAGTTTCAAAGGATCCTCTACCTCAACTAATTGAAGACGATCTATTTCTTTAAGTTTATCAATAAAGAATTTACGATTCTTCATGAACTTCATTTTATCTTCTTGCGTATAAGACTCTACATAGGCCCTTGCGTCATCTAGAGATGCCATTAAAAGATACGAAGGACTACTGGACTGCAACATTCGTAAATAATGCGCTATTTTTTTTGGATCGATTAATGTAGACTTCACATGCAAAAAAGAGGCCATTGTCATTGCTGGAAGTGTTTTATGAGCCGAATGGACAACAACATCTGCCCCTAACTCCAAAGCTGAATGTGGAAACGGTTCTCCAACAACAAAATGGGCTCCGTGTGCCTCGTCAACAAGTACCGGTATTTCTTGTACATGGCACAATTGAATAATATCTTTTAAATCAATGCCTGTTTCCCCGTAATAGGTTGGGTAAGTTAGAATAACTGCCTTAGCTTCCGGATACATTTCAAGCGCCTTACCGACTTGAACGGCACTTAAGGTACCAAACGTTTTTGTTTTTTCCTCCCATTGTGGAGATACAAATACAGGTATTGAGCCGGTCAATTCAATTGCATTGAATATTGATTTATGTGCGTTTCGTTGAATGATTACCGTATCTCCAGGCCCACAAGTTGCATAAATCATTGCTAAATTGCCAACGGTTGATCCGTTTACAAGAAAAAAGCTTTGATCAGCCCCATAGAAATTGCTTAGCTGGTTTTGTGCCTCTAACAATACACCAGTCGGTTCATGAAGATCATCTAATCCTTCAAGCTCCGTTACATCGTATTGAAGAGCTGAACGTAGGCCCTCAGGCAAATTAGATAGCAAGCCATTCTTATGTCCCGGTACATGGAATGAAACCGGAGCGGCTTCCTTAAAATTTTCCAGCGCTTCAACAACCGGGCGATTTGGAGAGTTCATTATTTTATAACACTTCCTTTTCATCCTTCTTAATTATAATAGAAGCGAAATGATAAATCATCCTCTCTTTGCTCTGTAGAAACCCTAGGATAATTTGCAAAATTGAGTTTTATACGTATTGTACTATTTTGATAACGCTATTTTTATGTGCGCTAAGTACTGTTTCTCATTCCAAGCCATTTTTCCAACTTTTTTGCGGCGGTTATTTCCCAATTTTTTTGGGGAGTAAATTCTCGATTGCACTGTAGATCATATTCTTTTGTTGCGCCCAATTACTTCATAAACTACCAATAGAAAAAAGTACTTACTCCACGCGGTACGGTGAGATAAGTACTTGTTCAGTTTTACTTCTGTAGTTTAATCGTCAATTCAATAAATTCTTCTACATCTTTTCCAACAAGTTCAATTCCGGCTACCCAGAAATCTTCCTTAGTAACATCTACATCAAGATGTTTCATCGCTAAGTCTTCTACCTTCATTGACCCTGTGTCTCTTAGTAGAGCTATATACTTCTCTTCAAAGCCTTCAGGTTGTTTCAAGTATTCCGCGTAGATCCCAAGGCTAAATAAATAACCAAATGTATATGGGAAATTATAGAATGGAACACTATCAATAAAGAAGTGGAGCTTGGCCGCCCAGAAGTGTGGATGATAAGAAGAAAGACGATCACCAAATGCTTCTTTTTGTGCGTCTACCATTAATTCGTTCAAGCGTTTTTCTGATACGATTCCTTTTGCACGTTCCGAATAAAAGTTATCCTCAAACAAGAAACGAGCACGAATATTTAAAAACATCGATGTGGCACCTTCTAATTTATTCGCTAAAAGGGATACTTTTTCTTCATCAGATGTGGCATTCTTTACAGTTGCATCCGCAATAATTGTTTCAGCAAACGTACTTGCCGTTTCAGCTACGTTCATAGCATAACTTCGGTTTAGCCTCGGTAAATCTTTCATGACGTGACTGTGAAAAGCATGACCCAATTCATGTGCTAATGTACTCGTATCACTTGGAGAACCAGTGAATGTCATGAAAATACGAGACTCTTCTAATTCAGGTAAACTTGTACAATAACCACCTGGACGCTTATTCGAGCGGTCTTCCGCTTCAACCCAGCGATTTTCAAGCGCATGTTTTGTAAAACCAGTTAGTTTCGGACCAAATGATGCAAAATGTTCAATTATAAAATCACATGCTTCATCATATGTGAAACGTGTTGGTTTTGCTTCACCCAATGCAACTGGCGCATCAACATCTTGCCAACCTAGTTTTTCCATCCCCAACAAAGTCGCTTTTTGTTCTAGATAATCTAGAAACGTTTTCTTCTGAGAATCCACTGCTGACCACATTGCTCTAAGCGTCTCTTCCGTCATACGATTATATTCAAGTGGTTCTTCTAAATGACCTTTTCTTCCGTGAGCATCTTGCAAAGTTAAGCGATACCCGGCTAAATGGTTAAGGATATCCGCAAAGATCGGTCCATTCGTAGACCATGTTTTTTCCCAGTTTTCAAAAAGTTCTGCACGCACTTCTTCATCAGGATCAGCGTACATTTTGTTCATCGCTTGCCCAATTGATAAGTTCGTTGTTTTGCCTTCTTTACCTGTAAAAGGAACAGTCATAATTGAGCCTACTGTATTATATATATTGCTCCATGCTGCAATTCCATCTTTATTTAGTTTAGCAATCAGTTTCTCTTCATCTTCAGACAATAAACGTTCGCCTTCTTCGCGTATCTCATTTAATGAAAAATTAATTTCACTCAAGTCGTCATCTTGCAGAAGTTTATCCCAATTATGATCTGAGATGGCTACAAGTTTTTTAGTGAAAATTGTTGATTGTTGCTGGATTTCACTGCGTAGTTCCATCACTTGTCCCATGACAACGCTTGCATGATCATCATCCATAAATGCGTCCCGCCACATATTGATAAATGTACCAACCTGGCCTAAGCTTTTACCAATCACTTCTTGTCGTTTTAATATTTCTTGCAACGTAGATGCATCGTGAGCTGGATTGCTGTCCCATGCTTTTAACTGTTCAGCATAAAGTACAATTTCTTCTTTTACAGTTTCAAGTTTTGTTTGTACTTCTTTTGAATTTGTTCCACCTTTAAATATACTTTCTAAGTCCCATGTATTCTTATATTTCATTTTTAGACACTCTCCTTGTATATATCTATTCTAAACTTTATTACTCCATTTATAAAGATTTGTTAACCGAGTCAATTTTCTAACTTGAACTTTTGATCCTTTGGCTGAATAGACACATACACCGTACAAAAGTTAGACTCAATTATAAAAGAACGTGTGATTTCGTGCATTCCTTTTATGAATTGTACAACTCCCCCACAGCGACTCAATCACACAGGTTGTTCGCGTAACGCCCGACTTTGCTCCCGTATTGGCCTGATTTATTCCCGCAACGGCGACTTTGTTCCCGTAACGCCCGGTGTTATTCCCGCATTGGACTAATTTACTTCCTTGAACTCCTCGCCCTTCCTCTTTCTCGCTGTAGGTTACTCATTGGAATACCAAACCTTCGGTTCATTCATTTTCAATTTCTTTAGAACAAACAAAAAAAGCTATCTCCATTGAAGGAAATAACTTCTTTAGTGCCTAGCAACGTCCTACTCTTGCAGGGGGAAACCCCCAACTACCATCGGCGCTGAAGAGCTTAACTTCCGTGTTCGGTATGGGAACGGGTGTGACCTCTTCGCCATCATCACTAGACTTGTTTGAACGTATTCGTTCAAAACTGGATAAAACAGACATTAGGGTTCTTCGAAACGGTTTGTGAATCAAGCAAACCTGATTACTTTAGGTTAAGTCCTCGATCAATTAGTATCCGTCAGCTGCACGCGTCACCGCGCTTCCACCCCGGACCTATCAACCTCATCATCTTTGAGGGATCTTACTTACTTGCGTAATGGGAAATCTCATCTTGAAGGGGGCTTCATGCTTAGATGCTTTCAGCATTTATCCCGGCCACACGTAGCTACCCAGCGATGC
>NZ_JBTLRN010000016.1:18618-71404 GCF_054482775.1 Sporosarcina sp. CAU 1771 | reverse complement strand
TTGTCGTATAATGGACATAAGGGCACTCTCTCCTGTCTTTATGTTTGTGTGGTAACTTACATTATACAGGATTTGGGGAGGTGCTCTATTTTTTATGCCTAGAAACCCTTGGTATGTAAGGGCTTGGAATTATGAAATTGACTCACTTAAGAAAATAATTGAGTTTAATATTCAAGATAAAGCAGAATGTAAGAGTTTTTGGCGGAAGTAAAGAAATACCGATCGCTAAAGTGAAAGATAGGTGTTTGTACTTGAGGACTGTTCGTAAAGAAGTCCAAGCGTTGTCCATTAAATCCTTGGAGTCGACTTTTAATAAGCTTGCAACTGCTTATAAGAGTATGACCGAAAAAGGTTCAAATACAACACTTGTTGAAAAAAGAAGAAACGCTATAAAAGTCGGTTTAGAAAGCCTCAAAGAGAATTGGAATACTGGTGAATTTTTCTATGATGCAGAAACTATATTGATTTCTAAAGATATTTTGCGAAACCTTATTCCTTCTATTGAACAGCAGTTAGCAACTGCTAAACAGGGAAGCTCTCAAAAAACATTAATTGAACGTCGCTTAACTGCGATTAAGATGGCTATTCAATCTTTAGAGAACCGTCTAAACTAATTAAAGATAAATTGAAATCGTCCAATCGTTAAGAGAAAATTTTCTTGTGTAGAAAAGCTGCTTTTATTGTAGGTGATTTTCGAGGTGTAGGCTCAAGAAACAAAAATATAGTTTATAAGAAGAAAGGAAAGTTAACTATGAAGAACGTAATTCCATTTTTAATGTTTCAAGGCGGTATTGCAGAAGAGGCAATGAATTACTACACATCATTAATCGAGGATTCAGAAATAAAAAGCATTACTCGATACGGTGCAGAAGGACCTGGTGAAGAAGGAACTGTTGTACAAGCTGTGTTTTCGTTAAAGGGGCAGGAGTTCATGTGTATCGATAGCCATATTAATCATGAGTTTTCGTTTACTCCGTCTTTTTCTATCTATTTAACTTGTGACACAGAAAAGGAAATTGACAACCTTTATAATGAAATGATGCAAAAGGGCACAGCACTCATGCCTATAGATAACTATGGGTTCAGCAAAAGGTTCGGATGGCTCGTTGACCAGTTTGGCATATCGTGGCAGTTGAACTTGCCGGAGTAATTAGCAAAAAGGCATTTTTGGAGGGTATCATGGGCAAACATCAAATTTATTCAATGAGCGCAGCAAAAATTTATTCCTGTTATATTTTGAAAGTAGAGAAAAAAGGGCGAACAAAATCTGAAGTCGATGAAATCATTTGTTGGATGACGGGTTATAGCCAAGAAGAGTTAGATGCGCAATTGGAAAAGGAAATAACTATAGAGAACTTCTTTGCAGAAGCAACTCAACTGAATCCTTCACGCTTGTTAATTAAAGGTGTGGTCTGTGGTGTCCGAGTTGAGGATGTTGAAGAACCGACGATGCGAGAAATTCGTTATTTAGACAAGATGATTGATGAGTTAGCAAAAGGTAAAGCAATGGAAAAAATCTTGCGATCATAATCATTATTTAAAGTACGCTATATATCTTTAGGGGCATTCCTGTATTTATGTGAATGCCTTTTTTCATCTCTAAGAATAGGATAATGTTTAATTAGAAGCGATCAGGTCAATTCGTATTTTATTCATAGTGTTAACGTATTCCAATATACTTTTAAGTTTTTCATGAAATAGATAGAAATAGAGTTACTAAAAATGTTTGAAATGCAGCAAGCTATTCATTAAGCGTTTAGCTAACGTAAGAATAAGCAATATCGTTATTATTAGGAGTTGAACTTGAAAGCGCTTAAAACCCAATTACTTAGAGTATAAACAATATTGAAATATTTTTTAAAAAGTAGTTGGAATATTAGAATATCCATAGTATGATAACAAGTAAGGTGATTTAAACCTTTGCAAAAGAAAGTAAAAAAACGGGGAGGGTATTGATTTATGAAATTGAAAAAGTGGTCGTTTTTACTAGCTTTGGTACTAATGATGAGTTTAGTACTAGCGGCTTGTAGCGGAGACGACAAGGAAAAGGATACGAGTAAAGAGGATCCTGATAAGGTTGAAGAGACAGATAAGGAAGAGCCAAAAGATGAAGGTGAAGCTTCAGAATCTTCGGATCAGACGCTTAACGTAAACATCAGAACTGAGCCACCATCACTACATCCAGGTCTAGCAACAGATACAACTTCTGGTGCAGTATTAAACCAAACATTTGAAGGTTTAATGCGCGTTAACCAAGAAGGCGTAATTGAAGAAGCTATGGCAGAATCGGCAGAAATGTCTGAGGATGGAATGACTTATACGTTTAAAATTCGTGAAAATGCAACATGGTCAAACGGAGATCCTGTAACAGCTAAGGACTTTGAGTTTGCATGGAAATGGGTACTTGATCCTGCAAACGTAGAAACTGACTATGCTTACCAATTGTATATGATCAAAGGTGCACAAGCTGCTAAAGAAGAAGGCGGTTCTGCAGACGATATCGGTATTACAGTTGAAGATGATAAAACACTTATTGTAGAACTTGCGCAACCAACTGCTTATTTCTTAGAGTTAACAGCATTCTACACGTTCTTCCCGGTTCATCATGAACTAGGATCAGCAAACCCAGGATGGGCACAAGATGTATCTGATAACTATGTAACAAACGGTCCTTTCTTAATGAAAGAATGGAAGCATAAAGATAAAGTTGTACTTGAGAAAAATCCTGGATATTGGGATGCTGACACAGTACAATTAGAAACTATTAATATGTTCATGGTTGAAGATGAGAATACGGCAAAACAAATGTATGACAATGGCGACATCGACTGGTTAGGATCACCAACGGATTCAATTCCATTGGCAGCTATCCCAGCTTACAAAAAAGATGGAATTCTTAACATTTCTACACTTGCAGGAGTTTATTACTATGCATTCAACGTAGAAGAAGCACCATTTAACAACCTTAACATTCGTAAAGCTTTTGCTTCTGCAATCAACCGTCAAGGTATTGTAGACAACATTACACAAGCAGAGCAATTACCAGCAATGGCATTAGTACCACCTTCAATCTTTGAAGAAAATGCAACAGGTTATTTCAAAGATAACGATGTTGAAGGCGCGAAAGAACTATTGGCAAAAGGATTAGAAGAACTAGGTTTGGACAAGTTGCCACCAGTTAAACTATCTTATAACACAAGTGAAGCACATGGTTCTATCGCACAAGCAGTTCAAGATATGTGGAAAGAAAATCTTGGTGTTGATGTAGAGCTTCATAACGAAGAGTGGGGCGTATATCTAGATTCAATGGGATCAGGAGATTTCCAAGTTGGTCGTATGGGTTGGTTAGCTGACTTTAACGATGCTATCAACTTCCTTGAAATCTTTGAAACGGTTGGCGGAAACAACTATACGAACTGGGAAGATGCTGAGTACCAGGATTTACTGAAAAAGTCTAGAGCAGAAACAGATCCAGCTGCACGTGAGCAATTACTACGTGATGCTGAAGCGATTTTCATGGAAGCTCTTCCAATCGCACCTGTTTATAACTACACGAACGTTTGGACAAACAAAGAATATGTTAAAAATATTGAAGTATCACCACTTGGTTTAGTTCAGTATAAGTGGGGCTATATCGACGGTAAGTAAGATTTTTTGAAAGACAATAGATGTTTATAGGATTTATAGGGGGTGATTAGTTCTCACTCCCTATTTTTTGTCTAAAAAGATGAAAGTAAGCATCGAGGAATTACGGAGGTGTAAGCGCTTGGCTAGATATTTACTTAAAAGAGTAGGTTATATTCTTCTTTCTCTTTTTTTCATCATTACAATTACTTTTGGCTTAATGAAATTAGCTCCAGGAGGTCCATTTACTTCTGAGCGGAAGACTTCTCCAGCTATTGAAGCGCAAATGAATGAAGCATATGGTTTAAATGATCCGATTCACGAACAATATTTTAACTATCTAATCAATGCAGTTAAATTAGACTTTGGTCCTTCCTTTAAATATGAAGGTCAAGAAGTAACGGATATAATAAAAAGAAGTTTCCCTGTTTCTCTTATCTTGGGACTTGAGGCAATTTTTATTGCCCTTGGCTTAGGCGTGATATTCGGGGCATATGCTGCCATCCGGCATAACAAGATGGGAGATTACACCATCATGATCGTAGCGATATTGGGAATCTCAGTGCCAAGCTTTATTTTGGCGACGATTCTTCAATATATTTTTGCAATGGAATTGAAAGTCCTTCCATTAGCACGATTTGAGTCATTCGCACATACGATATTGCCAGCATTTGCTTTAGCGACAACGCCACTTGCATTTATTGCCAGATTAATGCGTTCAAGTATGTTAGATGTACTGAATGCAGACTATATTAAAACTGCCAAGTCTAAAGGATTAAGTGAGCAAGTCGTAATTTACCGACATGCAATACGAAATGCGATTCTTCCGGTTGTTTCCTATATGGGGCCACTCGTTGCAGGTGTACTAACAGGAAGTTTCATTATCGAGAAAATATTTGCTATTCCGGGTCTAGGAAACGAGTTCGTAGTAAGTATTACGAACCGGGATTATACAGTTATTATGGGAACGACTGTATTCTACAGTGTTATCCTACTAATTTCGATTTTAATTGTAGATATAATTTATGGATTGATTGACCCACGGATTAAGGTTACTGGAAGGGGGGCTAATCAATAATGACACAAATACATTTGAAAGATTCAGATTTTGAGTTGATTGAAAAAGACCATGAGGAATCTGAAAAAATTGCGGGTAAAAGTACTTCCTTTTGGTTGGATGCTTGGCGTAGGTTTAGAAAGAATAAGCTAGCCCTTTTTGGTGTAGTTGTCATTTTATTATTGGCAATTATGGCTCTCATAGGTGAACCGATTTCTGGACATACGTATGATAAAACAAATTTAATGAATGCGAATAAAGCGCCGTCTGCTGACCATTGGTTTGGTACAGATAACTTGGGTAGAGATGTATTTGCTAGAACTTGGTATGGTGCAAAAATATCCCTATTTATTGGTTTGATGGCTTCGTTGATTGATTTAGTTATCGGCGTAATTTGGGGCTCAGTAGCTGGATTCTTCGGTGGCAGAGTCGATGAGTATTTAATGCGCATCGCAGATATTTTATACGGCGTTCCTTATTTACTTGTTGTTATTTTATTGATGGTCATTATGCCAAAAGGATTATGGACGATGATTATTGCGATGACCATAACCGGGTGGATAAGTATGGCTCGGATTGTACGTGGTCAGGTCATGCAGCTGAGAGGCGAGGAATACGTTATGGCCTCCAGTTCATTAGGGGCCAGTAATACAAGGTTATTGACTAAGCATTTAATTCCAAATACGCTTGGCCCTATCCTTGTTACACTAACATTAACAATTCCGACGGCTATTTTTACTGAAGCATTTTTAAGTTATCTTGGTTTAGGTGTACCTGCTCCACAAGCAAGTTGGGGTACGATGTCAAGTGATGCTTTATCTGCCTTCGAGTATTATCCATACCAACTCTTTTTTCCAGCATTTTTCATCTGTTTGACGATTTTAGCATTTAACGTCATTGGAGATGGGTTAAGAGATGCAGTGGATCCGAAAGAACGCAAATAAAGGAGGGATGCAAAATGAATAAACTATTAGAGGTTAAAGACTTAGCTGTGTCATTTGAAACGTACGGCCCCGATGTTCAAGCGATTCGAGGAGTTTCTTTTGAATTAAATGAAAAAGAGACGCTAGCGATTGTTGGTGAATCAGGGTCTGGTAAAAGTGTAACTGCCTACTCTGTTATGGGTTTAATTCCTATGCCTCCTGGAAAGTTCACGGGTGGGTCCATAGTATTTAACGGAGAAGATTTAACACAGAAGTCAGAAAAGCAAATGCAAAATATACGTGGGAAAGATATAAGTATGATTTTCCAAGATCCGATGACATCAATCAACCCTACAATGCGTATTGGAGCACAAATCGGAGAAGGTTTGATTAAACATCAAAAGTTATCGAAAAAACAGGCACATTTACGTGGAATTGAATTATTGAAATTGGTTGGTATTCCAAATCCAGAAACACGTATCAATCAGTATCCTCATCAATATTCAGGTGGGATGAGACAGCGAGCAATGATCGCGATTGCACTTGCTTGTAACCCAAAAATCTTAATTGCAGATGAGCCAACTACTGCTCTTGACGTAACGATTCAAGCCCAAATACTTGAATTAATGCGTGATATTCAAGAACAAACAGGAACGGCAATTATTCTAATTACGCATGACCTGGGAGTTGTTGCGAACGCAGCGGATCGGGTTGCAGTTATGTATGGTGGAAAAATTGTTGAAACGGGTAATGTTGACGAGATATTTTATAATCCAAAACATCCTTATACGTGGGGCTTATTAGGTTCAATGCCCAAATTAGAGAACCAAGGACAAGAATTGCAAGCGATTCCAGGATCACCGCCAGATCTCTCTGATCCTCCCAAAGGCTGTCCTTTTGTAACAAGATGTCCTTATGCAATGAAAGTTTGTAAGGAACATATGCCAGATTACACAAAGTTATCTGAAACGCAAAAGACAGCTTGTTGGTTATTAGATGAGCGTTCGCCTAAAGTAGAGATTCCTGAATCGGCCATTGTTGGAGGTGCAAGAGCTCATGGATAAAGGTAGAGAAAAATTACTAGAGATTAAAGAGCTGAAAAAGCATTTTCGAATGGATCGAAAAAGTATATTGAAGGCAGTGGACGGCATTACGTTTGATATTTATAAAGGGGAAACATTTGGGTTGGTAGGAGAGTCCGGTTGTGGTAAATCTACTGCTGGTCGAACAATTATGCGCCTTTATGAAGCTACTGAAGGTGAAGTGAAGTTTCAAGGTGAAGATGTACATGCGAAAAAATCCAAAAAAGAGTTAAAGAAATTTAATCGCAGTATGCAAATGATTTTCCAAGATCCTTACGCTTCCCTGAATCCTAGAATGACGATAAAGGATATCATTGCAGAAGGTATTGATATTCATGAGTTGGCTAAAACGAAGGAAGAACGTAATGCACGTGTAATTGAATTGCTTGAAACAGTAGGTTTAAACGGTGATCACGGGAATCGTTATCCACATGAATTTAGTGGAGGACAGCGTCAACGCATAGGCATTGCGCGTGCTTTGGCGGTTGACCCTGAATTTATCGTGGCTGATGAACCGATTTCAGCTTTAGACGTTTCGATTCAAGCGCAAGTTGTAAATCTATTGAAGAAACTACAAGTTGAACGCGGATTAACCTATTTGTTCATCGCACATGATTTGTCGATGGTTAAGCACATTAGCGATCGTGTAGGGGTAATGTACTTGGGGAATATGGCTGAAATCGCGACGAGTAAAGATTTATATGAAGATCCGATGCATCCATATACGCAAGCCTTACTAAGCGCGATTCCTGTATCAGATCCAGAGGTGGAGAGGAACAGGGAGCGAATCTTGATTGACGGGGATATTCCAAGCCCTATTGACCCTCCTAGTGGTTGTCGATTCAGAACGAGGTGCCCTTTAGCAATGGATGTATGTAGTCAAGTTAGGCCAGTATTAACTGAATATAAGGAAGAGCATTGGGTGTCGTGTCATTTATATGACGATGAATACAATGCTGAACATAAAGCTAGAGTAGAGTAGTAATGCGGTCCCGGTCTAATAGATTGGGACCGTATTTTTTTTAGATGAAAGAGTAGTGTAGATCCTTTAGTAAAATATAATTTCCCTGAATATCCATTAATGAGTTATACTATACTAACTACATTAAATAGAATATTCGAACTATGGTTATTTATACATATGTAAGGTGGTATTCATTATGTATAAACGTTTAGCAGTTGGAGTTTTTATAATAATTCTCAGTATGCTGTTTTTTACATTTCTTTTGCCGATTGAAGCAAAAGAAAATAAAAACGACATGCTTATTTTGCATTCTTTAACGAAAAAAGTAAATGTCTATTCGTCGCTTTATATGCTGGATGATAAAAAGAAAAACCTTACGATTGACGACATTACTTCTGAGGAGTTAAAGGAGAACTTTATACGTGCTGAACGAGTAAACCAGCAGGGTGGTTTTTTTGAAAAGGTTACTTGGATTCGTTTTTCAGTAGACAATCGGTCTATACAAAGAGATTGGTTGTTGGAGCTAGCTTTTCCGATTATCTATGAGATTGACATTTTTTCAGAAGATGAATCAGGAATTACCGAATTGCAAAGTGCTGGATCCAATCATCCGTTCACGGAAAAAGAAATTGAACATCGAAACTTCGTTTTTAATTTGGCAGTAGATCATGGAAAACAGAAAACGTATTACGTTAGAGTACTTGGCCCAGGTGCCATGCATCCTCCAATAAATATATGGAATTCGAATTCTTTTATTGAAAAAACACAAATGGAATTCAGTCTTTTAGGATTTTTCTATGGCATGATTTCTGTCATGATATTATATAACTTATTTCTATACTTTAGCTTAAGAATCTCTAGTTATCTCTACTATGTTTTAGTGATTACTAGTACACTACTAGGACAATTAGCAACGAATGGATTAGCGTTTCAATATTTATGGCCGAATTCCCCTTCTTGGAACGTCATTGCTACTCCATTTTTGGTCAGTGTGGCGTGTATCTTCATTTTATTGTTTACGAGGAGTTTCTTAGACACGGATCGATACTATTATCGATTCAAAATGATTTCTTATGTTTTGATGAGCTTAAATGTTGTAGTTATCATGGTTTTATTTATCTCTCCAATTGCCGCATTGAATATCATGCTTTTAAGTACATTAAGTACGTTTTTTATGGTCTTAAGTGTCGCATTTATTTGTTTGAAACGAGGCGCAAGACAGGCACGTTTTTTCATAGTTGGTTGGCTCTTCTTCTTAATCGGTGTATTTGTAACAATTCTTGAAAGAGCTTCGGTCATCCCTTATTCCATACTTACAGACTATGCCGGACAAGCGACTCTAGCAATTGAGGTAGTCTTACTTTCTTTGGCGCTCGCAGACAAAATAAACATTATGCGCGCTGAAAAAGAGCAAGCGGAATTAGAGCTGAAAGTCAGTCGTGAATTAGCGATGGAAAGCTTGCAAAAAGCTGATGAGCTGAAAGATGAATTTTTGGCCATTACATCGCATGAATTACGTACACCTCTTTATGGGATGATTGGAATAGCAGAATCTTTACGAGATGGTATTACGGGGCGTGTATCAAAAGGAATGAGTGATCAACTATCTATTATTATTCACAGTGGGAATCGACTCACTCATTTAATAAATGATATATTGGATTTTTCTAAGTTAAAACATGATTCACTCGATGTGTACCTAAAACCCGTCGATCTAGCTAGAATTACGGATGTTATATTTATGATTTGCCAACCACTAGTAAAAGAAGGGACCGTTAAACTAGTAAACTCAATAGATCATTCTTTACCAATCGTCATTGCGGATCAAAATCGTCTCCAACAAATTTTCTATAATTTAATTGGCAATGCCATTAAATACACGACAAACGGAAGTGTGGTTGTTTCGGCAGAACTTCAAGCTGGATATGTAAAAATAAATGTTTCGGATACAGGAAGAGGAATACCAAAACATCAACTAGAAAAAATATTCGCTCCTTTTACACAAGGTGATGTATCCCTTTCCAGAGAAGTAGGAGGGACGGGTATAGGCCTTAGTATTACGAAACAACTAGTAGCCCTACATGGTGGGGAAATCGAAGTGAAATCAAAAGTTGGCGTAGGTTCAACATTTAGTTTTACACTACCTATCCAGGTAGACCAGGAAGTTGTCGCAGATGTCGTGCTATCAGAAGACATCTATGTTGAAGAGGGCTTTGAAGTATCTACACCTGATATTCAATTCTCTTCAAAAGCGGTTAAGATTCTTGTTGCTGACGATGAACCAGTAAATTTACAAGTCCTGATGAATCAACTCTCACTAGAAGGATACACAGTAATTACGGCTTCAAATGGGGAAGAAGTGTTACGGATAGTTGAGGAGCAATCCATTGAATTACTTATTCTAGATATCATGATGCCGAAAGTATCAGGTTTTGAAGTATGTAAACGACTGCGGAAGAAGTATTCCTTAATGGAATTACCGATTCTAATGCTAACGGCAAAAAGTCAGGTTCGTGATAAAATAACATCTTTTGAAGTCGGTGCAAATGATTATTTATCAAAGCCTTGTGATAAAGAAGAGTTGATTGCTCGGGTAAAAACTTTAGTGCGCCTAAAAGATTTAAACCGAGAGCTGCAAAACGTGAATCTTCGGCTTGAAGAGAAGGTTAAAGAACGTACGGAAGCGCTTGAGGTTGCCAATATCGATTTGACAACAATGAATGAGGATTTAATTGTTATGGAAACGGCTAGACGTGAACTTTTAGCAAATATTGCACATGAGTTAGGGACACCCGTAACGCTAATTCACGGCTATATGCAAGCAATCCAGCAAGGACTTGTAACATCGGACGACTCGTATTTTGGTAATCTCGTGTATGATAAAATCAAAGTGTTGAATCGACTTATCGATGACTTATTTGATTTATCTAAGCTCGAAGCAGGTCAAACGAGCCTGAATATGAAGATGGTAAATGTGTATGAATGGCTTGAAAGGACATTTGATAAGTTTGAAATGGATGTTTTACAAAGTGAAAGAAAACCATGTCTACTTGAGAATGACAAGCATATGGAAGAGTATATGTGTTTAATTGATACGGAACGAATGGACCAAGTTATTTCAAATTTAGTTCGAAATGCAGTTAAATATACAGCTCCAGAGGATGGAGTACTATCTATATCGGCAAAAATAAGTGCTGAAGACTATCAATTAGTAATAAAGATTGAAGACAATGGGTACGGAATATTTGAAGAAAATCTATCTGTTCTATTTGAACGATTTTATAAAGGAGTCCCCTCACCTACAGCAATTCGACAGAGTGGTACGGGACTTGGCCTTGCAATTGTTAAGGAAATTATTCATAGTCATAATGGTGAAGTATGGGCGGAGAGTAAGGTAAATGAAGGAAGCATCTTTTATTTATCTATACCGATTCAAAAAGAAGCGAAGAAAGTCACGTAATTGCGTGGCTTTTTTATATTTAATTAAAAAACAGTTTCGACTCGACCATCTTAAGAAATTCTTCATAGTTATCAATGGTGATTGTTAAGATTCGTCGGTTACAATTGGTAGTAGAGAGTTGGAAAAGTGAGGTGCGGTAGATGACTAAATTCACAGTGCTCGTAGCAGATGATGATCAAGATATACGGGACGGGATTGAAATCTATTTAAAAAATGAGGGGTATAACGTTGTGAAGGCGGCTGATGGGAAAGAAGCGCTTGAACTTCTCGAGGAAAGCGAGGTTCATCTTCTCATCCTCGACATTATGATGCCTAATATGGACGGGATTACAGCGACGTTCAAAATAAGGGAAGCACGCAATATCCCAATAATTATGCTAAGTGCGAAATCAGAGGACTCTGATAAGATTCATGGGTTATCTGTAGGTGCAGATGATTACGTAACGAAACCTTTTCATCCGATGGAATTAATGGCTCGTGTTAAATCACAACTAAGGCGTTATGTTCAACTGGGTACGTATGATGGACAGCAACAAAAGATTGTTATTGACGGGTTAACGTTAGATGAAGAGGCAAAAGAAGTCTTAGTGGACGATGTGGCCGTAAAGCTAACTCCGATTGAATATAAAATTACAGAGTTACTTATGAAAAATGTAGGGCGCGTATTTTCGATTAATGAAATCTATGAACGTGTGTGGAACGAAGCCGCGTACAATGCTGAAAACATCGTGGCAGTACACATTCGAAAGATTCGTGAGAAAATTGAAGCGGATCCCAAAAACCCGAGATACGTAAAGGTGGTGTGGGGCGTTGGCTACAAAATCGAAAAATAATTGGTCACTAGTCTGGTCCCTCCTCGCACTTAGTATTGGGGTCGTTACGATAGGTTTTTGCATTACCTATATTTACGAGATGTTAAATGAAGGTGCACTTCGGTCAAGTCGAGCAATCGCACAATTGGCAAGATTTTTTAAAGGGGGCGTCTAATAGATGAAAAACAACCGATGGCTTCCTGTTTTGTGGGCTACATTCGTTGCGATTTTCCTAATCGCATTCTTTTCAATCATTCAACAAGGGCCTATGTATATTGGTAAAAGTTATATAGACACGTCCGAATTCAAAGAAGAAGTCAACGTGTTTTATGAGAATATCGGACCTATGGTGTTGAATCCAATCGACCCTGAAGAATTGAAAAAGAAAATACCTGTTACGCAACGGGAAATAGAAGAACACCGCACAAGGTATGGATCTCTTACTGATCAGATTAGAAGCATACAAACTCAATATGAACATGAGATTGAAGCAGCGGAATCCAGTTCAAATGAAGAAGTGGCTGCTGTACTAAAAAAAGAGCGCGATACAAAAATTGTGGATATTCAAAAAAACTTTGAAGATGATGCGCATGTCGAAGCGAAAATCAGGACCGAGAAATCGAAAGTTATAGATGATTATCTTGAAAATATAGGAACTTCTGAACAATGGACAATTCCGTTTCGATATAAATTTACGGATGTAGAAACGGGCGAGACTTTTACTTCGGGTAATCTAGACGTCCCAGCCGCTTATAAAAAGTCATTTAACGAAGCGAATGGATTGCTTCGAGCAGGTTCTATCACTAGATACGGAGCGTATGGAGATGCAGTATTAGAGATTACAGATTTAGGGCGCTATTATAATTACTTTAATAAAGATGAAGTTCTTACAGAGTCAGCAGAAGAATATGGCCTGCAAAATGTAGTCAAAGATTCATTTCGATTGTACGAAGGAACGGTCATTGTTCCTAAACAGGCATTAAAAGAGGGAAATCTAGGAATTCGAGTTGCAAATTTTAATAAAGCAAAATACATTCTTTATATGATTTGGATTTTAGGTGCTTTAGCGTTAGCAACTTTACTCACAAAGCTTCGTTTCCAAAAAGAGTGGGCTACAGAAATTGAATTCAAGCACTATTATGACAAACTAAAAATCGATACGAAGTTGGCGTTGCTCTTATTTTCAAGCTACGTAACTTTATTCGCTGTCTATATGAACAGCGAGCACTATGGATACTATTTCTTTGTGACAAGTATTGGCGTGTGGATTGATCGATTATTTGAATTTGGAATATTAGTCATTCTGCTTACAGTGACAGTTTTTCAACTAGTGAATATTGTGGAACGGTTAAAAAATAAAAATCAAATCAAACAGGATTTTGCAACGAGTTATACGTATAAGTTTTGGACCTCACTTCAAGAAATGTTCCTGAAGAAATCGATTGGGGTACAAACGGTTATCCTACTTGTTGGTGTATTCTTGGCGGGAATTGGTTTCGTCGCTTGTATGCTAGCGCCGGTTCTTCTACTCGTATATATTCCTGCCGTTCTTTTCGTAGCTTTACCTGTGTTGTTTATCTTGTTAAGAAGGTCGGCATATTTGAGTCGCATTATTAAATCAACCGAGGAAATGGCACACGGGCGACTTCACCAGGAAATTCGTGTGGAAGGGAAATCAGCTTTAGCTACACATGCTGCTAATCTAAATAATCTTCGTGAAGGTGTACGGAAATCGATGACGGAACAAGCAAAAAGTGAACGACTGAAAACAGAGTTGATATCTAATGTAAGTCATGATTTAAGAACACCTTTAACATCGATTATTACGTACACGGATTTATTGAAAGCTGAAGAATTATCTAAAGAAGAACGTTTAAAATATGTAGATATTTTAGATAAGAAATCACAACGCTTGAAAACTCTGATTGAAGATCTATTTGAAGTATCCAAAATGGCTAGTGGGAATTTAGAATTGCATAAGCAACGGGTTGACTTAACACAACTACTTCAACAAGCTCTTGCTGAACATGAGGGAGAAGTTTCAACGTCGGGTCTAGATTTCCGAATGACCTTTCCAGAAGTTCCACTTATTGCACATGTTGATGGGAAGCGTTGGTGGCGCGTTCTTGATAATTTAATTGTCAATGCCATTAAATACTCCTTACCTGGTACTCGCGTGTATATTACGTTGGTTGAGGTTAATGGAAATGCTGAATTTGTATTCAAAAACATTACAAAGTACGAACTCGGTGAAAACGTGGATGAGTTGTTCGAACGATTTAAAAGGGCGGATACATCTAGAAATACCGATGGATCAGGACTAGGTTTAGCCATTGCCCAATCGATTGTTGAAATGCATGATGGGAAAATGGAAATCGAAGTGGACGGGGATTTGTTTAAAGTTAGTGTAACTGTACCGACGATTTATTGAATAAAACAATAGAGGCTAACTCATTCGCATCTCCTAAGGTGAATGGGTTAGCTATTTTATCGTGTTGTTGAATAGAAGTAGGGTGTATTTGCATATACTACTTTTTATGGGGAAATAAGCAGCGCACAAAAGTCGTAGGTATTGAAGCTTTAAATTATGGCAAAATTAATAAATATAGAGCTGTTTTATAGCATAATCAAGGTAAATAGTGTATAATTCAAATAAGGGGGCAGAATATTATGACAATTAGAGAAGGCAAGTATCCGAACAAAGAGGATTATAATTTAAATCGTACAAGAGAAGGAATTGGGAAAGTGGATCCTGATGAGTTGCCTCTAGCAGACCCTTCGCAGTCGGATGTAACGAATGAATTGACGTATAAAGTAACGGAATTAAATGGTGAACATAGGCCTTCCGCTTACAGTGATAACAAAATGAATCGGAAGTCTTAAAATAGAAGATGTTAACTATGCAACCCTACTTAATAAAAGTAGTGGTTGCTTTTATTATTCAATGTATTCTGATAAAATACAATTGTACCAATAGGTGGAAGGGAATGATAGATTTGGGAGCATTTGCTCAATTGAAGTTAGCGAGAGGGTTTACACTAAGTCGTCTTAAACAGTCTACTGAAGAGTCATGGGATGTTCAGCCAGCGGGATTTAGTAATACGATTCGTTGGAATGTAGGGCACGTTTTAGTAACTTCGGAGTATTTGATAGGAAGAGCTATTGCAGATTATGAAAAAGCATACCCAGAGTGGAATTCCTTTTTCGCTGCAGGTACACGTCCAGAAACATGGGATCAAGAACCGCCTTCTATAGAAGCGCTTATAAAAGCTTTGAAAACACAAAACGAACGATTCGAATCAATAGTAGGTGATAGAGTTTCAGAAACGCTAGTAGTGCCAGTTACCATTGCGAAAGTTCAACAAATGAATACACTTGAGGAAGTTCTGTACTTCATGAGTTGGCACGAAGCAACTCACTCAGGATTAATTCAAGGTCTCAGGCAAGTAATCGAAAGTGAGTAGTTTAAATCCATATATAGGTAGTCAAACAGCAAGATTTCCTGTTTGACTACCTATATTTATTTTACTAATCCATGTTCAAATGCATAGATAACGGCTTGCGTACGATCTTGAACATCCAGTTTGGATAATAAATTACTTACATGTGTTTTCACAGTTTTTAGTGCTATAAATAAATCATCCGCAATATCTTGATTGGTTTTACCTTTTGCTAGAAGTAACAAGATTTCTTGTTCTCTTGCAGTTAGGTCTTCGTGTAGGAAGTGTTCATTGTTCATGCGCATTTTTTGCATCATTTTGGTAGTTACTTCAGGCTCCAAAACCGTTTGACCTTTTAACGTTTCCCGAATGGCCTCGGCAATTCGTTTCGCATTCGACGTTTTTAGAATGTAACTAATCGCACCGGCTTCGAGTGCTGGATATACTTTATCGTCATCTAAAAAACTGGTAACAATAATAATTTTAGCTTCTGGCCACTCTTTAATGATTGCAGCAGTCGCTTCTGCTCCGTTCATGATTGGCATGACCATATCCATTAAAATAATATCTGGACGTAGCTCAAGTGCTTTACTAACCGCTTCTTTGCCATTTACTGCTTCCCCGATGATTTCCATATCGTTTTGAATTTGCAGGTAAGCCGAGACGCCAATTCGTACCATTTCATGATCATCAACTAATAGAATTCGTATCATTTATTTCCACCTCTTCTCGAATGGGCAATTTCACCTCAACAATTGTTCCTTGTGATGGAACTGAAACAATTCGACATGTGCCTCCAATTTCAATTGCGCGTTCTTTGACGTTTTGCAAACCATAGGAACCGCCTTTCCCATCATCCTCTTTAAATCCAATGCCATTGTCTTGAACACGAAAAATAGCTAGGTTGTCTCTTTCGACAAAAAGCACATGAACTTCTGTTGCCTGTGCATGGCGTAACGTGTTAGAAAGTGTTTCTTGTGCAATTCGAAATAGGTTATCTTCTGCACCCTTTGACAAGGCAACTTCCTCTAATTGGTACTGAATATCAAACAATACTTTTTCTTTCAATTCGTCTATTAATTCTTTTAGTCCTTCAGCAAGTGATTTATTGTTAAGAGCTGCGGGACGTAGGTGAAGTAGGAGTGCTCGCATTTCAAGTTGCGCTTGCTGAACCATTCGTTCTACTTGGAGAAGCGGCTTTTGTGCTTCACCCTCTTCGGCACCTTCTGTTATTGCGGACAGTAACATGGAGGCGGCAAATAATTGTTGGGAGACGGAGTCATGTAATTCGCGTGCAAGTCGCTGGCGCTCCTGAATAATTTGTTCTTGAATAAGCTGATCTTGTGTCTCTGCCCGCTCATCTGTAATTCGTTGCAAGCTTTTTTTCTGTGTAACAATAACGTCCGCTACATTGTCGAGGGCTTTATCGATACGCGGTGAAAATCTTTTGATTTTATGATTTTTTCTCTCTGAATGAATGACGTTAATGAGCTTTTCTTCAATTGATTTTTCTTTGAGCTTTACTAACGTATAGGACCAAATTGCAATCCAAAAGCCAATAATCAGTGCAGTATTTAAGATCCACCAAGCAAGGGGTACTTCAGGAAATTGAGTTAAACGCATGTTGGTAAATAATGACCAGCTTTCTTTTAATGAACCCCCGATTAGAAGGTATGAATAAACTGCTGCGATAATTGTAAATAAGAAAGAGAAGAATAATCCACGTAAGATGACTGTTTTCATTTTCTTGTCACCTCAATATCACCTATCCAAGTAGATAGTGTAATGATAAGTTCGACGCTATCGTTTGAAGCTTCACTATATCCATCCTTCATGTGTAGCGACTCGTTTACTAATCGTGTTTTGCTGTTCCCAAATAGTCGAATGTCCCCAAGTAAAGTCGTGTAATGGATACGAACAGGAATTTCATAAGGCAAATCAATTTTAATTTTACCAAATCCTTGTCTAACTGAGATAAGGGATGTTTTTTTGGGTAAAACAGTGTCCGTCACATCAATGTGAATATCGCTAAAAAGTCCTTGAATATGAATATCTTCCCATTCGTAAGAAGAGAAAGGGGAGTTTTGTATGGAAAATAAATTGTTCTTCCAAATACCGTTGGGTGTATTCGCCTTATACTCCTTAAAGGGGCGTAGGATTTCGTTTGAAGGAACGCCCTGCCACAACTTCACAAGAATATAGATCAGTGTCGCAAAAATAAGAAGGCGTAAACTCCAAAATGTAAACATAGCTAATACAATAAATAGGAGCCCTAGAAAAAAGAGTTGTTTGGAGTGTTTCTTCATGCCAAAGTGGATTAGAACAGCACCGATAAGGATGAAGAAAATACTAGCGTTATGAAAAAATAGAGTTTCAATTAGTATAAGTGCAAGAAAAGTAAGTACAAAAAACGAAATTTTATTTGTGGTAATCTGCCCCATGATCGAACCCCTCCTTTTCGGTACTCATTTATTAATCTGTTATCCAGCAAGAACCATTGCCGAGTAACGGGCAATGGCTGTCTATATGCTGAAACGTTTATCTTTCCCTAAAGAATAGTGTACACATTTTAACTTGTTTTTGCTGGATTTGTATGAAGAGATTCCAATCTTCGTTCCATAGAAGAATAATCATAGTTGCGTTCAATTTTTCCACCAAGGGATTCAATATATTTTTCTGTGTCACTAAAAGATGTTGTTTTATGATCGACAGCTTCGGATGAAATAATTTTGTCCATTCGATGATGTGCACGTGTAACGTTTTCTTTCCCCATTAATTGTAACTGACGAACTTTCATGTCTTTCACTTTATGTTTCATTTCTTCGAATTTTCGTTCCAAAGAAATAAGCTCGTTTGTTGCTTCAGTGACGGCCTGTGCTAGCTCGTCTGCTCGGGAAGTATAAGTGGCAACTTCAGTTGTTGCAAACGCGATAAGGTCCTCTTCCTCAGCCTCGTGTGCTAAAGCTAATTGCTCCTTGCGTTTAGAAGCCATTTTTTCCGCTTCCATTTGTTCTTTACGAAGTTCCGATGTGAGTTTTCCTTGACGCTCCAGTAACTTTCCTATCGAGTCCGTTTGTTTTTCGGCTTCACGGATGTATTGGTTGAGCATAGCGATAGGGTTTTTGGACTCATTCTTGTCGAATAAAGTATGCAAGTCTGCTTGAACTGAGTATTTAAATCTGTTCCAAAGTGAATTCATAATTTGTTCCTCCTTTTATTTTATAAGCTCGTTCCATTGGCGTTCAAAGTTATTAAACGGGTCGTCTGATACGGAAATAATCGCATCATTTTTATTTTGCTTCCAATTTCTTAATACATAGTAAACAGCCACAAGTGCGATGATTCCGATGAAGGCAGGGATGTTAGAAATAGCAGTTAAAATACCGATTAGAATAACGAGTCCCCAGAATACCTTGGCAAGTGACGAGTTACTCTTTCTGTAATAATGAAATCCTGCATAGGCAATTAGTGTTGAAAAGGCTAAAGCAAGAAGAGATCCTAGATTCAAAAGGACAATAATTGCTGCAATCGTACCGGCAAGTACTAGTAAGAATTTATTCATTTTTTGTTTCCTCCTCTCTTTTGTATCTTAATCATATATGGACTTTCATCTTTACAAAACGGTCGCGGAGTGTATTTGTTCTAAGTCTAAAGGCTGAATTATCTTTAGGTAACTCTAGCAATTGTAAGCCCTTTCATGTAAGCTTGTATTATATTAATAATCTATCAATTCAGAAATTGATGGATATATTTCAATTGGTAATAGGGGGATATTGGATTGAATATCGGCTTATCACTTACGCTGAACGCTGCTAGACATCCTGAGAAAATGGCAATTACTTGTGAAAATCGAATCTATTCCTATAAGGAATTGAATCGGGAAGTAAATCGTATGTCAAATGGACTCACGAAAATCGGGTTGAAAAAAGGTGACCGAGTTGGAATTTTTATGAAGAATTCCGATTACTATGTAGTGGCTTTCTATTCACTGATGAAGTTGGGGCTAATTGCAGTTCCGATTAACTTTCGCTTAACAGCATCGGAAACGAGCTATATTATCGAACAGTCTGGATGTTCCGCAGTGATGTGTGATAGTGAATTTGAGGAAGCTGTTGCTGAAGCATCGAATGGGAATGCAAAAGTAATCGTACAACAAGCAGCTAAATTGCCTGGAAGTATGTCTTGGAACGATGTACTGAGCGAAGATGATACAAATCCAAATGTCTTTATTGCTGCTACAGATGATGCAGAAATTTTATATACATCGGGTACAACTGGGAGACCAAAGGGTGCATTATTTGATCATCAGCGGGTATTGAATGTGAATACTGGAATGATTATGTTACTAGGATTAACAAGCCAAGATCGGTTTTTACATTTAGCACCTCTTTTTCATTCAGCACAATTAAATTTATTTCTAATATCGGGCATTATGTTAGGCAGTTCAAGTGTTATCCATCGTGATTTTCACCCAGTGACAACACTTGAATCCATTCAAAATTACAAAACGACAGTTTTCTTCGCTGTGCCTGCGATGTATAACGCACTATTACAAGTGCCAACAGCAAAAGAGTACGATGTGAGTTCAATTAGAGCGTGCACATACGGAGCGGCTCCAATGGCCCCGTCGCTTGTTGAGAATTCAATTGACTTATTCGGAACAGATCAATTTTTTAACTTATGTGGATTAACGGAAGGCGGACCGGGAGGCGTTTACTTATCCCCAGAAGCGCATAAGACGAAATTAGGAGCTGGCGGGAAGGCAATGTTCTATACGATTGCCCGCGTTGTTAATGAAGAAATGGAAGATGTGAAACCTGGTGAAACAGGAGAGTTTGTATTAAAAGGCGAAACAATTATGAAGGAATACTACCGCAACTCAGAGGAAACTGAAAAAACGTTTTCTGACGGCTGGCTACTAACAGGGGACCTTGCAACAATTGATGAAGACGGGTTTATTACAATTGTAGATAGGAAGAAAGATATGATTATCACCGGTGGGGAGAATGTGTATTCTGTTGAAGTTGAACAGGTATTGAATAGTCACCCGCAAGTGCTCGAGGCCGCGACGATTGGTGTGCCGGATGAAAAATGGGGAGAGCTTGTTGCGGCTGTCATCGTTCCGAAAGCGGAAGAAATCATCGATGAAGAAGAAATACAACGGTTCTGCCGAGAGAAATTAGCAGGCTATAAAATCCCGAGAAAATTCTTTTATTCAGAAGTACTTCCAAGAAATGCGTCTGGAAAAATTCTTAAGTATGCGCTTCGTGAAATAAATACAAGTAAAGTAACTTGAATACACTTCTTAGGCAAAGCATAGGCTTATTTGAGGAGATCGTAGAAGTTAGCTTATTAGAAGGACAAGCAAATGTTAGTGAAAGGCATTAATTTCATTCAAAAAGGGAGATGGTCTTTATGATGCAAACACCATTATTGTTGTCGTCGTTCGTTAAAAGAGCTGAACAATATTTTCCTGATAAATTAATTATTTCACGTACTGGAGAAAACAAGATTCATCGGATTCCATACAGTGAGTTTGCGAAAAGATCACGTAAACTTGCGGATGCACTCACCAAATTAGGTATGAAACATGGAACGAAGGTTGGTACGTTTGCCTGGAATCACCACCGTCACTTAGAAGCCTATTTCGGGGTACCTTGTACGGGAGCCGTTCTTCATATGATTAATATTCGTTTGTCGCCTGAACATATTGCATATGTTATTAATCATGCGGAAGATGAGATTCTACTTGTAGATGACAACCTATTTCCTCTCTTATCTAAACTTGCACCGATGTTAAAAACGGTAAAACATTATGTCATTATGGGAGATAGTAAGGAAATTCCTGAAACAACGTTAGAAAATGTTCATTCGTATGAAGCACTACTCGAAGTGGCATCGGATGAATATGTATTTCCCGAAGATCTAGACGAAAACACACCGGCGGGCATGTGCTATACGTCTGCTACCACTGGCAATCCTAAAGGTGTTGTTTATACACACCGTGGACTCGTTCTTCACAGTTTTGCGCTAGGGCTTGCAGATGCGATGGGCTTACGTGAGCAAGATGTGGCTCTCGCAGTTGTCCCAATGTTCCATGCAAATGCTTGGGGGATGCCATTTGCGGCAGTTTTCTTTGGAACTACCCAAGTAATGCCAGGCCCCGGCTTTAATCCGGCACTCATACTTGATTTGATCGAACAAGAAAAGGTAACGATTACTGCAGGAGTACCAACAATTTGGTTGGCTGTGCTAAATGAACTTAAAAAGAACCCGCGTGATCTGTCATCCTTACGCGCTATCATTTGTGGAGGTTCTGCGTCTCCAAAAGGACTCATTCGCGCATTTGAAGAGAATTATGGAATTCCATTTATTGTCGGCTATGGACTAACGGAGACATCACCTTTAGTTAGCTTATCTGTCTTAACATCCAAAATGGAAAACCTAACGATGGATGAGCTTGTCGATATACGTGCGCTTCAAGGGTTACCGATGCCAGGACTGGAAGTGCAAGTTATCAATGAAGATGGCGAAGTAGCATGGGATGGGAAGACAATGGGCGAATTAACGGTAAGAGGCCCGTGGATTGCAAGTGAGTACTATAAAGACGATCGTTCTGCAGAAGCGTTTAAAGGTGGTTGGTTGCACACGGGAGACATAGCTGTCATGACTGAGGATGGGTTTATTAAATTGATGGACAGAACCGCAGATTTGATTAAAAGTGGCGGCGAATGGATTTCATCCGTAGATCTTGAAAATGCATTAATGACCCACGAAGCGGTATTTGAGGCAGCGGTTATTGCAATACCAGATGAAAAATGGTTAGAACGTCCACTTGCTTGTGTTGTCTTACAAGAAGGTCAAGTAGGAGATGACGCAATGAAAAAGAAATTACTATCTTATCTGGAAGATCAGTTTGCGAAGTGGTGGGTACCCGACGATGTTGTATTCTTGGATGAAATACCAAAAACTTCTGTGGGTAAGTTCTTAAAGATGGCACTTCGAAAAGAATTAGCATTATAGAAAACTAAAATAGGAAGCATCTGGTAGAAAGATACCGGTTGCTTCCTATTTTGATTAATAATCTTAACTGGATTGACAAATTATTTTATTATTATTCAAGGTGTTTTCTCTAAGCTACAAAGGAGTTTACTCTAAAATAGTTATTATAGTAAAGTGGATGGTCATAATCCGTCTATAGGTTACGTAGAATAACTTCGGGAACTTAATTCAGTTGTATACGTTCTATTGGAATGTGAATGGGCTCATGGTAAAATAACGGAGGGACGAAGTGGAGACCTGGATTATTGAATATATGAGCGAATATGGTTATTTGGCAATTTTTTTATTCATAACGGTTGAAAGTGTATTTCCACCAATCCCATCAGAAGTTATTTTAACGTTTGGTGGATATATGACAACATTCTCAAACGTGACGTACATTGGCGTCATCGTTGCAGCAACCCTTGGTTCACTAATTGGCTCGATGATTTTATATGGTATTGGGCAATTTGTAGATCTGAAACGTCTTGAAAAAGTAGTGGATCGATGGGGATATCTTTTGCGAGTTAGCCGTAAAGATATTTATCGTGCGGAAGCTTGGTTTGATAAATATGGACCGTGGACAGTTTTCTTTTTCAGGCTCGTTCCTCTTGGACGCAGTTTAGTATCGATTCCGGCGGGTATGGCAAATATGAATATACCTTTATTTCTACTATTAACTGGACTTGGAAGCTTGATATGGAATACGATACTTGTATCAATAGGCGTCCAATTTGTTGTAAATTGGAAAACGATTGTTTTCTACATAGACTTATATTCGAACGTTGTGTACGTACTATTAGCACTGAGCGGCGTCGTGACAATGATTTGGTACGTGCGATTCCGCAGAAAGAGAGCGTAAAAGTTATGGACTTATTAGAATTATTAAAAGCCCTGATTTTAGGGTTCGTTGAGGGTATGACAGAATTTGCACCGGTTTCTTCGACGGGGCACTTGATTATTGTTGATGATATGTGGTTAAAGATAGAGGATTTTCTTGGAGCACGCTCCAAATTTACGTTTATGATTCTCGTTCAGCTAGGCTCGATTCTAGCGGTTGTCGTTGTGTTTTGGAAACGACTCTTTAGTCTCGTTGGTCTCTATAAAATGGATGGTGTCAAAACGAATTCCAGTTTCAATTTGGCCCATGTAATTGTTGGGATGTTACCAGCTGTGATTCTAGGATTCGCATTTAAAGACTTTATTGATGAACATTTATTTGGAGTCGAAACGGTCATTTATGCACTTGTTGTAGGTTCAATTCTTATGATTGCGGCGGATAAATTGGGGCCTAAGAATCCAAAAGTAACAACATTGGACCAAATTACATATCGACAAGCATTTAAAGTGGGACTCGTCCAATGTTTGTCGCTATGGCCAGGATTTTCACGCTCGGGTGCAACAATTTCCGGTGGTGTTCTGTTCGGTATGAATCACCGAACAGCTGCCGATTTTACATTTATCATGGCAGTGCCGATTATGATGGGAGCCAGTCTTGTTTCAATCCTGAAAAATTGGGATGATCTATCCATGGATGATTTAGGATTTTACGTAGTTGGATTTATAAGCGCATTTGTGTTCGCACTCATTTCAATTCGCTTCTTCTTGCAATTGATTTCAAAAATAAAACTAGTACCGTTCGCAATATACAGACTTGTATTGGCTGCAATTCTAGCTATAATCGTATTTACGTAACTAAAAAATGTTCCGCGCATACTACATGCGCGGAACATTTTTTGTTTATCGCTCTTTGCTTAATTCATCATGGATGAGTTCCATGTTGTACTGTAGGTACTTCACGTACGTATCGATCTCTTCGCCTGGATTTCCAATTTCATCCGAATAAATCATTTTTTCGGCGATTGGAACACCGCTTTCTTTGGAAACAGTTTCCATAGGACGTGGATCAACATTCGATTCTACGAATAAAACAGGAACTTTATGGGTGTCTATAAAGTTTAAAAGATCTTTAATTTGCTTAGGAGAACCGTTTTCCTCTGTGTCAATTTCCCAGATGAAAGCTTCTTTTAATCCGTAATGATCGTTCATGTATTGGAATGCACGCTCACTTGTTACAAGCGTCCGATTCTCTTCAGGGATTGTACGGATTCGCTCAGCAAATTCTGCATCTAATTCTTGGAGTCGTTTGACATAGAGATCACCTTGTTCTTTAATTTTGTCTGCTTCACTTGGGTGTTTTGTTACCAATGCATCACGTAGATCTTCAGCCATCTTGACTCCAACACCGGGGTCGATGAATGAATGTGGGTTAACTTCTACTTCGCCGTCACCACTAGATAAGTACTTTGGTTCTACTCTTTCGTTTAAATTAAAAATGTTTTCGTCTTTTTGATTGACAGAATCCATCATTTTCATGAACCAACCATCTTCTCCACCTTCAAGATTGAGTCCGTTGTAGAAAAGAATATCTGCATCCGTAGCTGCTTTGATATCGTCAGGTAGCGGTTCGTATTCATGAGGATCGGTTCCGCTAGGCACTAAGTTATACACCTCAACCAAATCTCCACCAATTTCTCTTGCCATATCAGCAATGATTGTGAAAGAGGTAACAACTTTTAACTTTTCGCCTTCACTTGCTCCAGAGTCTGTATCTTTACTCCCGCATGCTGCTAACATAAATACAGTGAGTAAAGATAGACCGAGCCATTTAACTAAATTCTTCATGTAAATAATTCTACTCCTTCTTCTTTTATAATATATTTTATCCACTTAATCAGGAAAAAAATTGAAATTAAACCGCTGGAATTTTATTTTTCTTTTTTAATGTACGAATCTTTTTAATAACAATCCCTTGTTTCGGTGCGAATAAAAATGCGAGTAAGAAAATTCCGGTTGTAGCAAGCGCAATAACAGGTCCTGAAGGTAAGCTATATAAGAAACTAAAGTACAAGCCGATAACTGAAGACAGTGCGCCAAAGAATGCTGCCAATACAACCATGACAGACAAACGGTTTGTTAAAAGGTAAGCTGTTGATGCAGGTGTGATTAGCATCGATACGACTAAAATAACACCAACTGTCTGAAGCGAAGCGACTGTTACAAGTGTCAATAAAAACATAATTGAATAGTGAATGAAACGTGTATTTAACCCATAAGCTGCGGCCATTGTTTCATCGAAACTAGAAACAAGTAGTTCTTTAAAGAATAAGATCACGACGAGGATGACAAACGCGCCTATAATTAGCGTCAGCCACATATCCGAAGAACGAACGGTAAGAACGTTTCCAAATAAAATCTTTGTTAAATCCGTAGCACTTCCGGCTTTTGTAATTAAGATAATACCGAGTGCAAAGGCTGCTGAAAAGACGAGGCCGATAGAAGAATCATTTTTTATGCGACTGTTTTGCGTAATTGCACCGATTCCAAAAGCGGTCAAAATTCCTGTAGCAACTGCGCCGTAGAAGTAATTGATACCTAACATATAAGAGATGGCAACACCCGGTAGAACGGCATGTGAGATTGCGTCCCCCATTAAAGCCATCCCTCGAAGAACGATAAATGTTCCAATTACACCACAAATGATTCCGACCATTATTGAAGTAACAAATGCCTTTTGCAAAAAGGAATACGTCATTAAATCATTAAAAAACTCCATTACATTGAAACCTCCAAATCACTTAGAAAAAGTTGACGATTATATGCTTTCGTCATATTGTCAGATTGGAAGACTTTATTAACTGGACCTGAATCAATCAATTCTTTATTCATTAAGACCAATTCATCAAAATATTTTTTAACTTTCGATAAATCATGGTGTACAACGAAAACAATTTTACCGGCATCTTTTAGCTCGCGTAAGATGTTAATAATTACTTCTTCACTTGAAGCGTCAATCCCAACAAAAGGCTCATCTAGGAAAAAATAATCTGCCTTTTGTGCAAGTGCTCGAGCTAAAAAGACGCGCTGTTGCTGTCCGCCTGATAATTCACCAATTTGACGGTTTGCAAACTCCTCCATGCCTACTTGCTTAAGACATTCCAAAGCCCACAGTTTGTCTGCTTTTTTCGGTCGTCGGAGTAAGCCTGTTTTTGGATACGTACCAATAAGCACAGTATCTTTTACAACAATCGGGAAATTCCAGTCGATATTAGATCGTTGCGGAACGTAAGCAATTTGTTTACGTAATTGGTCGATGGTATTCGTACCAATTCTAACCTCGCCCTGATCTTTACGAATCAATCCAAGCATTGCTTTCAACATGGTCGATTTCCCAGCACCATTCGGTCCGAGCACCCCAATTAGATTTCCTGGATTGAAGGAAAAGGAGACGTCTTTTACAACTTCGTCTCCATCGTAAGAAACAGAAAGGTTTTTTACGGTTATTGAATCTATCATTATGTTGCCTCCTCATAAAGCGTTTGATTTAAGTGTTTCCTTCGTGCAACTTTTTATCCAGCCCTATTCTTGTAAATATGTAGGGGTACTGGGTTGCAACGAACTATTTGGATGTCATTAAATTTCATTAAATTTCAGTTGTTATATAGAATATGCAAAGAAAGTTTCCCTTGTGCAACATTCGTTATTTTTATTATAAACTAAAAGTTTCCCGCGTGCAACATTTAAATGAAAGAGTGCATCTAATTATTAAATATGGAGAAAACATTGCGAGTGTTTAGTAGCAAGAGTAGAAGTAGAACGATGTTCAAGTAATGGCAATGTAAGGCCCGCTTCTGATAAAATTAAGGAGCGAGACTGAGCGAACCAGTAAGCGGGATCCTTATGTAAAGAAACTGAAACAAGAATCAATTAATTCTGCCGCTATATCTAGTTGGGGATAAACCAAGCTACCATAGAATTAATCGCATCCGTGTAAATGATTACGTCATTATTGCCGAAGGGTTCCAGAAGCACGAAGGCGAATTGATTTGTTATTCATTACACTACTAAAAAAGGAAGTTTACTTTCTTTTTTTAGTTTTCTAATTCGAACAAGTAAGTTCCGCATGGCTTATTGTATAACGGTGGAATAGGAGAATGAAGATGACAAAATTAGTGACAACGAAATTATTATGGGATACACCTGAAAAATTACGTAGACTTCTGTGTGAACTTGTTAGTTGGGATAGCCGTACACTTACAGAAGGTGAGCGTACCTTCGCACCAAAACTAGAAGCTAAATTAAAAAGACTTTCTTATTTCGAAGAGAATCCGAATTACTTAGAATTGCACGATGCCGGAATGGGAAGGCAAACGGTCACAGCTTTATACAAACATCCAAATGCAACAGAAACAATCGTTCTTATTAGTCATTTCGATACGGTTCAAACAGAAGAGTATGGTGTGTTGGAACCGATTGCGTTTAATCCAGAAGAACTTACGAAAAAATTGTTAGAATATAAAGATGAACTGCCTGAGGATGCCCGAATCGACCTAGAGTCGGGCAAATACTTATTTGGTCGTGGCACGATGGATATGAAAATGGGGCTAGCGCTTCACATGGCCATAATTGAAAAAGCAAGCATTGAGAAATGGCCAATAAACCTTGTCCTTACGGCTGTACCAGATGAAGAGGTGAATTCAGCGGGTATGCGTGTTGCTGTGGAGGAACTTGTACGTTTGCGGGATGAACACAATCTCACGTATAAGTTGTTTTTCAACAGTGAACCGTCGTTTTCTCAAGGACCTGGGGACATTAAAGAATACATTTACACCGGAACGATTGGTAAAATTATGCCCGCTGCACTCTTTTATGGAAAAGAAACGCATGTGGGGGAGCCGATGAAAGGGATAACAGCGAATTATATCGCCTCATTCCTTACACAACGGATGGAATGGAATGAGGCTTTCCGAGAAACGGATCTCGGGGAGAGCACACCTTTACCGGTTTCATTGCAACAAAAGGATTTAAAGACACAATATTCGACGCAAACACCGTATCGCGCGGCGGCTCTGTATAATGTCTTTTTAATGAAGCGAACGGCTGCTGAAGTGATGGATATTTTCAGAGAAGTGGCGAATGAAGCGATGGCGGCGTGCAATGATGCTTACACTCAAATCTGTCAGCGGGAGAACATTGCTGGTGTTGGAGAAGTAAGTGTGTTGAGTTATGAAGAGTTGCTTTCGTATGCAGAGAAAAAGGTCGGTGCTGAAGAAGTGCAGCGTTTGAAAACTCAGGTGCTTGAAAACGAGGCGTGGGATGACCGAGAGATGTCCCTTCGTATTGTTGATAACTTAATGATTGAGTGTCAGGAGTTAGCCCCTGCGACTGTCATTTTGTATGCACCGCCGTATTATCCTGCAGTGAATACGTCAGATGATCCGCTGATTAAGAAGGCTGTGGAATTGGTACAAAAAGAAGTAGCGAAGTTTGGCCAAGAAGTTGAGCAAATCCATTATTTCAACGGCATTTGTGACTTGAGCTACGTGAATTATGAAGATGAGAATGACGGCTGGACGGCGTTTGAGAAAAATACGCCGGTTTGGGGAGACACGTATCGCATTCCTTTTGCTGAGATGGCTGAACTGCGGGCACCTGTGTTAAACGTAGGTCCGTTTGGTAAAGATGCACATCAACGAACAGAACGTCTGCATGTGGACAGTGCGTTTGTTGAGATGCCGCAAGTGTTGGAAACTTTAATAAGAAGTTTATTTGAAAAATAATTCGGTTCCGTATCAGATAACGTCTGGTGCGGAATCTTTTTTGTGTTCAAATTAGTAAACGAAGGGGAGTAAATCTGATAAGCTAAAAGAAAAACGGTAGGTGAGCGCGATGAAAGAACGGATCTTAATAATAGAAGATGAAGAAAGTATAGCGCGTGTGTTACAGCTTGAGTTGGAGTTTGAAGGTTATGAGACGGAGGCGGCGCACACGGGACCTGATGGACTTATTAAATATCGGGAGCAGCAATGGGACCTCGTGTTACTAGATCTAATGCTTCCTGGGTTAAATGGGCTCGATGTTCTTCGGCGCATTCGCGCTACAGAGCATACGACACACGTTATTTTATTGACAGCAAAAGACGATGTAAAAGATAAAGTAGCTGGGCTCGATTTAGGGGCCAATGATTATGTCACCAAACCTTTTGAAATCGATGAACTGCTCGCGAGAATTCGTTCAGCTCTACGATTTTCGGCGCCTGCCGCTGTTGAAAAGGATCCGTTTTTGCATGAGTTCGCCGGATTATCGATTCATGAACAGACGCGCGACGTCAAACGAGATGGAAAAAGCATCGATTTAACTCCTCGTGAATATGACTTGTTGTTGTATTTGCTGCGGCATCCGAACTTGGTGCTCTCAAGGGAGCAGTTGCTCGATGCGGTGTGGGGATTCGATTATTACGGGGATACGAATATCGTTGACGTTTATATTCGATATGTGCGAAAGAAAATTGACCAAGATCCCGATGCGACGCTTATTCAAACGGTACGTGGTGTAGGGTATGTGTTGAAGGAGCAGTCGACATGAGGCTGAAAACCAGAATTCATCTGTTTTCAACGCTGCTGATGCTCCTAATATTAATCATTACAAGCACCGCAATCTATTTCACATTTAAAAATTTGGCGTACAAAACAGAATACAATCAGTTGAACGTAAACGCAGAAGAGTTAACGGAAACATTAAGCCAAGCAACCGAACAGGTGGATCCGGTACAAGTGCTTCGGGCGTATCTTCCACCACATTCGGGAATTCGGATTATCGATGGTACCGGTGCTGTGAGAATTGCTGTTCAAAACGTCACCGGGTTAGAGTCTTATCATTCGGAAAAACCTAAACATGGAAGCTATTCAATCGGTACGTTCGAAAACACGCCTGTATTATCTCTTCGTGAACCGGTCATTTGGACAAATGGTGAAGTACTGGAGTTGGAGATGGTTCAGCTTTTGGTCGACGTAAAGCACAATTTGCAAACACTAGTCTTTATTTTATCAGGTGTTTTGCTCGTGGCGATGGTCCTCATAACCGTTTCGAGTATCGCGTTAGTGCGCGTTATTACGCAACCGGTTGAAAAATTGATTCATACGATGGCTCGCATTCAAAAAGACGGGAAATATGAGCAAATTCAAGTCTCTTCGGACGGGAAAGATGAAATGTCGCAAATGGGACGAACATTCAATGACATGATGATGCAGTTGGAACGCAATTTTAATCAGCAAGAAGAGTTCGTATCCAATGCTTCCCACGAATTAAAAACACCTCTCACTGTTATCGAAAGTTATGCGCGTTTGTTAAAAAGGCAGGGGTTTGATAACCGAGAGATTGCAGAAGAGGCGGTTCAAGCAATTTTAGGCGAATCAAATCGCATGAAGGAAATGATCGAACAACTCCTTCACCTTGCACGTAGTCATGAACAATTTGTCGTTTCAATTACAAACACAAATGTCTATGAACAAGTCGAACGTACTTTGCAACCGTTACGCCAGGCTTATGGAAGAGACTATACAATAGAAGGAACTGATTCGCTAGACATTGAAACAGACCCAGAAGTATTGAGGCAACTACTCTTTATTCTGCTAGATAATGCAAGAAAATACAGCGATAAGGAAATTAAAACAGTGCTTACAGAAACCGAAACTACTGTAGTTATCTCCGTTATTGATTATGGAAACGGAATTCCTGAAGACTCACTCCCTGAACTCTTTAATCGTTTTTACCGGGTTGAAGAGGACCGGAACCGAAAAACGGGCGGGACTGGACTTGGCCTTGCGATCGCCAAAGAACTAGCGATGGGCATAGGTGCCGAGTTAAGCGTCGAAAGTATCGTTGGAATGGGGACAACTTTTCGTCTAGTACTCCCCAAAAAGCAGCTTCTCACTGAATTTTAATATTGGGGGAGTAAGATGAAGTTAAGGAGGTAGGTACGATGAATTTAACGAGTAAAAAGTGGATCATTCCAACTCTACTTACATGTGTAATTATAATCGCAGTAGCTTTATATATAGGAAGTATCGTTTCAAAAAAAGAACTTCTTTCAGAACAAGACGTCCGACAACAAATCGAAACGAAGTATAAAGGGGCCGTTGAAGGAATCACGTTAGAAAAGGATTTCTATTTGGCGGAATTAAACCGAGACGGCGCACTCTATTCGGTTGCTGTGGACGCACAAACCGGAAAAGTGTATTCGCTCACACTTACTCAAGCGAATCCTGTGGAAGAACAAGTCCAGGTGATTCCAGAACAAGAGATTCGAGAATGGGTAGCGACAACTTATGCAGGTGAAGTCGAACGGATTTCATTGCAAGAAGCGAATGGCGATCCTGTCTATGATCTTGCGTACTCAAAAGATCAGAACTTGGTGAAAATGACGGTTAATGCTTTAACAGGTGAAGTGATTTCGGAAGAAGTAAAGAGTTCGGTCAATAAACCTGTCGAAGAGCCTGCGAAAGAGAATGTCGAAAAGCCAGTAACTCAACCAGAGAAAACACCTGTGAAAAAACCCGCAACTGAAAAAGTGTTAATTACGAGAGAAAAGGCAATTGAAATTGCCTTAAGCCAATTAAAAGGTGAAGTTGAATACGTTGAATTTGAATCCACATCAGACGGTGGTTATTATTTAGTAGAAATTGAACAGGACAACGAAGACAGTGACGACCTCGAAGCTGTCTTTCAAATCCACGCCGTTTCAGGAAAAATTATGAGTGTTACATGGGATGACTAATTCTCTCATCAAATTCTAATAATCCTCTCCGTGTATTCTCACCTTCAACTTGTAAGATGAAGTTAAGAGATCAAGAGGAGGAGAAAGAATATGAAAAAGTGGATGATGATTCCTGCACTTGCAGGCGTGGTAGCATTAGGTGGCGTTGCTCTCGTGGCAAATGCCGATAAGGCGGACAACTGGTTAACAGAAAGTTATGTATCAGTGCAGGACGTAGAGAAAAAAGCGGTAGAAGCTGTCGGTGGAATAGTTACAGACATTGAGCTCGATAGTGAAGACGAGGGCTTTATTTACGAAGTTGACGTTCAAGTAGATGAGATTGAATACGAATTAGATATAGACGCAGTATCGGGTGAAGTGTTGCGCACGAAGCAAGACGACGATGACGATAAAATCATATCGACTACTAAAAGAGAAGCGGTTTCAAACAGTAATAAAGACCATTTAACGATTGATCAAGTAATTGCAATTGCTAAGAAAAAAGTTCAAGGTGTTGTAACTGACGTCGAATTAGATACGGAAGACGGACGCCTGCAATATGAAATTGATATTCAAGACGGCAACGTTGAATATGAATTTGAAATTGATGCGTACACAGGAGAAATTCTTGAATTTGAACGTGACGAAGATTAATAAAACGGTGTGAAACCAAGTATTGGTTTCACGCCGTTTTTTTGTTTATGACAACGAATAGGTTTTTCCGACAACAGCAAGTTCAGCAGGACCCGTGTATTCTAGTTTGGTGGCATCTAAAATGTCTTGGACATCGCCGTATTGAGGTAAATGTGTCAACAGGAGTTGCTTCACTTCCGCCTTTTGCGCTAATAGGCCGGCTTCACTCCCGGCCATATGTCCAGGTGCTTTCCCTTTATGCATTTCGTATAAATTTGCCTCTGAAATTAGTAAATCAGTGTTATGTGCAAATGCAATAAGTTCTTCGCACCATGCCGTGTCCGCCGTTAAAACAACCGATTTTTCGCCTAAGGTGAACTTCATCGCTAGGCAATAGACGGGATGGATGGTTTCACAAAACGAAACTGTGAATGGCCCGATTTGGATGCTTTTATCTTCGGAAATTTCATGGGCGACGGTGCGACCTTCAAAAGAAAGTTTCGCGTAGTTTTCTGGATCTTTAGTATGCCCGTAAATTGGTAAGATCGGAGTTGATTTCCCTAGGTGAAAATCAATTAACCTACTAAACTGTAAGCTTCCAATATCTGCAATATGATCTGCATGGTAATGACTAATCACAACGGCATCCAGTTGGTCTAGAGAAACGAAATTTTGTAAACTCGAAAGAACACCGCTGCCGCAATCAATTAAGCAGTGAAATCCATCATGTTCAATTAAAAAAGAAGATGTCGCCTCGTTAGCCTTCGGAAAACCGCCCCAAATTCCAATCGGTATAATATTCAATAAATAGACCTCCATAATTAAATTTACAATCTTCTTTATAGTTTACATCTAGAAATTGCGTTTGCAAAGTTTGAAAAGGAATTCGGATGTCCGCTGAATTCAGGTTAATGTACGCTGAATCACACCAGAAGTCTTCAGGGAGTAAATTTGAACATAGTAATGTATAATGATGGGAGTTATGTTTGGTAAGGAGGAAATAATTTTGGATACTAAAGAGTTTAGGAACTGTATGGGGCATTTTGCTACAGGGGTAACCGTTGTAACCTGTGATACCAACGGAGAAAAACATGGATTTACTGCAAACTCATTCACTTCAGTTTCCCTCGATCCGCCACTTGTACTCGTTTCAGTGGATCGTAAAATAAGGGCCTTTAATCATTTAAAAGATAATCACTTCACTGTGAATATTTTAAAAGGTAATCAAGAAGATACGGCAATGCACTTTGCCGGAAGACCAGCTAATGAGTTACCGTTTGAATGGGAAAAAGGTGAAAAATCACCTCGCCTAAAAGAATCTCTAGCATTTGTCGACTGTGAACCATGGGCGGCATATGATGGTGGAGACCATGTGTTATACGTTGGGAAAGTAACGAAGTTTGGATATAACGATGGGGACGCTTTAGGTTACTTCGGCGGAAAGTTTTTTACAATTCCCGAAAAACATTAAAGGTGTTCTGAATACAAACAACTGTCGTTTTTGTGTGTATGTAATTCAGACAGCGAACGGTAAGAATGAGTAAAAAATATCTAATAAAAGCATGAAAAGAGTTAGACGTTACTAGATTTACTAGTAATGTCTTTTTTTATTTTCCCTATCTATTTTAACTAGGAAAGTAGTTGTATGGGCTAGTTTAGTATACAAAATTCAAAGTTTACTGGAGTTTTATAATATCATTTTACTCTGTTTTTGAATATTGGCACGAATATTGCAACATGTATTAGGTATAAAGAGAAACTAGGATATTACAAAGATCAGATTAAGGAGCTGAAAGAAAGGAGAGTTCTTTAGAACAATGCTAGTCAAGTAGAAAGGAGGAAATATTAATATGAATGCAAACGTACTTGGTGTAAATATGGTGAAATTTACAAAGCCCGGCCTGAATGAACCTTATGAAATAATGGCAGCAAAAGCAGTAAAGGGTGCATTAGAAGATGCAGGAATTGGTTATCAAGATGTTCAACAAGCTTATGCAAGTTATGTATATGGGGACAGCACTTGTGGTCAAACAGCATTATATCAAGTCGGGATGACGGGAATTCCGATTATTAACGTCAATAATAACTGTTCATCAGGTTCTACTGCTTTGTATATGGCTCGGCAGGCAGTAGAATCTGGCGAAGTAGATTGTGCTTTGGCGGTCGGTTTTGAAGAAATGAAGCCAGGTGCTTTAGGCAGTGTTTGGAATGATCGAACGCCTCCAATGGGGTGGGCAGCAAACCGATTAATTGAATTGGAGCCAGATTTACCGGATGTACCTCTGGCGTTGAAAATGTTCGGTGCTGGCGGAAAAGAATATTTGGAAAAGTACGGAGCGGATCCGAATATTTTTGCGAAAGTAGCAGTGAAGTCTAGAAGTCACGCTGTTAAAAACCCGTATTCGATGTTTGAAAAGCCACTTACGATTGAGGAAGTCATGAATGCACCGGTTTTATTTCCAACGTTGACCCGTTTTATGGCTTGCCCGCCAACTTGTGGAGCTGCGGCAGCGATTATTTGTAGTAAAGAATTTGCTGAAAAACACGGAATAACTAATGCAGTGGAAATTGTTGGTCAGGCAATGACTACGGATACAAATGCTAGTTATGAGGATCCGATGACACTAATTGGCTCTGAAATGACAAAACGTGCTGCCCAGCAAGTATATGAAAAAGCAGGTATAGGCCCCGAAGATGTGGATGTTGTTGAGCTTCATGATTGTTTCACGCCAAACGAAGTCATTACGTATGAAGGCTTAGGGCTTTGTGGAGTAGGAGAGGCAGAAAAATTCATCAATGACGGGAATAATACGTATGGTGGGAAGTACGTCGTCAATCCATCTGGTGGCTTAATGTCGAAAGGGCATCCTCTCGGTGCAACAGGTTTGGCACAGTGTACAGAACTTGTTTGGCAATTACGTGGTCAGGCTGATAAGCGTCAAGTAGAAGGTGCAAAAATTGCACTCCAACATAATCTTGGTCTAGGAGGTGCCTGTGTCACAACGATGTATAAACTTAATTAAATGAAAGTAATGGGGGGCTATTTGCTATAATTGAAGCGAGTTCTTATTCTATTATGAAAATCGCACAATTTAGTAAATAAAAAGGAGCTGAGAGTCATGTTGAAATTACCACAGCTGATCACCCCTATCAAACATTTTTTATTTCCAGAAAGCACGCTTCAAGAAGCGATTGAGTTAATGAAACGGTCCAAATGGAATACAATTCCTGTCCTAAATAATACCCGTCAAGTAGTTGGCGTGTTTACAAGAACCGAATTATATGATGCATTACTTGATGGAAAACCCATGGATACAATTATTGCCCCTTTAATGAAAACTGATGTAATTACATTCACTGTAAACTCTAGTAATCTGTGGCTACAAAGAGATCTTGAAAAATCGAAGGTAGGAATGGCCATTGTTGTAGATGAAGAGGGAAAGGTAGTAGGCCAAGTCACTAAAACTGACGTTATTTTTGCACTGTTAGAAACGACCAAATCACTTCAACAACGCCAAGAGGAAATTTTAGATATTTCCGGATTAGGTGCGCTTGTCATCGACCAACATTACCGAATTGTCTATAGCAATCCAAAGTTTTGTCTGATGAGCAATTATACGGAGTCTGAACTACTTCATATGGATGTATCGAATGTAATATCTAAAATTCAATTGGAAAGTATGCGGCAGTCGGATCATTACCGGCTTCGGATTGGAGAATTTAACACACTAGCTCGTATATCAGAACATCAGATACCAAAAGGTGAAAGAGGACATATTATTCTTTTTCAAGATATTACGGATGTAGAAAAAATGGCTCAAGAGTTACAAACGGTTTTAAAGATGAAAAGCATCATGCAAACGGTTATTAATAACACTTATGATGGTCTAATTATGATCGATGAATTTGAAATGATTACATTTATTAGTCCCTCTTTACAAGAGTTATTCGCGCTGGAAGAAAAGAAAGTTCTGCATCAGTCAGTAGATGATGTTTTTCCGCAATTGGAATTATCAAAAACGATTAAATCTGGGACCCCTGAATTCAGCGACATGATGGAAGTTAACGGTATTCGTTACACGGTACATCGTATTCCGGTTTTTCAAGACGATGAGTTGATAGGTGTTATTGGAAAAATTTCATTTCGTGGTTTAAATGAAATGCAAGAGGTATTTAAGCGGTTTGAAAAAAGGGAAATGGATAAGCAGAAAACATCAGTTAGGCAGCGTGAAACTACTCGATTCACGATTGATCAAATTATCACACAAGATGAGCAGATGGAAAAACTGATTCGTTCGACATATAAAATGGCGAAAGGAACATCGACGGTTCTCATACGAGGAGATAGTGGAACTGGAAAAGAGCTCTTTGCCCATTCAATTCATAGTAGTAGCCCTAGAAAAGACAGCCCATTCGTCATTGTGAACTGTGCTGCCATTCCTGAACATCTATTGGAGTCAGAATTTTTCGGATACGAGGAAGGCGCATTTACTGGAGCGAAGCAAAAAGGAAAAAAAGGGAAGTTTGAATTAGCAAATGGTGGTACGTTGTTTTTGGATGAAGTAGGAGATATGTCGTTGCAACTTCAAGCAAAAATGCTTCGCGTCTTGCAAGATAAAGAGTTTTACCGAGTAGGCGGAGTGGAACAAATACAAGTTGATGTAAGAATTATAGCCGCAACAAATCGCCCACTTGAAGAAATGGTAGCAAGCGGAGAATTCCGAGAGGATCTATTTTATCGTTTAAATGTTATTTCATTTGAAATTCCTCCACTAAGAGAACGAAAGAAAGATATATTACTCCTAAGTAAGTCATTAATAAAAGATTTGAATCGCTTAAATGGGGTAAGTATTACCGGCATCGACCCGTTGGCTGAACAAGTAATGCTAGATTATGATTGGCCAGGAAATGTTCGGGAACTTCGAAACGTACTTGAACGTGCAACGATTTTTGCGGACCACGGGAAGATTGAGCTTGAAGATTTACCACAATATGTTGTGAATAAAGTAGGGGTGCCTGCAAAAGCAGAACTTGAAGAACTAAAAATCTCGTTATTGGAAAAAGCCGAAAAAGAAACGATTGAACAAGTACTCGAAAAAACAAGTGGCAATAAATCTCAAGCGGCAATTTTGTTGGGTATGAGTCGTTCTGTACTCTATGACCGCATCAAGAAATATCAAATAGCTGGTTCCTAAAGGCAACGAAAGAGGAGGTGAAAGAATGTATTTTGATGATTTTAAGGTTGGGCAGGTGTATACAACAGGTTCCTATCTAGTTTCAAAAGAAGAAATTATAGCTTTCGCTTCTCGGTATGACCCACAAGATATTCATATGAATGAACAAAAGGCGAGAAATGGTCCTTTTAAAGGAATTATTGCTTCAGGGCTTCTTACACTGGGAATTGCTACGAAATTAGGCGTTGAAATTGGAAGCATGACGGAAAAGTTCATTTGCGGTGTTGGATGTGATGAAGTTCGGTTTTTAGAGCCCGTATATCCATCGGACTTATTAACCGCACACATTGAAGTGGTTGAATGTACACCTCACTTCAAAAAAGATGATCGAGGGTTTGTTTCATTTTTTTACAAAGTTAAAAATCAGCGTGAAAAGGTCGTTCTAACGTTTCTATTAAAGGGTTTGCATGAGCGTGATCAATCGCTCGTTCAAATATAAGTAGTCTTTACGAATTTTTGTTTAACGTCTCATTTAAAGTTTATTAATGCCGCATTTTCGGTGCAAGAAAAGAATATCAAAAAAATATTTAATTATGAGGAGGATATAATATGATTTTTACTAAAAGTTTAATACATGCAGCACGGACGTATCCAGAGAAGATAGCAATTATTGACGGCGCGCACAAATTTACTTACCGGGAACTAGCAAATAGAACAGCAAAAATTAAGCAGACTTTACTAGATATGGGAGTTAAAAAAGGTGATCGCATAGGCATGCTCATGTTGAATGATTTCCGCTATATCGAATTGATGTATGCAATGTCTTCATTTGGTGCAATTACGGTACCGCTTAATATTCGATCGAATCCTGAAGAACTTGCATTTGTTTTAAGAAATGCAGGTGTAACTGTATTATATGTGCACAAAGAATTTTTACAGGTTGTGCCTTATTTGAAAGAGAATGCACCTAAAGTTGGTCAGTTCATAATTGCTGAAGATGCCGAAGTTGTGAAGTCAGTAGACTCGGAGGGTATGCACTCGTATGAGAAGTTGATCGATGAACAACCTGAAAGCAGGTTAACTCACGAAGGCGTTGAGGAAGAGGACGTTATTGGTATTTTTTATACGGGAGGTACAACCGGTCGACCTAAAGGGGTTATTTTGACGCATAAAAATTTAACGATAAATTCATATCACTTGAAGACGAATATAGATTATTCAGAAGATGATATATATCTACATGCTGCGCCAATGTTCCACTTAGCGGATCAGGCCTCAACAAATATGTTTACAATGTTAGGGGGAACCCATGCGATTATCCGTATGTTTACTCCGAAAGCTGTGCTTCAAGCTTTTCAAGAATCGAAAGTTACAGCATGTACACTCGTTCCAACAATGTTGACCTTCCTATTTCACGACCCTGAATTTGAAAAATATGATATTAGTTCTGTTAAACGAGTATTATACGGAGCATCACCAATGTCGCCAGAATTGCTGAAAAAGGCACAGAAAATGATGCCGCATACGAAGTTTAACCAAGCATTTGGTATGACAGAAGCATCGCCAGTATTAACAATTTTAAAAGAAAAGGATCACATTATAGGTGGAACCAAAAAACAGGAGAAACGCTTAACTTCAGTAGGGCAACCAGTTCAAGGTGTGGAGCTTAAAGTCGTGAATCCTGAAGGTGTGGAAGTGGAAACAAATCAAGTGGGGGAAATCATCGCCAAAGGTCCGAATATTATGAAAGGTTATTGGGACCTGCCGGAAGAAACAGAAAATGCACTTCGTGACGGTTGGTATTACACAGGGGATGTAGGTTATAAGGATGAGGATGAGTATTATTACATCGTTGACCGCGCGAAAGACATGATTATTACAGGCGGAGAGAATGTATATTCACTCGAAGTTGAAAATGTATTATCTAGTCACCCGGCTGTTTTGGAGTGTGCGGTATTCGGCGTTCCAGATGAAAAATGGGGCGAGGTTGTAAAAGCTTGTATAGTTCTTAAAGTACCTGATTCAGTGACTTCTGAAGAGATAGTTTCGTTCGTTAGACCACATCTAGCAAATTATAAAGTTCCAAAATCAATTGAAATTCTAGACGAAATTCCAAAGAGCGGTGCGGGTAAGATTTTAAAGAGAACGCTACGTGATCAGTACTGGGAAGATTCGAAGAAAAAAGTTAACTAAGTTATAGGGATAAAAAGGGGTAGTTAAATTGGTGAAAACATACTTTAAGCAAGAACATCATATATTTCGGGATGCGTTTCGTAAGTTTCTTGAAGTTGAGATAGTTCCATATTATGACCAGTGGGAGAAGGATCGAATTATTCCACGTGAAGTATGGCGTAAGATGGGCGAGCAAGGGTTTCTTTGTTCGTGGCTCGATGAGGAATATGGCGGTTTCAATACGGATTATCCTTATAATGTCGTGATTAGTCAAGAGTTGCTACGTGTAGGGACTAGCCTTTTAGGTTTTAGTCTGCATAATGATATCGTTGTTCCTTATATTAATGCTTTTGGCAATGAAGAACAAAAAAAACGTTGGCTCCCTAAATGTGTTTCAGGTGAAATAATTACCGCAGTTGCAATGACTGAACCAGGAACAGGTTCAGATTTAGCAGCTGTCAAAACAACGGCTGTTCGAGATGGAGATGACTACATTCTCAATGGTGAAAAAACATTTATTACAAATGGTATCCATTCCGATTTGGTAGTCGTTGTCTGTAAAACAGATACAAAAATCGTACCAGCTCATAAAGGAATAAGCCTTCTTGTTGTTGAGCGTGGAATGCCTGGATTCTCAAGAGGTAAACAACTCGATAAGATTGGTCTACATGCACAGGATACTTCGGAATTGATTTTTGAAGATGTGCGTGTCCCTGTTAGTAATCTTTTAGGAGAAGAAGGACAAGGTTTTTATTATTTAATGAGTAAACTTCAAGAAGAGCGACTCAATCTATGCATCGGTTCTGTTGCACAGGCAAAAGTTATGTATGAAATGACTTTGGAGTATGTGAAGAATCGAGAGGCATTTGGTAAGCCGATTGGTAAGTTTCAAAACACTCAATTTAAGATGGCCGAAATGGCAACGGAGATTGAAATAGGTAGTGTGTTTACGGATGATTTGATTGTAAAGCATATGGCAGGAGAAGATATCGTCACACAAGTTTCTATGGGGAAATGGTGGTTGACTGATTTGACGAAACGTGTAGCTAGTGAATGTCTGCAACTACATGGGGGATACGGTTATATGGAAGAGTATGGTATTGCAAGAAGATACCGTGATGTACCTGTCGCTTCGATTTACGCGGGAACGAATGAAATCATGAAAAACATTATCGCTAAAAATATAGGGTTATAAGGAGGAATAGGATTTATGGTAAAAGAGGTTACTAGTAAAGTAGGATATGTGTTTGAGCCATATCAATTTACTGTAGAAAGAGGAAAGATTAAAGAATTTGCTTTAGCTATTGGAGACGATAATCCAATTTATTTGGATAGTAAAGTAGCTAGACAGGTTGGATTTCGAGATGTGCCAATGCCACCTTCTTTTGCGACTGCAATTGATTTGTGGGCGGGAACTGATTTCGACTCTATTACAAAAGTACTCGAAATGAATCCATTAAAAGTTCTGCACGGTGAGCAAGCATATGAATACTATGGTGATATTTGTGCGGGTGATGAAATATTTGCGCAGATGACTGTAACAGGTGCAGAAGTTAAAAAGGGCATGAACTTATTTATGACAGAAACAACTTACAAAAATCAAGATAATGAGAAGGTACTTGTTGCCCATAGTGTTGTAATTGAAAGGCATTAAAGTTAAATTGCTAAAGGAGGAAAAAAGATGATGACATTGCCACAACTGGAAAAACCAGAAATTTCACACATACAGTTAGTTCGATATGCTGGAGCTTCGGGAGATTTCAACCCTATTCACACCGTTGTTCCTATTGGAGAACAGGCAGGACTAGGTGGAGTTATTGCTCATGGAATGCTTGTGATGGGCTTTGCCGGACAAGCACTTACTCAGTGGTTTCCACGAAAAGATTTACGCCAATTTAAAGTGCGATTTACTAAAATGTCCTATCCCGGTGAACAACTAAATGTAAACGGTCACATTACAGAGGAAACAGAAGAGAATGGTGAAAAACGCTTAATCGGTGAACTAATTGTAAAAAATCAAGACGATGAAATAAAATTAACAGGTCAATTTATTGTCGCGAAGAATGATTGAAAAAGAGGACTATATTAGTTGAACTAAAAACTATACAGACCGTTGATGTCTATGTTGAGCGGATGTTTTTTGCATAAAATTCGTCTAGTTATACTCCAATTAATTAGAAGGTAACTAGACGTAGTCGGAAGTATAAAGGCTAATTAGTTTAATTTATTTAGGGAGAAAAGGGAGGAATTATTGATGAGATTAGTAGAGGGGCAAGTAGCAATTATAACAGGTTCAGGTAGAGGCGTGGGACGTGCATTAGCGGAAATGATGGCAGAACAAGGGGCACGTGTCGTAATTTCCGATATGGATAGAGAGCCAGCGGAAGAGGTAGTTCAAGCTATCAAAGATAAAGGCGGAGATGCAATCGCAGTTGTCGGAGATATTACAGCAGTTGATTTTCCAAAAGAAATTATGAGTAAAACGATTGAAGCTTATGGTAAATTGAATATTTTAGTGAACAGTGCGGGCTACACATGGGATAACGTCATTCATAAAATGTCAGACGATCAATTTCAAAAAATGTTAGATATTCATCTCATTGCACCTTTTCGTTTGATTCGTGAAGCAGCCCCGTATTTTCGTGATGCAGCGAAGGCGGAAATGGAGCAAGGGATAGTGAATCACCGTAAAATCGTGAATGTATCTTCCCTTGCAGGTGTTATGGGGAATGCCGGCCAAGCAAACTATGCTTCCGCAAAAGCCGGATTAATTGGGTTAACAAAAACCGTAGCAAAAGAATGGGCAGGTTTTAATATAAATTGTAATGCAGTCGCTTTTGGAGTAATAGACACTCGTTTAACTCAAGCAAAAGAACTTGGAGAAGTTGTCGATGGTGTAGCGGTTGGTATTCCTGAAAAAGTTAGAGAAATGTTTAAACAATCCATCCCTCAAAAACGTGTTGGAACAGCCCAAGAAGCAGCAGAAAGCATCTTCTTCTTAGCATCTCCACTTTCGAATTATATTAATGGGCATGTGATTAATATCAGTGGCGGAATGTATACATAAATACACGATTCCAAGAAGCATGCCGGAGATTTTTAGTGAATAATGGAGTGTCGGATATTAATTATTAATAAAAAAAGGGTATGTAGTATTAAAAGAAGAGCAACAATGTAGCGGTGAAGAAATAATGCACTTTAGCAATGAAAAATTGGCGAAGTTTCAGAAAGTTAAAGAGGTAGAATTCATCAAAGCGTTGCCACGTAATCCTTCTGGTAAAATATTAAAGCGTGAGTTAAGAAAGAGCTAAGTAAATTCTGGTTGTTAAAAAAGCGAATAGAGGGCATTGCTGAAGACGGGGAAACGAAGCTTTCTTTCGTCTCACTTCCTTTTGATGATGTAAAATGATCAATTGTAGATTAATAATTCTAGTTACTCATAATAATTTATCCATAATAAAACACTCCACACGTTCATTGCTTCAAACGTTTGGAGTGTTTTATTTGCGTGTATTTACTTATCGATTAGTCTAATATCCTATAAAATTTGTATAGTGTTTGTGGGATTAATTATTATCGCTCATAATTAATATAGATGCGTTTTCTTTGTAATCATATGTCATATGAATTCTCCAAGAAGCTTTTACTGGAGAGTACCAATGCGCTATTAAATCATATCCGTTATCATCATCAAGCCAATTTGTATCTAAATAGTCAGCCAAGCCTATCTCTTCTTCCATTTCATAGAGAACGTATTCAAATAATAACTCTAACTCTTCTAGAGTGAAAGTAGTTGTACCCAGAAAAGTGATGAATATGCTGCTTAATCCGTATCTATCAAAAGTATAATAAACATCTACTGGAAAACCTCTGTACGAAGTATCTGCATAGAGAAGAGAAGTACTAGTTTCGTTAATCAGTCTAGCAGTTTCGACTGATTTTACTTGGCTCTTAGTCATGCCCATTTTAACATTTCGGAAGAGCTCGGAAGAATAATTCGTATCCGGAATGCTCGGTTTATTGTTAAGAATCGGGATGTTGTTGTATGACGAAGAAATGATTGAATCCCAATCATTTAATTCGGATACAGAAACAGCAAAGTTAATATTTGCAACACTATCTTTTCTTCCTCCTGTAGTAACACCTATTAATCTACCCTGTTGATCAAATAGTCCACCACCAGAACTACCGCTGTCAATAGAAGCAGTTGTTTGAATCATATTAACGCCATTCATTTCCCTGTGTAGAGCGCTAATAATCCCTTCGGAAATCGTATTTGAATAACCAAGTGGGCTTCCAATTGCGACTACTTTTTCACCTTTAGTTAGCTGGTTAAATGGCCTAAATGTAACGCTCTCCATTTGAATGTTCTTAGCTAGCTTAATTAAAGCGAGATCTTTATTCTTGTCCATTCGAACGATTCCTGCAATATCAACAATGTCTCCATTATTAAAACGCACGACCCCGTTTTTCATTTGATCAATAACGTGTTCATTAGTTAGTACAAGGCCTTCACCTATTAAAATACCACTGCCTTGTCCAGTGCTTTGAGCATGTTCTGTATATATCGTTACAATTTTATTGTCGTGCAATTCATTAATTTGGGAAGTTGTAAGAGTTGTAGAGGGAATAGGTCTAAATTCATCATTCAATGCTCTTGAAAGGAAAACGGCAAAATGTGCTCTGCTTAGAGGATCGTTTGGTTTAAAGGTTCCATCGGTGTAGCCTGTGGTAATGTTGTTGTCGGCTAAAATGGAAATATATTCACGGTTTATATTTGTTGAATAAACATCCGAGAAAGAAATTGTTGTATCGCCTTTCAGATTTAATCCGGCAACAATCGCTCTTGCCATTCCTCCTCGAGTACTCGCTTTTTCAGGATTGAAAAATTGTCCTTTTGCGAATAAACCACTTTGAGTAGCAGCTGCAATTTCTTTGTAGTAAAGGTGAGTGGTTGGTACATCACTAAATCCAGGGTTCGAAATGTTTGCGGTATCCAATTGAAGTGTTCGCACCATCATGACGGCAACATGTGCATTTGTAACACTTTTAAGTGGTGCAAAAGTCCTATCATGGTAGCCTTTAATAATCTCCTTATTGACTAAGTAGCCAATTTCATCTTGGTAATGGTGAACATCGGTAAAGTTGCTTGCGGCTTCAGTTTTAGTTAATGGTAAAAAAAGTATAAAAAGTATGGAGAAAAGCATAGTGAATTTCTTTAATTCTCTCATTCTTCCTCATCCCCTTTTAGTTGGTGAGTATATTGTATCACACTGAGTAGTAATATATAACCAATTATGTAAATCTTAAGAATCCATAATAGTTATGTCTCTGCCAGTTTTTTGGTAAATACAAAAAACTGACTGGCTTTTATTTTTATCGACGTACATGGGGTGTATATCGCCGTATCGTGTGCCTATATCGGCAACTTACTAGTGTTTATCGCCACATACACGAACTATATCGGCGAATCACTACTTAAGTCCTGCATCAACCACAAAAAAACGACTTCGATATTCCATCGAAGTCGTCCAAAATTATCAGGCTTATTTATCAATCAAACCGATTTCCTGTAAAAACTCTCTCGCAACAACTTCGACCATCATGCCGTCGTTATCGACTTTACCGTTCATGATTTGCATCGCTTCTTCATCAATCATACCCTCGAGTTGCTTAAGGATCTCTTCTAATTCAGGATATTCCTGGAGAGTCTCTTTTCGAACAAGTGGAAGCGCATGATACGGCGGGAAGTAAGACTTATCGTCTTCTAACACTCGTAAATCATAGACTTGAAGCTGCCCATCTGTCGTGTATGAGTTAATAACATCTACTTCATTTGCACTAATCGAGCGATACATCATTCCATGGTCCATTCCTTTTACAGTTTTAAATGAAAGACCATATTCCTCTTGAAAACCAGGTAAACCATCCGGTCGGTCAATAAATTCAAACACAGCACCTAACGTAAAATCTTGTGAATATGCAGCGAAGTCACTGAATGTGACAATGTTGTTTTCTTCAGCAATCGACTCATCAAGTGCGAGTGTATACGTATTGTTAAAGCCGAACGTGTTAAATGCGACAAGACCGTCACCATCAACAAGTTCCTTGGTCATTTTCAACGTTTCTTCGGCTGTACCAGGTTCTTCATGGTAATACGTAACAACGATTGTTCCCGTATAATCTGGAATGACATCGATATGGCCGTTTGTAATCGCGTTCCATACTACCGATGATCCACCCAAGTTTTCTTTATACAAAACTTCGATTTCCGACTTGTCTTCAATTAATTGCCCCATAACATGCGACAAAATAATACTTTCAGTGTTGTTCCTGGACCCGAGACGAAGTGAATCTTTCTCTATGAAAATACACCCCGAAAGAACACTCGCAAGTAGAATCGTTACGAAACTTAAAATTAATTTCTTTTTCATTATTTTTTCAACCCTTCCGGCGTTGTCCAACGTTCAACGGCACTAAAGAACGTTTCAAGGACGAGCGCAAGAAGTGCGGCTGGAATGGCTCCAAGTAAAATAAGTCCATCGATTCCGCGCGTAATACCTAAGAAAATAAAGTCCCCTAGTCCACCAGCACCAATAAAGGCAGCAAGTGTAGCATTACCAACGTTAATAACTGCAGCTGTTCGAATACCAGCCATAATTACTGGGATTGCGAGTGGTAGTTCAACTTTCACTAGAATTTGCATGCTTGTCATACCCATACCACGTGCAGCTTCAATCGTAGCCGGATCAACATCTTTAATTCCTGTATACGTATTTCGCATAATTGGAAGTAACGAATAAAGAAATAGTGCAGCAATAGCTGTCTTTACACCAATTCCGAAAATTGGAATCATAAATCCGAGTAGAGCTAAACTTGGTACTGTTTGAAGAATACCTGTTCCACCTAAAACAATTGTTTTCAGTTGAGGTACACGTGTTACGACAATTCCAAGAGTAACCGCAAGAACTGTTGCAATGATCATCGAGAAAAATACGAGCTGTATATGGATGGAAGTTGCACTTAGCACTTCTCCCCAGCGTAATTGAGTTTGTTCAACGAGTTGTTGCCATATATTCATGTTATTCAACTAAATCATCCTCCGTTTCTGTCCACTGGCTGGACATGGCGGAAAGTAAGGAACCGCGAGTAACGAGACCTAATATTCTATGGTCTTTATCAACAACTGGAATCATTCCGTATGCTGAAGAGTCAATCATAATAATTGCATCTTTTGCTGAAGCTGAATCAAGTAAAACAGCATCCGAAGTAGTCATAATTTCGTCAATCGTTTTAATCTTATCTAATTTTTTAATTAAATCGTAAGCAGACACGATACCGAGTAGTTTGTTATCTTCATCGGCGATGACAAGATTCGTAATTTTTCGTTGTCGAATGAGAGCGAGGGCTCTTTCCGGAGAACGATTCGGAAGTGAAGTAACGATGGATTCCGACATGATTTCAGTAACGGGCATGAGTTCAGGATTTTGAATGATTCTGTGTTTACCCATAAACTCTTCAACAAATCCGTGTGCAGGCTCGTGAAGTAATTTCTCAGGAGTGTCTAATTGCAGCAACTCTCCATCTTTCATGATGGCAATACGATCGCCCATTTTTAGCGCTTCGTCCATATCATGTGTTACAAAAACTATTGTCTTTTTCAGTTTCTTATGCAATGAAAGCAATTCACCTTGCAGCTGCTCCCGTGAAATTGGGTCAAGCGCACTGAAGGGTTCATCCATTAAAATAATATCAGGATTAGATGCTAAAGCTCTCGCAATACCGATACGTTGTTGTTGACCACCTGAAAGTTCTTTTGGGTAACGAGTTGCGTAAATTTCAGGATCTAAACCAACTAATTCAAGAAGTTCTTTTACACGTGCTTGAATAACGTCCTGTTTCCAACCTTTTAGTTGAGGAACGATAGCAATATTTTTTTCAATCGTATAATGGGGGAAAAGGCCGATTTGTTGAATGACATAACCAATGCTTCTTCTAAGTTCGGCTTGGTTGTAGGATTTGATATCCTTGCCGTTGATGGAGATTGTTCCGCTTGTGTGGGGGATAATGCGGTTGATCATTTTCATTGTGGTAGACTTACCAGAACCACTGGGCCCAATAAGGACAAGTAATTCACCTGCTTCAATTTCAAAGTTGACGGACTTTACTGCTTTAAATCCACCGTCGTACACTTTTGATACATTTTCAAACTTTAACATAAGTACCTCCTATAATATTTAAAAACATATTATTTCCGAATGAACCACTAATTTTGCAGTTAATACAAATAAAAGGGAGTAATCAAAGTGTTCGGATTAATGTCTTACTTCCTCAGTATAACATAAAAATATATATTTCGCACCACGAAATGTATGGTAGAGGGATTCCTGTAAATAAATAACTGTGTTTTCCCCCGCTAATCTCTTGTTTTAAAGTATTTTCAATGGACTAGATAAATAAATACACATATACTATTTGTAATAGAAAGCACGAGGGGTGATATCTTTGGACACGAAGGAATTTAGGGATTGTATGGGACGTTTTGCAACGGGTGTAACAGTTGTAACTTGTGAAACGGATCAAGGAACGCACGGCTTCACTGCAAATTCATTTACATCCGTATCACTTGATCCACCACTCGTCCTCGTTTCAGTAGATCGAACAACGAAGGCAGTCGATTTTTTAAAAGACAATACGTTCACTGTAAATATTCTTAAAGAAAACCAACAAGATACAGCAATGCACTTTGCAGGTCGGATATTTGATAAGCCACCTTTTACATTCGAAAAAGGGAAGTACGGAGACCGCATACAAGACGCACTAGCGTATGTAGACTGCGAACCTTGGGCGACATATGACGGCGGCGACCACGTAATCTATGTGGGGAAAGTTACATCTATGGAATTTGACGACGGAAATCCGCTTGCTTATTACAAAGGTAAGTTCTCAAGCGTAGCGCCTATTTGGAATCGATCGTGGTAACTGAACAGAGGGATGTCTCATTCGTGAGGCATTCTTTTTTTGTATGTGGGAAACAACAGGATTGTGTTTTATCGACGCATTTGGAGTGTATATCGGCACATATCGGGCTTATATCGACGCAATCACACCACATATCGGCGAATCATTACTTAAGTCCCGTCTGAAACAACGTCAATGTCACACACTGGCATTGCGTTTCCACAAAAAATACGGAGTTCTGGTAAATAATGTTTCTATGGGGAATCCTTTTTGTGCGGGAAACGACCGGATTGTAATATATCGACGGTTTTTGGAGTGGGAAAATAGAAGTTGCATAAATTTCCCAATACTTCTATACTAATAAATGACAACTAAATACTAACTATTTTGGTTCTTTGCCTTCGGGTAAAAGATTAATAAGGAATCAGGTGAAAATCCTGAACGGTCCGGCCACTGTAATTGGGAAGTGACTTCTACACAGCCACTGGTTGAAAAACTGGGAAGGCAGAAGAAACGATTCAACCCATAAGTCAGGAGACTTGCCAAGATATCCATGCATTATACCTTCCAGGAAAAAGGTAGCATCGTGTATCTTTCAATCTATTCGTCTATTTATTGAGCATACATCTGCCCTTATCTCTTTTTTCTGGAGGTGAGGGCTTTTTGGTTTCTATACAAGGGATGGGGGGTGTTGTGACTAATAGGAAGATTGTTAGGTGCAGGTTTGTAAAACAAATTTGAGGAGGTAAAAAATGAGTATTCTTAAAAAGTGGTTGAATATAGCAATGATTTTCATCTTATCATTCTCGCTATTATCACCAGCTGCAATTGCAGAAGTACGGGAGTTCGAATCGAACGAATTGGACAATAGTTCCACGACTATTATTGATGAAGAAAATGAAGAAGGGTCGGATATAGACACCGATATAGATACCGGGATAGATACAGAAATGCCCGACTCAAGTACAACGGATGATAGTGCAAAAATCGAGATTATGGCACTAGATGAGGCTGAACCAGCCGGCTACGTGACGATTTCTGTTGAAAAATTTACCCTAGGACAAGGATACATAAAAGAGCCTGTTCAAGTACCTTTTAATAAGGGAGATAAAGTTGCTCAAGTTTTGGTTGACTTTTTAGGGGATGAGAATTATAGCAACACTGGAACTATAGACGACAGCTTCTATTTAGCATCTGTTTATGATCCAAATCCCGGAGAAGTGAAAATTCCACAATACATTCTTGATAAATCTGGCCAAATTGATGGGCGAACGAAATCTGATTGGTTAGGTCAATATGATTACACGAATATGTCTGGTTGGATGGTAGCGGTCAATAATGAGTTTATCCCTGTAGGTGCCTCCCAGGTGTTTCCAGAAGATGGCGACGTCATTAGATGGCAGTTTACAGTACATGGCCTTGGAAGTGATTTAGGCGGAGGTAGTGGTGAAGATAGTTATATTAATCCAGCCAACAAAGATGCACTAACAGAAAAAGTTGCAGAGATTAATAGTGCCCCAAACAAAAACGAAATTTTAGCAAATGCAAATGTACAGTCTGCTTATAATGCGGCATACGCACAGCTTATAAATATGGAAAGCAGCCAAGCAGGTGTCGATGCAGCACTTGAAAAATTAACCGATGTATTAGATGGAAAAGAAGAAATAGAAGAAGTTGATAAAACAGCATTACAAACAGCGATTGAGGAAGCTAAGCAAAACAAAGACTTAGTAAAAGTAAGTGTAGACGGAAAAGATATAGACACTACTGAAAATTGGGTAACACAAGCCGAATTAGACGCGTATGTAAATATCATTCTATCTGCTCAGGATCTAATTGCAGATGAAACAGCAATTCAAGAAAATATTGATGCGAAAGTTTTAGCGTTAAATCAAGCCACGGAAGCATTTAATCAGGCAAAAAGTGCTGGATTAAAAACAGGATCATCTGTTGAAAGTGAAGTAAAGTTTACCGTTGCACCTAAGGCAGTTAGCCTTAAGCTCTACGATGCTAACCAACAAGAAATCAGTATCGGAGATGGTGTTGAAGGGCCGTATAGAGTTTATTCAACAACTCTACAAGTTGGGAACTACCGATATGAAGGTTTTGATAGCAACGATAACAGTGTCGGTGGCGGGCAACTAACAGTTACTGCCGAAGAAAATCAAGAATTTCAATTCCGCCAACTTAATTTTAAAGCAAGTAATGCAGGTTGGACTGTAAACAATGATTACACTGTCAAAGTGGGACAGAATTCGCCAGACGATACGTCATTACAGTTTGGTGAAGTAACTGCACAAGGTCAAATTCCTGTCTTGGCACTTACGGGGAAGACATATTTCTATACATTTGAACCTGATGCAAAACACACTGAATTTATTGCGTTAAGTAATGTTATTACAATACCAATTGCATCATCAGCCCAAGCAATAAATGTGGCAATTCCATTCTCAGGAAATGTAACATTCACAATTCCACAGGAAGCTGAATTGTTTGTGGGGCAAAAAGTTAAACACTTCATCGCGTTTGGGGAAATCCAACCTGAAAGTGAAGCAATAATCAATACTGATGGTACAAAAACATATGCATTCAAGCTTTCGAACAACGGGACCTATAATTACCGTGTGAACCAAGAAGGAAAGCTGACAAATACAGGTACTTTCGCAGCGAATGCACAAAATGCAAAAATGGAAATTACGAAAGAGCAGCTAGATATTTTACCACCGACGGCTATTTTAAATAAAGGTACGTATCTCGAAGGCAACCTATATTTAAATATTAATGAACAAAATCATTTGAAGTTAAATCAAGGTGACGATTTTAAATTACTTCCTCTACGTAGTTGGCAAGCTTTAATTGAAGGCATTAGTAACTACTTCTTTGAGCCTGATTTTCATTATGAAATTATTACAGGTGATGATGTAGTGGGAATTGAACCTGGAAAACCAGGAAGCTATGCGACAGTAAAGGCCTTAAAAGATGGGACAGCGATTGTAAAAGTTACTTATGATGCGCTGAAAGTAAACGGTTCAACATACATTAAGGATGCGGATGATGCATTTAGTGCAATTTGGCCAGAAAATGTCGGTCTATTTGTTGTAACAGTTGGCCAAGGTGAAACAGGCATTTCAACAGGCATCGAAAGTAATCAAGAGCGCAACCAAAAAGCAAATGAAGGTAAAACAGGCAATGCGATTATGAACCTTCAAAACGGTATTTTTGATGCAGATATTGATAGTGTTTATTACGTTAAAGATGAGCCAGGTGCTTATTTCACATTTACACCTACTAAAGGTAGCACGGTCAGTGTGCTTAGCCCAGAAATAAATCACGGTTTAGACACGGCTTCTTATGGAACAGCGACGTTTTCAACGGATGGAGTAACATCAAATCAAGATGGTTCTTTTACAGCTTTGTTAACCGAAGGGCGCAATATTGTTAAAGTAGCAAAGGATGGCAAAGCTGAATACCATGTGATGACAGCTCGTCCACTTGACGTAAGAATTGAAAATCTTACAAACCCTAGTCAAGAAATTGTAGCAGGAGATCAGGTAAAAGTAACTTTTAAAGGGCTTTCTTTCCCAGCTAACAAACTTTCAGGTATTTATAATTTTCAAGGGCAGTTAAGGTTCTTTGCTGGTCCTGAACAAACCTTGTTGTCAGGTGATGCAAGACAGTACAATATGGCAACACAGGCGAATAGTATTACATTTACAATTCCGTCCGAACATAGTGGGAAATATAGTTTGCAAGATGGTCATATTCGTGTGGGCTCACACTCGGGTGTGCTTATACTGGTAGAACGTTTGATATAAAGGGTGATACAAGCCTGCCTTAACATTTACATT
>NZ_JBTLRN010000016.1:0-18608 GCF_054482775.1 Sporosarcina sp. CAU 1771 | reverse complement strand
TTACATTTACAATTCCGTCCGAACATAGTGGGAAATATAGTTTGCAAGATGGTCATATTCGTGTGGGCTCACTTGGTAGTCCAATCGGGGATCACCGAAATATTGACCCAACTGTAGGAGCAAACCCGAACTTTACGGCATCTGGAAGAGAAGGATACTATAGCATCTTCCCAACAATTACAATTATTGATGGTGCTGAAAGTAAAGTTGACACAATAGCATTACAAACAGCGATTGAGGAAGCTGAGCAAAACAAAGACTTAGTAAAAGTAAGTGTAGACGGAAAAGATATAGACACTACTGAAAATTGGGTAACACAAGCCGAATTAGACGCGTATGTAAATATCATTCTATCTGCCCAAAACCTGATTGCAGATGAAACAGCAATTCAAGAAAATATTGATGCGAAAGTTTTAGCGTTAAATCAAGCCACGGAAGCATTTAATAATGCTAAAAAGGCGGGGACAAAGGCTGCTGTACAAGCACCAACACAACAAGCATACGACACTGTCGGAAAGTACATGGTGGATAACCTACCTAATCCAAATTTCGGTAACGAGTGGCGGATCCTTACATTAGCTCGTGGTGAATACAAAGTACCGGCAAGCTATTATGACACTTATTATAATAATGTTGTTAAACATGTCGTATCCGTAAAAGGCGAGTTAGATCAAAATAAATACACCGAGTACTCTCGATTGATTCTTGCTCTAACTGCCATTGGAAAAGACCCGACAAATGTTGGCGGTTATAACTTAATTGAGAAATTGTCGGATTTTGACAAAGTTATTTGGCAAGGTATAAATGGCGCCTATTACGCATTAATCGCCCTTGATACTAAAGATTTCGAATTATCGAAAACGGCAACGACAACACGTGAAAAACTAATCAATCATATTTTAGATAAGCAACTTGCCAACAACGGATGGGCTCTATCAGGAGACAAAGCAGACCCTGACATGACAGCAATGGCACTCCAGTCATTAGCGCCCTATTACAATAGTAATCAAAAGGTAAAAGCTGCCGTAGATGTAGCATTGACCCAACTGGCTACTATGCAACTAGGAAATGGCGGATATGCATCACGGGGAACAGAAAATGTTGAAAGTGCGACTCAAGTTGTCACTGCACTTGCTAGCCTAGGCATTGATGCGAATAAAGATCCGCGTTTTAATAAAGTTATTTCAAATATCATGACTTATTACAATGCAACAGATGGAGGTTTCAAACACACTCTATCCGATACAAAATCGGATGCTATGGCAACTGAGCAAGCTGGATATACACTGGCTGCTTACAATCGTTTGTTAAACGGTCAAACAGCGCTATATGATATGTCCGATGTTAAGTTAGATCCTAAACCTGAACCTGGTGAAGAAGATCTGGAGATAACAGTTTCATCGGATGAATCATCCTTTACGCTTAAGGTGGATTCAACCGTAGCTGATTCTACTCCTGTTGTGTTGAAATTTGACAACGAACTTCCAAGTATCACCGCAGATCGCGCGGGTGTGAAATTGGAAATTTTATCGGAAACGTTAGTGGTAGGCGATTGGGATAAAAAAATACAAGCCCCAACTAAAAAGGAAACGACAGCTCAAGTTAAAGAAAGGATTGAAAGTGCGCTTGCTGGGAAAAAACTGAAAAATGTTACTGGACACATTAAGGTAGGCGGAAGCAAATCGATTGAGTTTAATCAGCATGTGAGCCTAACGTTTAGCAATCTTGGTTCAAACGAGGCAGGCTTTATAGATGTCGACGGCAAATTCACGTTAATACCAATGGTGAATGATCCGAAGAAAGAAGTTTATGCGTATCAAGATGGCAAAAACCTTATTATCAAAACGAAACATTTCACTGAGTTTTTAACGTTTGAAACGGAGGTTATAGAAACAGACCCGCCAGGTACGGGTGGCGGTGGTGGAACTACTGTACCGTCTACAGAAAAAGTAAAACTTTCCGTTGAAAAACGAACGATGGATGGTACGGATATCATCCAAGCAGTAGACGTCGAGCTTCAAAGTGGGGATACGGCGTTTACATTATTGAAAAGAGTAGTCGATGAAAAAGGAATTTCAATCGATTATAGTGGTAGCGGAACAGCACTATATGTACGAGCAATTCAGGGGCTAAGGGAATTTAATGGGGGACCAGAAAGTGGTTGGATGTATTCCGTTAACGGTACATTCCCAAATTATAGTGCCGGAAGTTACATCTTAAAAGATGGAGATGTTCTCCGTTGGCAGTACACAAAAGATCTCGGTAAAGATATCGGCGGTTATGTCCCTGACGGTGGAGAGGGGCCAACTCCAGAAACACAAGAAGTCACAGTCTCACCAAATCAACCATTTGTTTTGGATGAAAAACTTCAAGGCAATATTTCTACACCTGTTATCTTAAACTTTGGCACGGCTACTACCGAATTACCACAAGTAACAGCACCACGTGGCGATTCCGTATTAGAAATTTCACAAGGTACAAAGGTTACGTCGGCATGGGACGGTAAACTTCAAGTTCCAACGAACCAAAGTACGAGTAAAAGTGATCTTGAAGCGATTAATAAGGTATTGAAAGCAGTGGGTAAAGAAATACCGAAAGTAGACTTCCGAATAAAAGCCGGCGGAGATCAATCAATTAAATTTGATCAACATGTATCGCTTACGTTTAAAGGGAAGGCTGGATTAGAAGCTGGAATCATTGGCACAGATGGAAAGTTCGCGTTAATCGGAACGGATCCAAAAGCGGATGTTTACTATTATGTAAGTGGAAATGATTTAATCGTCAAAACGAATCATTTCACAGAGTTCTTGTTATTCAAATCAACGACTCAAAAGGTTGAGTTAACAGATATCAAAGGCCATTGGGCAGAAGAATATATCCAACAAGCAGCTGACCTAGGCATTATTAAAGGTCAGATGGATGGTACGTTCAAGCCGAACGCCGACTTATCACGTGCACAAGCTGCCTCGATACTTGTTCGAACGTTAGGTTTAGAAACAGAAGAAGCTGTACCGTTCAAAGATATCAGCGGTTATGCGGAAGAAACGCAAGCCGAAATTGCGGCGGCTTATAAATACGGTCTCGTTATCGGTCAGGCTGGAAACTTCAGGCCAAAAGATAAGGTGACTCGTTCTCAAATGGCACTGATGATTTACAGAGCATATGAGCAAAAAACAGGCAAGAAATACGTCACGTCACAAAAAGTAACGTATCCAGATATCGGAAACGTGGACAAAGAAACAGAAAATGCAATTACCATGTTATATGAGCTTGGCATTGCAACCGGTTCGGATGGTAAATATATGCCAGCGAACGCAACTGCAAGAGGACAAGCTGCAAAAATGTTTGTCAATTTCTTTGAACACATAAAATAACTAGAGAACAGTCTTGCATTCTATTTTTAGATGCAAGACTTGCTCTATTTAATGGAGGGGAATTATTTGAAGATGATTACTAGGATGCTTTCAAAACTAGCTATTGCGATGCTTCTTTTAACGTTGGTCATTACTCCGACAAATACAGCTAAAGCAAATGATACTACTATCACTCAAGTACGCCAGGCAATTGAAGAAGTTAGTGAATACATAACTAAATCCGGTGTTGAAAGCGAATGGGAAGCAATCGGGCTAGCAAGAGCAGGAAAGACCGTTCCAAAAGCGTACCATGAGAATTTCAATAGAAACTTGCAAGAACAGGTAATCAGTAAGTCTGGAAAAGGCCGCATGAAGATTACGGATGTTGAGCGTCTTGCGATTGCTGGGGTTGCTATTGGCAAAAACCCAATGAATATCGACGGCAAAGGATTTAACCTGATTGAAAAGATTTATAATAGCGAGTCATGGACGTCAGGTGAAGACAGCATTACGTTTCAAGGGAACAATGGTATCATTTTTGCTTTACTTGCACTTGATTCCAACGGATTTGAAGTTCCGAACACTGCAAAATGGACACGTGAAAAACTAATTGCAGAATTATTAATGCACCAAAAAGAAGAGGGATCCTGGAGCTTGTCTACTTCGAAAGATGGTGCGTCCAGCTTTGACATTACGGCAATGGCTTTAACGGCATTGGCACCTTATGATGATCAACCTTTAGTGAAGAACGCGATAGACAAAGCGGTCTCATTTTTAGCAAAATCGCAAGAAGCATCAGGCGGGTTTAATGAACAATTTGTTGGCGGAATTTCAAGTGAAGCAACGTCACAAGTCATCATTGGTTTGACTGCAAATAAGATCGACCCAGAAAGTGATTTATTCACAAAAAAAGGTGCGCATCTGATTGACCATTTATTGAGTTACCAATCCGAAGATGGTGGATTTAAGCACACAATAGATGATGCAGCTTCAAATGGAATGGCTTCAGAACAAGCATTGCAAGCATTAGTGGCATTCGATTTGTATGTAAAAGGCGAGGGGTCTCTGTATGATTTTACCGGTGAAACGGTAACGCCACTTCCAGAGTCGATTGCGTTTACAGATGTAGATGGCCACTGGGCGATAGAATTTATTGAAGATGCGGCTCAATTAAATATTATTAAAGGCTATCCTGATGGGAGTTTTAAGCCTGACAGTGAGTTGAAACGTGTTCATGCCGTATCTTTACTTGTTCGTGCATTGAATTTAGAAACTACAAAATCATCTCCGTTTAAGGATATTGGTGGATACCATAGTGAGACACAACAAGAGATTGCTGCAGCTTACCATCACGGACTAATTGTTAATCCGAATGGAAGTTTCAATCCGAACAATAATGTAACACGTGCGCAAATGGCGTTAATGTTGGAACGTGCATATAAAATTAAAACAGGTGTGAAATACCAAGCTACCGGGAAAGCACCATTTTCGGACTTTGGAAATGCAGACGAAGAAACAATCAATGCGATTTCAATGTTATATGAACTAGAAATTGCGTCAGGATCAAATGGTAAATACAATCCTAGCAACTCGACAACTCGTGCTCACGCAGCAAAAATGCTAGTCAACTTTTTCGAGAAACTAGACTAATAAGGAGAGAAGGCTAACCGTGAAGAATGCTGTCAAGTTGCTTAGGACCTTATTTGTTATTGCGCTTATGTTGTTTGTATTAAGTGCATGTGGAGCTTCCTTACAAAAACCGACGGGCTTAGAAAAGCCAATTGAACTGGAAGAAACGCCAGGTGAAGATCTTGATGAGGATGAAATAGAAAAAGTCGAAGTAGTGCCTGTAGAATCTGAAGAATCCCCAGTTGCTGAGACTAAGGTCGATTCCAAGGTTGAAGATGAAAAACCTTCTGAGCCAGTAGAGGTAGAAAAAAAGACTGCTGACCAAGTAAAGAATGAAGAAAAGATTGAAAAGAAACCAAGTGAACCATCAAAACCTATAAGTGGCGGAACAGGGACAACATCCAAACCTTCCGTTGATGATAAAAAGCCCCCAGTTGAAGCGGCTCCAAAGCCACCACCACCGGCCGAAAAACCAACTGAGAAACCTGCTGAACCGGAAAAAGTACCTGAACCACCGGCAAGCACCGTTACCTATTCCGTCGTTATTTCTGGAAGTGAAGTCCCCTTAGCGCCGACTAAAGTGGAAATCAGTGATGGGGATACGGTGTTAAAAGCATTAATTAACATTACTAAAAAGCACAAGATTCAAATGGATTATCGTGGTGGTCAAGGCGGCACGGGGTACATTGAAGGCATCGCAAATGTCTATGAATTTGATAGAGGGCAAGGAAGTGGCTGGATGTACCGCGTGAATGGAATTTTCCCTGACCGTGGTGCAGGTGCAGTCAAGTTACAGGCAGGAGATCGCGTTGAGTGGTTGTATACTACAAACCTTGGCGAAGATTTAAACGCGAATTTGCAACCTTTTCGCAGATGATGAAATCCGGCCTATTGTGTTCGAATTACATAGTAGGTCGGTTTTTCGCTTGAATTATGAACGAAATTTCGTTTTATGAAAGACGGTGTACCAATATGGAAAACGGTTTTCGTGGCTACCATCCGTTTGTACTATTTTCCTATTACGTTTGTGTGGGTGTGATCGCACTATTTGTGAATCACCCACTTTTTTTACTCATTGCTTGTCTTCTTTTAATCGCTGTGAACATTGTACATGACAGGGGAGAGTCGCTTAAGAAGTGGGCTCCAATGCTTGTCATTATGAGCGCGCTTATTATTCTAATTAACCCATTTATCAATTCAAGAGGGACGCATATTTTCTTTTATTTCCGCGGCAAACAAGTGACTCTTGAAGCGACGATGTATGGGATTGTGATGGCCTTATCTTTGGTTTTAATTTTGCTCCTATTTATCTCCTTTAATTTAATTCTAAATGGGAATAAGTTTTTGTTCGTGTTTTCTAAATTTCTGCCGAAAACAGCATTTTTAACAATGCTTGTCATTCGATTTGTACCCTTATTAAAAGGGAGATTGGATGAAATCAATGACGTGCAACGCATACGAGGGATGACGATGTCGTCTGGGCCGTTAAAAGACCGTGCGAAAAATGGGATGGTCATGATGCAAATTTTGCTAACGTGGTCGCTGGAAGAAGCGATTGAAACGGCGGATTCGATGAAGTCCCGTGGCTATGGTATTGGAAAACGAAGCCCTTATGTTCCCTACAAAATGGATGGTCGGGACAAAGGTTGGCTAGTTGCACTCGTGTCGCTTTTTACAATGTGCATGGCAGGTGGATTTTTAGGCTATGGAAAAATCGTCATTTATCCGGAACTTGGAACGCTTCAATTTTACGCAATCGACTGGATTATGCTTGCAAGTTTCATAGTATTGCTGTCGTTTCCGTTACTTGTTGAAGGGAGAGAACAACTCAAATGGAAATTTTCAATCTAAAAAATGTGTCTTTTGCTTTTCCTGAAGCGAAGTGGGATGTGCTGAAAAACATCAACTTGACGGTGAACGAAGGAGAGTTTGTTGTATTATGTGGCCCTACAGGCTGTGGGAAAACAACATTGCTTCGTTTATTGAAAAAGGAATTAGCACCAGTTGGCGACTTGACTGGAGAAATCTTGTATAAAGGAACCTCTTTAGATGCGTGTGACGAACGGATGTTAATTGAACAAATTGGGCTTGTGTTTCAGGATCCGGACAACCAAATTGTGATGGATGAAGTGATGCAAGAAATTGTATTTGGATTAGAAAATCTAGGGTATTCCAATTTTGAAATGCGCAAACGCGTTGCTGAAATGGTTCACTTTTTCGGTATGGAAGATTTGCTCAGGTTGAAGCCATCTGAACTATCGGGCGGACAAAAGCAGATGCTTAATTTACTATCGGTTTTACTGTTGAAACCAACCGTTTTGTTGCTGGATGAACCGACGTCTCAGCTAGATCCGATTGCAGCGAAAGATTTGATTAGCATGCTGGACCGCTTAAATAAGGAGATGGGGATGACGATCATTCTGATTGAACATCGTTTGGAAGAGTTATTCGGCGTCGCGGATCGTATCCTAATGATGGATAGCGGAGAAATTGTTCGTGAAGGAACGAGTAAAGAAGTGATTCATGAACTTTATTCGAAGAAAGACGAACGGTTCATTCCTTATGTCCCTTCGATTTCCAGGTTGTACATGGAGTTGGAAAGCTCTCCTGAATTAAGTAAGATTCCGTTAACGGTGAAAGAGTGCAAAGGTTGGCTTTCTACAAAGGAGTCAAGATCTTTAGGCTATTCAATTGAAAAAGTAGGTGAGGTGCGAAAGAATATTCCTTTATTGGAAGTGAAAGATGTTTATTTCCAGTATGGAAAAAAGACGCCGATGATCTTAAAAAGTCTTTCTTTGCGAATCAATAAAGGGGAATTCTACGCGCTCATTGGTGGGAACGGTTCGGGGAAAACGACAGCGCTCAAGGCGTGTATTGGAAGTGTGAATCCGCAACGAGGAACGGCTCGTTACGACGGGAAAGAAACGAGTAAGTTAAAAGGGAAAGAATTGTACGAGAAAATAGCGTATTTGCCACAAAATCCAAGAACGTATTTCATGCATGATACGGTTGAAAAAGAAATGAAAGAAGCTGTATTGCGTCACGGGATTGATAACGGAGATGCAGTCATTTCGGAGTTATTAGAGCTCTTTGATATTGCGCATTTGCGCGAGCGTCATCCGTACGATTGTTCAGGAGGGGAAGTCCAAAAGGCAGCTCTTGCTTGTATGTTGATTGGGAAGCCGGAGATGTTGTTTATCGATGAACCGACAAAAGGATTGGATCCGATTTCGAAACAGCGTTTTTCAGAAGTGTTGTCAAGATTACATAGCGATGGTTTGACGATCATGATGGTGACGCACGATATCGAATTTGCTGCGGCGAATGCGGAACGATGTGCGATGATGTTTGACGGGGAAATAACGGTGGACGGCACGCCGGATGAGTTGTTTAAAGGGAATTACTTTTATACGACAGCCATTAACCGCGCGACGCGAAGGAGTCAAATGCCTGAAGTGCTGACGATTGAGGAGGCGCTTGCGACATGGTCCGTTCCCGTAAGTACCTATTAATTATATCTATTCTTATGTTGCTCATGCTGGTCGTTTCGATTGTGCTCTTTAATTATAAAGCATATTTATTGTTGAGTTTGCTGATGATTGGGTGCATCATGCTGCCGTTTTTTGCGCGATTTGAAATGCGGGAAATTGCGGTGCGTGAAGTGGTCATTTTAGCGATGTTGGCCGCCATTGCGGCAGTGAGTCGCATACCGTTCGCGGGGATTCCAAGTGTCCAACCGACATCGTTTGTCATCATTATGGCGGGACTTGTTTTCGGGGCGGAATCAGGTTTCATCGTCGGAGCGGTTGCTGCGGTTGTTTCGAATTTTTTTCTTGGACAAGGGCCGTGGACACCGTGGCAAATGTACGCCTGGGGCATGATGGGGATGAGTGCCGGTTTGCTTCGAAATGCGTGGTGGATGAGAAAGTTATGGGGCAAAGCTGTGTTTGGCTTTGTATGGGGCTATCTATTTGGCTGGTTCATGAACATGTGGATCATCGTCGGCAATGTCGAGAACTTCACCTGGGAGTTTTTAACCGGCGTTTACGTCGCAAGTATTTACTTCGACCTCGCCCACGGCTTATCGAACGTATTCTTTCTCATCGTATTCGGTGCGAGTTGGATCAAAATATTGGAGCGTTTTCAGAAGAAGTATGGATTGTTGGATGCTGCAGGGTGAAGAATGTCTCTACGGGGCATTCTTTTTTTGGTGCGCGATATATCGGCGTATGTGGAGTGTATATCGTCGAGTTCCCGGCGGATATCGGCGCTAACTGTGATTATATCGGCGCAACCACACTACATATCGGCGAATAGTGAGTAAAGACCTAACTAAAACCCCATAAAATCCTAGCATTTTCAGTGGCTATACTGTCTGCTTGTATAAAAATATAATGTTTTCCCGTTTAATTCCAAAATCCGTTATCATTAGAGTGAAAGGAAGTGCATCGGTATGGATATGAAGATATTTATCGTTGAGGATGACCAGGCTATATTTGATTCATTAAGAGAAAGATTCCAACAGTGGTCGTTCCACGTTTCAGGCCCGACAGATTTTCACGACGTCATGCAATCCTTCATTAAACAGAAGCCGCATCTTGTCATTATGGATATTCAACTCCCGGCTTACGATGGATTTCACTGGTGTCGCGAAATTCGAGCGATTTCCAAAGTACCAATCATATTTCTGTCCTCGCGCGATCATCCGATGGACATGGTAATGGCGATGAATATGGGTGCGGATGATTACGTACAAAAGCCGTTTCATACAGACGTACTTCTTGCGAAATTACAGGCTTTGCTTCGGAGAACGTATGCATACGGGGAAGAGGCGCCCGATGTTCTTGAGTGGAACGGTGCGGTGATTGATATGAAACGGGGGTTAATTCGCAAAGCGGGTGTTGAAATTGAACTGACAAAGAACGAGTTTTTTATTCTATTGGTTCTTGTTCAATCAACTGACGAAATTATCTCGCGTGATGAACTCATTCGTAAATTATGGGACGACGAACGATTTGTGAACGATAACACGCTAACAGTGAACGTCACGCGCCTTCGTCAAAAGTTAACCGAACTCGGGCTGGGCGAAGCAATAGTGACGAAAAAAGGGCTTGGTTATATGGCAATTAGCTTGTAGGAGGGGTGCGCGATGTTTCTAAACTATTTGAAGGACATGAAAAGTTGGGTTTTATTTTTTATAGTGGGCCTGGCACTTGCCGATCTACTAATTTGGTTGGATAAAGGTATGGATATGAAACTCACATCTGTTCTTTATTTCAATATTCTACTCGCCACTCTTTTTGTGCTTTTCGTCGTCTTGCGATTTTTTAAGGAAACACGATTTTCAAAAGAGCTTTCCATATTGGTGGATGAACCGGTGTTTGATTGGCACGAAGCATTGCCCGAAACGACCTTTGCACGCGATGAAGTCGTATCGGAAATACTTCGGAAAGTGGCTGTTTCCACCTCAAAAGAACTCTCCTATTTAAAGCGGGAAAGCTTAATCGAAAGCGATTATACAGCGGCTTGGGTGCATGAAGTGAAAGCGCCACTTACCGCGATGAAACTTGCGCTTGATGGACAACCAAAAGATCCGTTTGTGCGAAAGATCGAAGCGGAGTGGCTCCGTGTCCATTTGTTAATCGACCAGCAATTATACATATCTCGCTTACCGACACTTGAAACGGATTACGTTTTGGAGCCAATAGATATTTATCGGTTGGTCACCTTCGAAGTGCGCGAACTTGCTTCGTGGTGTTTGGAAAAAAACATCGCCATCGAGTTTGAAGGGGAAGGCATAGAAGTCACTACTGACGTAAAATGGTGCCGTTTTATCATCCGTCAATTGTTAACGAACGCAGTAAAATACAGTCCGATTGGGGGAACAATTACGATAACTGCTCATGTTAATCCAACCGGAAACACGGTCCTCGCAATCAAAGATGACGGCCCGGGGATTAAAACGCATGATCTACCACGCATATTTGATAAAGGATTCACGGGCAGCACAGGAAGGCTACATAACGCAGCAACTGGACTTGGTTTGTACTTGGCTCAAACTGTCGCAACGAAAATAGGCATTACACTTCAGGTGCAATCTGAATCGGAACAAGGAACGAACTTGTATATGACATTTTCCACAGAAAATGAATTTGATAAAGTGTTGAAATGACCGGTTTGATTTATATCGGCGAACTTGTGGTGGATATCGGCGTGTAGAGGTCTGATATCGACGAACCTGTTGGGTTTATCGGCACATTGTGGGCGTATATCGACGCATCTTCACACTATATCGGCGAATCATTACTTAAGTCCCGTCCAAAACCTTATGCAAAGTGACAACAATGTCACCTTGCCGCACCTATTTGTCATGACAATCAAACGACCATCTCCCAATCACGCGGTAAAATTAAGACAGGATCAAGAACAGGGAGGCATTACAGATGGAAAATCATAAAACAGTGCTGCATGCAAAAAATGTGAGGAAGTCATTTGGAACACGAGGAAATGTGCAAGAAGTATTAAAGGGAATCGAACTTCGTGTCACAGAAGGCGAGTTTGTTGGAATCATGGGGCCATCTGGCGCAGGAAAGACGACATTACTCAATGTGTTGGCAACAATCGACCGCGCCACTGAAGGTGCAATCTTAATTGATGGAACCGATATTTCGAAAATGAAAAACGGAGAGCTGTCGACATTCCGTCGCGATAAGTTAGGCTTCATCTTCCAGGATTACAATCTTCTCGACACACTCACATCGAAGGAGAATATTTTACTTCCGATTTCATTAGGAAAAGTAAATCGAAAGGAAGCGGAAGCACGGTACAAAGAAATTGCAACGATTCTTGATATTACGGACCTTGCGAACAAATATCCTCATGAACTTTCAGGCGGACAGAAACAACGGACATCGGCGGCACGTGCGTTAATTAACGAACCTTCAATGGTTTTTGCGGATGAACCAACTGGGGCTCTTGATTCAAAATCAGCGTCCTCACTTCTCGGAACGATGGAAGATGTGAATAAAAAGCGGGGTGTCACTATTATGATGGTGACACATGACGCCATTGCATCGAGTTATTGCAGCCGTGTTGTTTTTTTGAAAGATGGTCATATTTATTCAGAATTGTACCGCGGGGATAAAACGAGGCAAGCCTTTTTCCAGGACATCTTAAACGTCCAGGGCGTTCTCGGGGGTGACAGCGTTGACTCTATTTGACCTTGTCATTCGCAGCATGCGGAAGAATATTAAGCATTATTATCTTTACTTTTTTGCACTTATTTTTAGCGTAGTTCTCTATTTTGTCTTTGCGACATTGCAACACGATCCTTCAGTAATTGCACGTTCGGGAGGAAACATGGGTTCAGCATTTTTCGTGGCGGGGATTCTCTTATTGTTCATCGCGGGGATTTTTGTCGTTTACGCAAATGCCATCTTTCTGAAAAGACGAAGCCGTGAAATCGGTTTGTATCAATTAATTGGCTTGTCCAAAAATAAAGTAGCACGCCTACTTATCCTTGAAAATATATTGCTAAGTACGGGTGCGCTTGTAATTGGAATAGGCATAGGAATGCTTGTATCACGTTTGTTTTTACTTTTACTTATGAAACTAATCGGTCAAGACGGTTTTATAACTCTGTCGTTTTCATTTACAGCAGTCGTTCAAACAATCGTGGTTTTTATAGCGATTATCACACTCACTTCCATTCAAATGTTGTTTACTGTTCACCGAAGTACGCTTATGAGTTTATTCAATGCGGATAAACAAGGAGAACATCCGAAAAAACCGACAACGTTTATAGCAGCATCCTTAGCCTTGTTAGGAGTTATTCTCATCGGATTTGGATATTGGTTATCCGGAGATATGATGAACGAATGGTTACTTTTGAATATGCTAGCTGTACTGGCGTCAACAATACTTGGGACGTATCTGGTATTTCGCGTGACGATTAGTTGGTTGTTTTATCAAATTCGATCGAGAAAACAGGGACATCTTGGGTTGAATACTAGTTTGTCGATAGGATCTCTTATGCACCGTATGAAAGGAAATGCAAACTCGCTGACGATTATTACGGTTTTATCCGCGATGACGTTGACGATGCTTGCGGGGGCATATTCGCTGTATTATTCATCTGAAAAAACATCGCGGGCAGCAATGCCTTTCGATTTTACATTTACAAATTATCCACATGAGGAAGAATTAGCCGAAGAATTTGCTGAAGAACTGAAAGCAGCGGGTATTGATTTCAAACGGGCATCTGTTGAAGCTTTTGATACAGGAGGATTTCTCGATGTATCGATTCCTTATTGGTCGGGTGAATATGGTGGGCGCCCTAGTGTTTCATTTTATGTAGCGGAACAATTACTTGCAGCGGGAAAAGATGTAGAAATTCCTGAAAAGGGCAGCGCGATTTCCTATGATATCAACTTGTATTTTGAAGCAAAGCCTGAAAAGTTTCCGACTACGTTGACGATTATGGAAAATGATATGGAATTTCCGATGCAAGTCGTTGCTGTCGAAAATGACAGAGTAATGAATGGTAATATGGGCGGGAGTCAAATGGTTGTAAGTAAAGAGACGTTTTCTGAGTTGCAAGAGCATCTCGTAACTGAAGAGGATGAAGCTTGGACGTTAGTCATCGAGACATTTCAGGTGTTAGATAATGCACAACTTGCCAAAGCGTCTAGCATTTACATGCAGGATAAATATGCAGGGGATGGGCCGATGGATTTTCGTTCAGATTATTATACGCTCAATCAAAATGCGATCCAGACAAACGGATTGCTCATCTTCATCTCCGGATTCTTAGGTCTTGTGTTCTTAATTTCAACGGGCAGCATTTTGTACTTTAAGCAAATGACGGAAGCGGAGCAGGAAAAACAAAGTTACGCAACGCTGCGTCAACTCGGGTTTACAGTGAAGGACATTATGCATGGAATTATCCGTAAGCAGGTGTTCGTGTTCGGATTGCCGCTTTTAATTGGTTTGTGCCACTCTGTGTTCGCCATCCAAGCAGCAAGCTTTCTCTTTATGTCGGATATTATTGTGCCTGCTTCGATTGCAATGGGATTGTACGCATTGATCTATCTTGTTTTTGCTTTCTTGACAGTCGGTTACTATCAAAAAACAGTGAAAGCAGCTCTGTAATTTTTGAACTCTACCTCCACGAATCTTTTTGTGGAGGTAGAGTTTTTATTTTTTGGTGAAACGGGGGATTGTGGATATATCGGCGTATGTGGAGTCTATATCGTCAAGATCACAGCCTATATCGACGGTTGCACCGAGTTTATCGGCGCAAACCGGCCGTATATCGACGCAACTACACCACATATCGGCGAATAGTGAGTAAAGACCTAAAGATATGCCAGAGCATCATAGTATTTTCAAAAGCAATCCAGTTTACTGATCTAAGAATGCCTCTGGTGGAGTCGCTGGAGATATATCGGCGTATGTGGAGTCTATATCAGCGATTTCACAGCATATATCGACAGTTGCACCGAGTTTATCGGCGCAAACTAGCCGTATATCGACGCAACTACACCACATATCGGCGAATAGTGAGTAAAGACCTAACCGATATGCGACAGCATCCTAGTATTTTCAGAAGCAATCCAGTTTACTGATCAAGAATGCTTCTTGTAGAGTCGCTGGAAATATATCGGCGTATGTGGAGTCTATATCAGCGATTTCACAGCTTATATCGACGGTTGCACCAAGTTTATCGGCGCAAACCGGCCGTATATCGGCGCATCTACACTATATATCGGCGAATAGTGAGTAAAGACCTAACCGATATGCCGCAGCATCCTAGTATTTTCAAAAGCAATCCAGTTTACTGATCAAGAATGCTTCTTGTAGAGTCGCTGGAAATATATCGGCGTATGAGGAGTCTATATCGGCGATTTTACAGCTTATATCGACGGTTGCACCGAGTTTATCGGCGCAAACCGGCCGTATATCGGCGCACCCACACCACATATCGGCGAATTATGACTTAAGTCCCGACCCAAACACCAACAACACCATCAGAATACTTTTTTAATTGCCCCGAATGAATTTGGCGTGTTACGTTATACAAGTATATAATTCGTCAATTATTTATATTAAATTGATACTTTTCTAGAAATTTAGGGTATAAGAAACGTATAGAAAGAATGGAGTGTGTGTGAGATGATTATGGATGCTTTGAACTGGCTAGTTGGTCCGGCAAATAATTTTATATGGACGTATATATTAATTGGGTTTCTTCTACTAATCGGAGTGTATTTCACAATTCGAACGAAATTTGTGCAAGTGCGTTTATTTAGAGAGATGTTTCGTTTAATTGTTGAGAAGAAGGATAGCAACGATGGTGTTTCTGCGTTTCAAGCGTTCACAATTAGTGCCGCTTCACGAGTAGGAACAGGAAACGTCACGGGTGTTGCGTTGGCAATCGGTGTTGGTGGTCCAGGTGCAATCTTTTGGATGTGGATCATCGCGATTATCGGTATGGCAACAGCTTTTGTGGAGAGTACACTCGCACAAGTATACAAAGTGCGCGACGGGGATACGTTTCGCGGAGGTCCTGCGTATTACATGGAGAAAGCGCTTGGGTATCGGAAACTAGGAGTTGTCTTCGCGATTTTATTGACACTTAGTTTTGGATTCATATTCAACGCGGTACAGTCGAATACAATTAGTCAATCATTTATGGATGTATTTGGTTGGAGTGATTGGGCTGTTGGAATCGGCCTTGTATTGTTAACGGCTTTAATCGTTTTTGGTGGAATCAAACGTATTGTTAAAGTGACTCAATTTATTGTTCCGATTATGGCTACATTTTATATAGGAATCGCTCTTTTTATCGTTGTTATTAATATTACTGAAATACCAGCCGTTTTCACTTTAATTATTGAGCACGCTTTTGGAATTAAGGAAATGGTCGGCGGTGGAATCGGTGCAGCAATGATGCAAGGTGTTCGTCGCGGGTTGTTTTCGAATGAAGCCGGAATGGGAAGCGTGCCAAACGCTGCTGCTACTGCGAATGTATCGCATCCAGCGAAGCAAGGTTTAGTACAAAGTTTAGGCGTGTTTTTCGATACGATCATTATTTGTTCAGCTACAGCCTTTATTATTCTGCTCGCGGGTCTATATGATACTGGTGAACAAAGTGGAATTATATTAACGCAAGCATCCATGGCTGTTCACGTTGGATCATGGGCACCATACTTTATAGCGATTGCAATTACATTTTTTGGTTTCAGCTCAATTATCGGGAATTATTATTACGGTGAAACAAATATTGAATTCATCAAAGCACATAAGTCCTGGATGACGTTGTACCGAGTCGCTGTACTTGGAATGGTAATGTTCGGTGCAATGGCGAAAGTAAGCTTAGTTTGGGACATGGCAGACTTGTTTATGGGGATGATGGCCGTGCTGAACTTAGCGATACTGTTCATGCTTGGAAAAGTTGCGTTCAAAGTACTGGATGACTTTACGGTTCAGCGGCGTAAGGGACTAAATCCAGTGTTTAAGGCAAGCTCCATTCCTGGTCTCAAAGGGACGGAATGCTGGGAAGACGACGTTAAAGATGTGAAGTCGTAAGTTAAGTTGACAATATTAATGAAGGAACCCACTCGTATCCAACCAGGATGCAAGTGGTTTTTTTACTTTATACAACACAAAACGTACGAATTGGAATAAAAATACTTTTACTTTGACATAAACACTCGACAATCTAGTAGAATAGTAGTAATTAAAAAATATGAACACTGAATAGGTGAGGTCATGGAAACAACATCAATTGTTATTGGTGGGATTGGTCTTTTTTTATTGGGTATGATTTTAATGACAGATGGCTTAAAGGCAGTAGCTGGAGAATCGTTGCGGACGTTATTGCAAAAGTTTACAGGTGGTTTATTTACGTCAATCTGTTCGGGTACGATATTGACAGCAATCATTCAATCGTCTAGCGCTACGATGTTGATGACGATTGGGTTTGTTAGTGCGGGTCTGTTAACATTCACACAATCGGTAGGAATTGTTTTTGGAGCGAACTTAGGAAGTTCTACGATTGGTTGGATTGTTTCTTTTATTGGCTTGAAAGTTAGTGTCGGATCATTCGCGCTGCCACTAATTGGCGTCGGCGCGATTTGGCGTTTTTTATTTACGAAAAAGCATGCGGCCTATGGAACAATACTTGCAGGCTTTGGATTAATCTTTTTGGGGATTGGGACATTACAAGATGGTATGTCTGGAGTAGCTGAAGCCTTTTCGTTTAGTAGTTTAGACGGGGATAAGTTTTTGCACCAAATTGCGTTGCTCCTAATCGGACTTGTCATGACGGTTATTTTACAGTCTTCAAGTACTGCATTGGTCATTACGCTGACAGCTCTTGCTGCACAAGCGTTATCTTTTGAGCAAGCAGCACTACTTGTCATAGGCCAAAATATCGGAACGACTGTGAAAGCTTTCTTTGTCACGATTGGTGGAACGGTGCAAGCGAAACGAACGGCGATGGCGCATATTCTCTTCAACGTAATTGCGGGAGTTATCGCATTTTTAGGATTGCCTTTGTTTATTAAAGCGGTAAAATTCATAGGGGACAAGTTTTTGTCGGGCGATCAAACGATCATGTTGGCACTCTTTTCAACGCTGTTTTACATTGTAGGTATCATTTTAATCGTGCCATTTTTATCATTGTTCATCAAATTGATCACTCGGATAGTGCCGGAAAAGGGAGATTCCTTAACGAAGTACTTGGGAAGAAGTGTTGCAGCTGTTCCGCCGATTGCGATCGAAGCGATTCGAAGAACACTCATCCGTGTAACGCGGTCAATCGCGTTAGTAGGAGAAGAATTGTATGTGACAAAGCAGTTGTCACCAGCTATGATTACGCAACTTGAAGAAATTAATATAGCCTTGAATGAAACACGTAAATTCTCTTCACAAATCAGTGGTTGGTCAAATCGGGAAGGTGCAAAAGAGTATAACCAACAAGTGGCGCTTGTGCACGCGATTGATCATCTAGGCAGATTAGCGAAAGCGATTGGAGAGGAAGGCGCAACGGATGCGTTTAAACATGAAGATCCAACAGTAGTCAGGCTTTCAAGAGAAATGACGGATCAGTTGATGAGTTTCAAAGACTTATCGTATGAGCGCAACGTCGATTTATTGAAAGGATTAAAAGCGACATCATTGGAACTTGCCGACTTAAGAAGGTTAAATCGAAAAGAAATCATTAAGAAAACGGTCCTTCAACAAGCGGACGTCGATGCAGCAATTAATAAAGTGCACGCGCTTCATTGGATTGACCGAGTAGCTTATCACCTTTGGAGAAGCATGCATCACTTGGATAATTGCTTTGCTGTTGAAAACGGTGAAGAGTTAGATGAGGAATAGAACAGGGGAATTCAAAAAAACATAACAATTGGCAATCAGAACAAAAAAAGTACCTGCCTTATGAATTCATAAGGCAGGTACTTTTGTATTTTTTTGGTTGTACAATTTATGACGTTGGTGAAAGAAAATCCCCTTCTCTAATAAAAGAGAAAGGGATGGAATTTCACTAACGTCATTTTTTATAAATATATTGGATAAATCCTATTAACCGCTGATTTCCGTTCCGAGCGGACGCGTTCC
>NZ_JBTLRN010000015.1:0-72623 GCF_054482775.1 Sporosarcina sp. CAU 1771 | reverse complement strand
CTGGAACGGAAAGCAACGGGGTATATTGGATAGCCATGTAAAAAGGACAGTCCTAGAAAATCAGTTTCACTGACTTCCCAGACCGTCCAAGAATAAAAAACATAATCGACTATAACTCTTCACCAACGTCATTTGACAAAGAACCTAAAAAAAATCCTCATCCAGTTAAAATGGATGAGGATCTTTTTTAGTTACTAAGAATTTCAAAAGCTGTACGTGCAAGAACTTCGACAGCTATTGGAAGTACTTTTTCATCATAATCAAAACGTTCATTATGATGACCTGCGGCAAGTGGGGAACCGAAAATTGTGTATGTCGCAATCCCACCACGTTCTTGGACACGATTCATGAAGTATGTAGCATCTTCAGAACCAGATGGACTAAGACTCATTTTAATGACATTCGTAATTGAATCTGACTTTTGTGCAGCCTTTGAAACAATCTCGGCCATTTCTTCACTCGGCATACAGCTAATTGCTTCACCAGCAAGTTCAACTGTTGCAGTGACACCATACATAGCACCTGCACCGTGAATGACTTGAAGTGCTTGTTCGCGAATATAGTCATTAATAGTTGATGTAACTCCACGAGTTTCAATTTTCATATTCGCGCTAGAAGGAATGATGTTCCGTCCGCTTCCAGCATTTAGAACGCCAACGTTGATGCGTGATGCACCTTCACTGTGACGAGGAATCCCATAAAGTCCTAACACGGCAGTAGAAGCTGCCATTATAGCATTTTTACCTTCGTTGGGATTTCCACCTGCATGAGATGCTAGGCCTTTAAATTCTACATTTAACTTCGTGGAAGCAAGAAAACCACCATCCCCAGCAATGACCTCTCCAAGAGGTAATCCAAGGCCAATATGTGTTGCTACAAAGTAGTCCACATCGTCGACAACACCAGCTTCAGTCATAGACTTTGCTCCTCGAACACCTTCTTCGGCGGGTTGGAAAATGAGTTTAATCGTTCCTTTTAACTTCGCTTTTTCTTGCATCAGAATCGTAGCAAGGCCAAGTCCGATAGATGTATGACCATCATGTCCACATGCATGCATCATGTTATTTATAGAAGCAAAACCTTCTTTATAAGGAAGATGCTCTTCTGACAGGTCCTCTTGGATATCGAGAGCGTCCATGTCGACACGAAATGCAACAACAGGCCCAGGAGTCTCCATTTGGAGTACTCCTACAACGCCAGTCATACCTCCAGCCATTTTTTCGACCCATCTTGGTTCTGCACCATGATCAAGGGCCCAAGCTTTATGACTTTCAAATAATCCATCAGAAGGTAAACCCATACGATCATCTTTGCTCATTACTTCATCACCAACAGAAACTTCGTAACCTAAATTTTCAAGAGTAGTTGCGACAATACTTGCTGTTCGTAATTCAAGAAAACCAGATTCTGGGTGTTTGTGAAAGTCTCTGCGCCACGCAGTCAGCTGTGGTTGAATTTGTTCAACTGATTGCTCAAAATTCATTGTATATTCCTCCTAATTGATTACAAAAACGGTGTGATTCCAGGTCCAAATGGAATTCCTGCAAAGAAGAATAGAAGAATTAGTAAAATCCAACTAATCAAAAATGCAATCGAATAAGGAAGCATAAGAGAAATCAATGTACCCATTCCAGCTTTTTTATCGTAGTCTTTCATAAATGATAGAACCACGATGAAGTAAGGGCTTAAAGGCGTAACGATGTTAGTAGATGAATCTCCTACACGGTATGCTACTTGAGTAAATGCCGGATGGTATCCAAGTTCCATAAACATTGGTACAAATACAGGCGCTTCAAGAGCCCATTTTGCTGAACCAGATGTGATTAGGAAGTTGAGTGATGCCGTGAATAGAATGTATACGACAATTAGTGCGATACCAGTAAATTGAATTTCTTTTAAGAAGTTCGCACCATTTACTGCAACCCATGTACCAATATTTGACCATGAGAAGTAAGCGATAAATTGTGAAGCTGCGAAGATTAACACGATAAATCCAGACATATCCTTGATGGATTCAGTCATATACTTCGATACATCTCTAGAACTTTGAATTTTACCAACAGTTTTACCATAAGTAACACCAAGTACAATGAAGAACATTAAGATAATCGGAATAATTCCTGACAAGAATGGAGAAGGAATCATACCACCATCTTCATTTCGAAGTGGTGAACCTGGTAGTAGAATAACTACAAAAATAAGTAGTAAATATAAGAACCCAGCAATTCCAGCGTAGATCAAAGCTTTCATTGCTTTAGGGTGCTCTTCTTCTTCAACAATATTGTCTACCTTTTTACCAGTATATTTACCAAGTCGAGGTTCAACAATCTTATCAGTTACTAATCCACCGACAATAGTTAGAACAAATACAGAAACAATATTGAAATACCAGTTATCTACAGGTGTAACAATAATTGCATCGTTAATGATTTTAGCCGCTTCAGTTGAAATTCCAGCTAATAATGCATCTGTTCCTGCAATTAGTAAGTTTGCGGTGAATCCTGCACCTGCAGCAGCAAAACCTGCAGCTAACCCAGCAAGCGGATGGCGCCCGATTTTATGGAACACCATTGCTGCAAGTGGTGGAATTAAAATTTGTGAAGCATCTGAAGCAAGATTACCCATAATACCAACAAACATAATCGTATAAGTAACAGCCCAAGGCGGAGCTTTTAAAATCGTTTTCTTTATAGCAAACTCTAACATACCAACTTTTTCAGCAAGCCCAATACCTAACATCATTGCAAGAACGAGTCCAAGTGGAGCGAAGCCAGTAAAGTTCGTTAGTGTCGACGATAAAATATATTGTAGACCTTCACCAGAAATTAAGTTCTTAATCGGTAACGTTTCTCCAGTACCTGGGTGAAGAACAGTCGTTTTTAAATTTGCTAAAACGAACGAAGTACCCATAACGAATAATGCTAAATAGATGAAAATCATAAACGGATCTGGCAATTTATTACCTAGTTTCTCGATTCCGTTTAAAAAGCGCATAAAAAAACTATTCTTTTTACCATTTGATTTAGTAGCCATAATCTTCCTCCTAATGCTTTCCTATAATAAAGCCAACTTATTTAATGCGCTAATAGCGATGTTTTCCATTGTGTCAATTCCGATTTTAATCGCATCTTCATTGAAATAAAACTCTGCGTCATGTAGCGGCTTTTGAATGCTCGTACCTTCTTTTGCGCATCCTAACCAGAAAAAGGCCCCTGGTATTTCTTCAAGAAATCTTGAAAAGTCTTCTCCTGCCATAGATGCATCGACTTCGGGTGCAGCTTCTTTTCCATGAAGGTTAACGACTTCCTTGCGAACGAGCTGAGCCCATTCAGGTGTATTTATTGTTGCTTCGTACCCATCACGATAGACAAAATCGATTTCGACTTCGTAAGCGATTTCAAAACCTTTAACTAAGTTTTCCATTCTTCGTTTAACTGTTGCTTTTATTTCTTTATCATACGTTCTGACAGTTCCATTAAGTTGAACTTCGTCGGCAATGACGTTGTATCTATATCCGCCATTAATTGTACCAATCGTTACAACAGCTGACTCCATTGGGTTGGTATTTCGGCTTACTATGGATTGGATTGAAGAAATAAATTCAGCAGCAATTACGATTGCATCTTTTCCTTGATGAGGCATGCTTGCATGTCCTCCGGCACCTTTGATAGTGAAAGAAAATGAATCAGAAGCACCCATCATTTCTTTATCGCGAATACCTACTTGTCCAACAGGAAGGTTTGGCCAAACATGCTGTCCAAAAATGACATCGGGCTTATGTTCTGCAAACACTCCATCTTCCATCATCGGACGAGCCCCACCAATTGGTGATGATTCCTCATTTGGTTGGAAAATGAGAAGAACTTTACCTTTCAGAGAATCTTTTATCTCATTTAATCGTAAAGCAGTACCAATTAACATAGCAGTATGTGCGTCATGACCACATGCGTGCATCGTATTCGGAACTTTTGATTTGAATGGGATATCCGTTTTTTCCTGGATTGGCAAAGCATCGATATCTGCTCGGAGTGCAACCGTTCCGCCAGGTTGACCACCTTCTATAATACCGAGTACCCCTGTTTTAGCGAAACCAGTTTCAAAAGGAATGCCAGCATTTCTTAATTCATCTTGGATTCTTTTAGAAGTTTCCCATTCGTGCCCACCTAATTCGGGGTTCTCATGTAAGGTTCTTCTAATTTCAATTGCTTTTTTTGTGATATGCATTATTTTTCTCCTATTATGTATTTTGAAGAAGGTGTTAGATTACAGGAGCTATTAATTAAACTGATATCTAACAACTTTGGCAAGTATATCATAAAAAAACATTGTAATAAACATAGTAATTATATTTTTTTTGCATTTACAAATTGTGTGCTAAAAGCAGGTATGTCAGTGTATATAGTGTGAATATTTAACTTATTTAACGGTATATTTGTGTAGGTAATATGAAGTTTATAAAACTATTTCATCCTGTACGATTTACCGCTACAGCTATTTGTTTCTTCGCTTTTTCTGAGAGAATATGATAAAATTTAGATTCATAAAAGAAGAGGACGTGACAAGTATATGATTTCAATTAAAGTTCCAACACCAGATATAACAATCGAACAAAGAGAGCAAAAGAAGGTTGCAGGTGAAGTACCGATTAAACCATTCTTTGGTTTTGTGGATCTTCATGAAATTCCAAGAGATCAAGGCGGCATAATTTTATTTTACAATAAAAAAAATGAACTGCTGTTTGTAGGAAAGGCTCGAAAAGTACGTCAACGTGTAAAAAAACATTTTGAAGATACGGTTTCACCTATGAAAAATCACCGTGATGAAGTGAATAAAATTTCAGTCATTTTGGTTGACGATCCGATGGAACGCGAAATTTATGAAACGTACCTCATAAATGCTGAACGAGCAAAATATAATGTTGATAAAGTGTTTTTTGAGTAAAAAGAATTTAGGAGCTGACTGCCGTGTGCACTCAGCTCTTTTTTTGAAGAGATAAATAAGAGAGAGGGGAAGCCAAATTGAAATTCTTTCATACTGCAGATTGGCACTTAGGTAAACTTGTTCAAGGTGTATATATGACTGAAGACCAGCGTCATGTACTCGCACAATTTATAGAAGCTGTTCAAGAAGAAAAACCTGATGCTGTCATTATCGCGGGAGATTTGTATGATCGCGCTGTTCCACCAACAGATGCCGTTGCTTTACTAGATGAAGTGCTTGAAAAGATTGTAATGGAATTAAAGATTCCCGTACTTGCGATTGCTGGAAATCACGATAGTCCCGGACGTCTGAATTTTGGAAGTAACCTTATGCGTGCAACTGATTACCACATTGCGGGTCAATTAAATAAATATATGGAACCAGTTATCTTAAATGATGAATACGGCGAAGTTCATTTTCATCTTGTCCCTTTTGCGGACCCTTCAATCGTAAAACATTTGCATAGTGACGATTCGATTACGAATCATAATGAAGCGATGCAAAAAGTGATAGAAAAGATAAATAAAAATTTAGATACAACTGCAAGACATGTGTTTGTAGGCCATGCATTTGTAACGAAGCACGGTGAGAGTGAAGACAACACAAGTGAATCCGAGCGACCTTTAGCTATAGGTGGCGCAGAGTATGTTTCAGCTCATCTTTTTGAGCCATTCCATTATACAGCGCTTGGACATCTCCATCAGGCCCATTATGTGTTAAATGAAACGATAAGATACGCAGGTTCACCACTTAAATACTCCATTTCAGAAGAACACCATAAGAAAGGCTATTATATTGTGGAGTTGGACCGTGATGGGAGTGCGACTATAGAGAAGCGGGAGCTTATTCCAATGCATGATGTGCGAACGGTTGAAGGAACAATCGAAAACATACAAAAGGAAGATGTTTCCAATGACTATGTTTTTGTGAAATTACTTGATGAAACTCCAGTGCTATTTCCAATGGAGAAAGTCCGATCCGTTTATCCGAATGCGATGCATGTTGAACGACAATTGTTTACCCAGACTTTGAATTCAAATAAAGAAGAGCGTTTAGTAAGAGGGAAACAAGACGATTTGACTTTATTTAAGGCGTTCTATAAAGATTTGAAAGACGAAGTTGCTGATGCAGAAACGGAAGCATTATTTACCGAAATTTTGCTCGATGTACTACATGACGAATAAGAAGGAGACTGAAAAATGAGGCCACTTATTTTAAAAATGACAGCATTTGGTCCTTATAAATCTACAGAAATAGTGGATTTTACAGAATTAGGAGACCAACGATTATTCGTTGTCTCAGGCTCGACAGGATCTGGTAAAACAACAATTTTTGATGGTATTTGTTTTGCGTTATATGGACAAGCGAGTGGAGAGGATCGGACAGATATTCGGGCAATGCGAAGTGATTTTGCAGACGATTCCACACAAACTACTGTCGAATTGACTTTTGAAATACATAGCCGATTGTATCGGATAATGCGTCAAATCCCTTATATCAAGAAGGGGAATAAATCAGAAACAGCTGGTCGTTGTGAATTGTATGAACAAACAAGTGAAGGTGAAATCCCTATTGTAGATAGACAAATGGTTTCTGAAATCAATAAAAAAATTGAAGATTTAATTGGTTTTACACAAGCACAATTTAGTCAAATCGTTATGTTACCACAAGGTGAATTTAGAAAGTTTCTAACTTCTGATACAGAAAATAAGGAAGTTATAATGCGGAAGATTTTTAAAACCGAGCCTTATCGTGAAGTTGTCACACGATTAAAAGATAGAAAAGATGCAGCTGAAACAGCTTATCTAAGCGAAAAACAGTTAAGTGAAAGCTATGTTCAACAGATTTCGACGCGACTTCCTGAAAGAGAATCAACGATTTTTTCTGTTTTATCAAGTGACTATTATAATATTCCTCAAATCATTCTAGGATTAGAAGAGGAATTGTTGTTTTATCAAATAAAGAAGATCCAAGATAAAAAGAAGTCTGAAGAGGCCTATAGTAAGCACGAAAGGAAACTAGCTGAATATCACATCGTAAAAAGTATGAATTTACGATTTGAAGAACTTGAACTAAAGGGGAAATTATTAAAGGAGCTTTCAGAACAACTTCCAAGAATGGAAGTTGAAGGAAAACGTCTTGCTAATGCGGAGCGTGCATCCTTTATCGAAGAAATAGAAAAGCAATATGTATTGCTGAAAAAAGAAGTGTTGGATAAAGAAAATCAATACAAAGAAGCCGTTAAAGAGTACAAGATTGCTGTTGCCAAAAAGGAAGAGGCAAATACGCTTTATGAAATTGAAGAAAATCGAAAGGCAGAACGTGAACAACTTTCTGAAAAGTTAATTCGACTGACGGATCATCTACCGACAGTATCCGCTTTGGAATCGAAAAAAGAGATGCTGCAAAAAATGGAAAAAGAAGTCGCTATAAATAGAAAGAAACAAAGCGAAGTAGATCGACTTACAGAAGAAGCTATTGATGCAACAGCAGAATTACAAAAACAAGTTGATTCATTAGAGAAAATAGTTGAACCATTAGAAGAAAAAAATGATGAGGTAGTACTAGTTAAAGAAAAGTGTCGCCTTGTCGATGAATTTCTTGACATTCAAAAGCAAGTGAAGCATTTTGACGAAGAAAAGAATAAAAGGTTCATTGAATATGAGAGTGAAAAAGGTATATACAGGAAATCTGAAAAGATATGGCTTGATAATCAAGTCTTTACTATTGCAGCTACTCTCCATGATGGAGAAGCCTGTCCAGTTTGCGGAAGTACCGATCATCCAGCAAAATCACTTGTACATTTAGAAGCAGTTGTAACTAAAGAAGACTTAGAACGAGCGAATCAGACACTTGCTTCAGTCGAAAGTATGTATCGTACACAAGTCGCAAACTATGAAAGTTCAGTTGCCTTATTAGAGCGAAAAACAAAAGAAGTAAAGAAGTATTCAATTGAAGTTGAAAAGATTCAAGAAGAAGCAGACTCATTGCATGCGAAACGAACGATTCTAGAAGAGGAGATTTTGAATCTTCGTAAAAAAAGAGCAGACTTAGTAAAGTCCAAAGAACGATTGAAAAAACAAAGTGACATTACAGAAAATTTAGCAAGAGTGAAAGGAGAAACAGAGAAGACCGTACTGGAAAGTTCTTCGTTATTAATAAGCGAACAATCTATTCTTGATGCATCTTTACTTGTGATTCCGGAGGATGTCCGTGAACTGAACGTACTGGAAAATCGGATTGGCGATTTGAAACGTCAAAAAGTAGCATGGGACCGAGCGTGGGAAGTCGCACAAAAATCTCGTGAAGAAACTAGGGAAGTTGAAACTAAAGCTGAGGCAAATATGGTTCATGCTGGTCAATCAGTCGAAGAATTGAAAAGTAAACGAGCGAGTTCAGAAGAACGATTTAAACAAGCCTTACAAAAGTCGGAATTTGAGACGGAAGAGGCTTATAGCGATGCCAAAATGGAGGAAGAAGAACGGCGGATATTGGAAGTTAAATTGAAGAATTTTAATCAGCAACTGCACACGGTTTCGCAGGCTGTATCGGAACTCCAAGAAATGCTTGTCGGGAAAGAAAAAGTGGAATTGGCAGGCTTAGAAATAGCTATTAGTGAATTGAAAAATGAATATGAAACCGCACTAAAAGCCTTCAACACGTCAACAGGATATGTACAAATTACGTCTGATCTGATTACTGATATCAATAAGACAACGAAGAAGCTTATCGAACTGGAACGGAAACACGGAAAAATTACCGAACTCTATGATTTAGTTAGAGGACAGAACAGCCTAAAGCTATCATTTGAACGGTATATTCAAATCGAATACTTAGAGCAAATCATCCATTCTGCCAATGAACGTTTAAAAGACTTGTCGAATGGTCAATTTACTTTAATCCGAAGTGAACGACATGAAGCACGCGGGCGGCAAAGTGGATTGGGACTCGATGTGAATGATGCTTATACGGGACAAATGCGTGATGTAAAAACGTTGTCTGGCGGCGAAAAGTTTAATGCCTCACTGTGCTTAGCCCTCGGTATGGCGGATGTGATTCAAAGTTTTCAAGGAAGTGTGTCCATAGATACAATGTTTATTGATGAAGGATTTGGTTCATTAGATGAAGAATCGTTAAACAAAGCAATTGACACACTTATCAACTTGCAGAAGTCAGGTCGGATGATTGGTGTTATATCTCATGTCGAGGAGTTAAAAGCTGCATTTCCAGCCATACTCGAGGTAATTAAATCTCGGGAAGGTCATAGCCGTACTTCGTTTTTGATAAAATAAATTTCGACCGTACACAAATTCACTACTCGTATCCCTATCAGGATCGGGTAGTTTTTTTGTTTGGAATAGTTCGACTATCTATATGGAATTGCATTTAGTTAGGAATACGAGTATTATAATTATTTATGTAATAGTATTCAAAGCGAAAGCTTCACACATCTTAGGGGGAACTGGCTTCATGCAAAAAAAGTTACCATTTTCAGCATATCTCGTCATTGGCACTATGTTATTCGCATTATTTTTTGGAGCGGGAAACTTAATTTTTCCAGCTCAACTTGGACAATATGCAGGAACTAATCTTACACCTGCTATTATTGGTTTTCTGATTACAGGAGTCGGACTTCCTTTTCTAGGGATTCTAGCGATTGGCGTATCAGGAAGTCGTAATTTGCAGGAACTAGCTAGTCGTATTCACCCGATCTATGCAATCGTATTTACATCTCTACTCTATTTAACGATTGGTCCCTTTTTTGCCGCACCGCGTACAGGGGCAGTTGCGTATGACGTTGGAATAGCTCCATTTATTTCTAAAGATTATACGACTGTAGGATTGCTTATATTCACACTTATATTTTTCGGTGTGACATTATGGCTTTCATTGAATCCTGCGAAGATTGTAGATCGGATAGGGAAAATCCTATCTCCTGGAATTATTATATTGCTTCTAGCTTTACTTGTAATGGTTGTTTTAAAACCTATGGGTACGATAGAATCACCGAAAGAAGCATACGTAACAGGAGCATTTATGAAAGGATTTACTGAAGGATACAATACCATGGACGCACTTGCATCCTTAGTATTTGGAATCATAGTAATAAATGCAATCCGATCGATGGGAGTCACAAGCAAGCGTGGGATTTTAGCAGCTACGATAAAATCTGGTTTAGTCGCTACAGGTTTTCTAGGAATACTCTATTTGGGAATCGCTTATTTGGGAGCTACAAGTACTGGAACTTTAGGTGTTTTTGAAACGGGAGGTCCAGTATTAAGCGGTGCATCATCCCATTATTTCGGCGCATTTGGTTTAATAATGCTAACAATTATTATTATCCTTGCTTGTTTGACAACGGCTATAGGGCTGATGATAGCATGCGGGGAATATTTTCATTCGCTAATACCAAAAATTAGTTATACATTTTTTGTTACATTATTTACGACATTTTGCTTAATTGTAGCGAATTTTGGATTAGGGAATATCATTACTTATTCAATTCCTGTGTTAATGCTTCTTTACCCACTTGCGATTGTTCTTATATTGCTAACATTTTTGTCGCCGCTCTTTTATCATTCTCGGCTTGTATATATTTCGGCAACTATAGTTTCGCTATTAATAAGTATATTTGACGGTTTACAAGCACTTTGCGATACGTTGAAAATCCCTAATTTTGAATGGATGTTGCCAATCATCAACTTTTACGGTCGCTTCTTGCCGCTTTATGAGAAAGGACTGGGTTGGCTGTTACCAGTACTTATTGTCATTTTCACTTTAGGAATCATTATTCGAATCAAGCGTCGTTTTTTCACCATTCCTGTATAAAAAAATAAAGCCGGTCCCTAAGTTTAATAGGGACCGGCTTTATTATATTTGATAGTAGATAGATATACGAAAAAAATCCATCAGATATCCCTTTTATATTTCAAAGAAATATCATTTTCTTCAATCGTACTTCCATAAGTTAGTGTTTCGTCTTGAAATTGAAATCCTTTTGCTTCGTAAAAAGGAATTCCATATATGTTTCCTTTTGCTACAGAAACCCATTGTTCTTTTGCTCCATATGTGTGTTTTTGAATCTTAGTAAAAAAATCAAGGAGTCTCGTACCGATACCTTGTCCGCGTATTTCCGGTTTTAAATAAAATACATACACTTCTCCTGTGGAATCATTTAACATGCCCCCTCCAATAACCCCTACAATCTTTCCTTGCTGCTCTGCAACAAAGTAACCGTGCCAGTCATTGGTTACGGATACGATTTCTTCTTTAATACGAGGTATATTATAGTATTGCTGAATCATGTTTTCGATGTATTCTTTGGAATATAAATCCTTATACGTAAACCATTGACTTCGTGTGAGGACATTCGAAATTGCTTGCGCATCTATTTTAGTTGCTTGCCTAATTATTAATGAATCCATTTTATTCACTCCATATTACAAATTATACCATGAATAGTTGTGAGCTGAAGCGTCCATTTTTATCTAACGAAAAATTTCAGGATGAAAATTAATTATTTGTGACATAGTACATTGACAGGCATAGTAGTTTGTTGTACATTGTAATGAGAGGTGAATTTAATGAGCACAGATGGAGTTAGTGCGGATTTGATTCGTGGCAATATCGATACGATTATTTTGCGGGTTCTTAAAAATAGCGATAATTATGGGTATGAAATTATGAAAGCAATCTCTGAAGGAAGTTCAGGAGAATATATTTTAAAGGAACCTACTTTATACAGTAGTTTGAAGCGGTTAGAGAAAGCGGGCTATATAAAAGGGTACTGGGGTGACCAAACACAAGGTGGGCGGCGAAAGTATTACTCGTTAACTGATGAAGGGCTTGTAATTTATAAAGACAATCTAAGAGCATGGGAACAAGCGAAAGTAATCATCGATCGTTTGTTGAGCGAAGGGAGTGAACAAAGTGAATAATGTAAGAGAGCACGTGGAAAATCTGTTTTCGAAGTACCCAAAAACAGATGAAACAAGAGGGCTGAAAGACGAAGTAATCGGAAACGTTGAAGCTGAAATTGAAGATTTGCAAAGGAATGGTATTTCATTTGAAGAAGCTTTTCGAGTAAGTATCGGAAAGGTTTCTGGATTGGGTGAATTGATTACTGGTGTGAACGTTTTGAGTTTACGAAAGACGGTCTTAGATATGTATCAGTGGGCATTGCTTTATATAATCATCGCATGGGTTATAACTATTCCACTAAGTGTTTTTAATAACGCAAGAAGGGTTTCATGGTTGTTATTCATCGTCATTCTACTTATGGGAACGATCTATTTTCTTCTATATCTTGCACGACACCAACTCCTCAAAGGGCATATCCATACCGATTTTACTAAAATTGGTAAATTGAAAAAGATTGTTTGGATCGTGTGGTTTGGCTTTCAATTAATTTCCTGGGGAATAGTTACGTTAATAAATTTTGGAAGTGATATTTGGTTTTCGAGAAGAATTTCCTTGGGAGGACCCTATAGTTTTGGAATTCTAGTTATACAATATTCACTACCTTTATTAACGATCGTTATTCCGCTACTGGTAAACAAGCTAGAGTCTTATGTCGAACAGCATGAGGGAGAAGAGTTGCATGAAGCTTAAAGTTAGCATTGTATTATTTATCGTAGGACTGTTAGTATTTAGTTGGATACAGCTTTATTATATTCCCGAAATAGATGCCAAAATGGAACGCGAACAAGTAGAGCAACTTGAACCGGAAACTCATCGGTTTAGCGAAGTACTTCAATATGAAAGTTTGTATATGGGAAGTGCAGGAAACAATATGAACCTGATTCAGAACTTACCTTTGGGTGACGTTCCACGGTTGTATCAACAGGATCCAGATCAATTTAAGTTCATAATACTATATGAAGATACTGTTGAGAACGTTGGTAAAGAACGAGTACAGAAAGCTATATTGTATAATTCGTCTGCTATTTTCACCTTAATTAAAAACATGGAAATTGTGGAGTTTTCTTTTGAGGATGAAACGTACACTGTTACTCGGAAACGGGTTAATGAATGGTTTGGTGAAGATGTAACGACATTTAATAAGATAGAAAAATTTAGGGGAAAAGTGCAACAACCCATAATTAACAAGGAAAAACTTACTGAATGGTTTCTTACGTATACTGAAGGAGGAAGTTAAATGGAATTATTTATCGTAACGGGCGCTTCAAAAGGTATCGGATTGGAATTAATGAATCAACTTCGAGCAAAAGGAAGACGAGTCATTGGAATTGCTAGAACATTACCAGAAGAAGTGGCGGATTTTATTACAGCTGACCTTTCAGAAACAGGTGTACTAGAAGAATTATTAAGTAGTATCATTGAAAAAGAGAGTGATGGTGTGGAGTCGTTCACGCTTATCAATAACGCGGGAATGGTAGATCCGATTGGGATTATTGGGGATGTAAAATCCGAGGTGATTTCAAAAGCGCTCGACTTAAACTTAGTTGCGCCGATGATTCTATCGAATACATTTATTTCTAAGCTAAAGGAATTTGATGGGGTGAAACGCATTGTCAACATCTCTTCAGGAGCAGGAAGAAATGCGTATGAAGGTTGGGGGACGTATTGTACGACGAAAGCTGGACTGGATCACTTTTCAAGAGTCATCGCGCTCGAGCAGAAAAATGCTGAATTCCCTGTAGCCATTGTTTCTATGGCACCGGGTATAATTGATACAGGTATGCAAGAGACGATTCGATCTAGTGGTGATGAAGCATTTCCGCTTCTCGATCGATTTATCGAATACAAAGAACAAGGGTTACTTAGTAGTGCCGAACAAACTGCAGAAAAGTTAATTTCATTTATGGAAAATGAAGATTTTCTAGTTGTTGGACCAATTGCGGATATTCGAGAATTTTAATTTGAAAAAGGTGCTCATTGAAATTATTCAGTGAGCACCTTTTTTCGTTCCAACTAGACCGTGGTGGCAGTAGAAGATTTTCTAGTCGCGCGCCAGATGATTAGTGAAAGAATTCCTGATATCAATGTAAACAAGCACGCCCAACCGAACGAAGCTGCCCAGCCAACGTTGTAAATCATCGGCAACACGATTGTAGGGATATTTAATGCGATAAAAATAATAATAGGTGCCAAAAAGATACGCTTAAATTTTAGTGTAGTAGTTAATGTGATAAGTAGTGTCAAAAAAGGTGCAACGAACAGGTAAAATAGAATTTCCCACATTGTAATTCCTCCCTTAATTACTTTAATGAGTTCGGACTTCAATTTTGTATCCTTCTCAAAAGAAACCCCGTATTTGACATGCCACAACTCTTCTTTGTATTCAGTAGATAATGAATCTTTATTTGAAATTTTAGCATCAATTGTTACCCATTCATACGAATACCCTTTAGAACTTCAAGATTTACACCAGTATCAAGCAGTTCGGGTCATATATCGAACAGATTGACGTATATATCGGCGAATTCTTGAAGGATATCGGCGCTTAATAGAAAGATATCGTCGGTTATCTTCATATATCAGCGAAATGGGACTATTGAACTCCCTATTTTAGTTGATAAACTAAAAAAACGTATCCAGTGCAAAGGATACGTTTTCTTATTATACAATTTTGGGGACACTAAACTCTTTCATCTTTTCAAGTGCGATTAAAAATGGTGGATTGTTACGTTGGTTAATAAGTTCGTAACGGATCACGTGCACTTCAGCTTGATGAAGACTCATGACATAGTTGAGTAGAGCATCCCGTTCTTCTGCGCCACCTTCATGGCCATCGTAGACGGATATAGCTATAATCCCGCCTTTTTTTAGCATGCCAAGCATTTTTTGAATGGCTTTTATTGTTGAATCAGCTTGCGTAACGATTGATAGATCATCGCTATGTGGCAAGTACCCAAGATTGAAAACCGCACCGCCAATTTTTTTGTCTATGTACTGATCAACATTGTCGTGACTGTCTAAAACGAGAGTTACGCGCTCATTTAAAGTGCCTAAACGCACTTTGGTAGAGTCAAGTGCAGCTTTTTGGATATCGAAAGCGAAGACATGCCCGTTTTCACCGACATGTTTCGCTAAAAATTCCGTATCATTCCCGTTACCAGCTGTTGCGTCGATAACTGTTTCACCAGGGTTGACCGTTTGACTAAGTAAATATTTTGCAAAAGGAAGTACACGAAGTAGTTTCATATCGTTTGGGTCGTCCCTACATAATGTTTCCCTTGATAGCTTCCGCGGCGTTCGAGTTCTTTGTCAATACCGTTTAAAACTTCCCATTTTGTGACACTCCACATAGGTCCAATCATTAATTCAATCGGGCCATCGCCTGTGATTCGATGAATGATCATTTCTGGAGGTAGAATTTCAAGTTGGTCAGCGACGAGCTTAATGTATTCGTCTTTTTCAAGAAATTCAAGATGCCCTTTTTCGTATTGCTTTACCATTGGTGTTCCTTTTAATAAATGAAGAAGGTGGATTTTGATTCCCTGAACATCCAGTTTTGCGACCTCATGAGCCGTTTCCATCATCATTTCATGATCTTCTAGGGGTAACCCATTAATAATATGAGTACAAACACGGATTCCATGTTTACGAAGTTTCTCTACGCCTTCTACATATGTTGCAAAATCATGCGCCCGGTTGACAAGGTTCGCTGTTTTTTCGTGTACGGTTTGCAGACCGAGTTCAACCCATAAATAGGTACGCTCATTGAGTTCTGCTAAATATTCTACGACATCATCTGGCAGACAGTCTGGACGTGTTGCAATTGAGAGTCCGATGACTCCTTCTTGAGCAAGAGCAGCTTCAAATTTTTCTTTTAGTTTTGGAAGGGGGGCGTGTGTATTTGTATAAGCTTGAAAATACGCCATCGCTTTGCCGTCTTTCCATTTTTTCTGCATTCTAGCTTTGATTTCTGCAAACTGAACGTCTATCGGATCTACCCGATCTCCAGCAAAATCTCCTGATCCTGCAACGCTGCAAAACGTACAACCGCCAAAAGCGACAGTACCATCACGGTTAGGGCAATCGAAACCTGCATCTAATGCTACTTTGAATACTTTAAATCCGAATTCGTCTTTGAGGTGACGAGACCATGTATAATATCGTTTCCCTTCGGTAGGGAATGGAAATGTTAATTTGTCCACTTTTTCACTCCTCTAATTTTGTAGTATATCATGTTTTCATAGGTTTCATCACCTACAAGTCTGCTCCTAGTATAATCATCTTGTCGGAAGTATGAAAAAAGCATACAATTAAGAGAAATTTGACGGACGAAGGAAGGTTTTGAAAATGCCTAAAAAGGTATGGCTACTTATCATAGGAATGCTTGTCAACGTGACAGGAAACTCATTTTTATGGCCTTTAAATGTAATTTACATACATGATTACTTAGGGAAGTCACTTACTGTAGCTGGGTTGGTGCTAATGGCGAACGCAGGGGCTGGTGTATTTGGAAATTTACTAGGCGGCTTTTTGTTTGATCGGATTGGTGGATACAAATCGATTATCTGGGGAATCGTTATATCCATCCTCGCATTAACCGGACTGGTATTTTGGCATGAATGGCCACATTACATAGTATTTTTAACGATTTTAGGATTCAGTGGGGGAATTATCTTTCCAAGTATGTATGCGATGGTTGGCACATTGTGGCCAAAAGGGGGAAGAAAATCATTCAATTCAATGTTTCTTGCGCAAAATCTCGGAGTTGCAGTAGGTCCGGCGCTTGCTGGAGTTGTCGCATCCTTCAATATTAACTACATTTTTTCCGCGAATTTATTCTTTTATGTAATTTTCTTTTTTATAGCTTTTTTTGGGTACCGAAATTTAGAAATAGCTCCCAATAGTCATACATCTGTTCTAAATGAAAGAAAGAAGATTATAAACAAAGCACCATTTTATGCTTTACTCATTTTAACGGGTGGATATTTGGTCATGTGGCTTGTCTACACACAGTGGACGTCTACGATTTCTACACATGCTATGTCGGTTGGCGTAACGCTTAGACAGTATAGTTTTCTATGGTCGTTGAATGGTCTTCTCATAGTCGCAGGTCAACCTTTGATTAAACCTCTTATAAAGAGATTAGAGCATCGTCTTAAGGCGCAAATGCTACTTGGAATTGCTATTTTTATCGTATCGTACATTGTCCTTGCGTACGCAAACTCGTTTAAAATATTTATCGTAGCGATGATCATCGTTTCATTCGGTGAAATGATTGCATGGCCAGCAATTCCGACATTAGCGAGTAAACTTGCTCCAAAAGGAAGAGAAGGCTTTTACCAAGGAATCGTAAACAGTTCAGCAACAATCGGGCGTATGATTGGACCATTAGCGGGTGGAATATTAGTCGATTTATATGGAATGCAACCGATGATGTTTATTCTCACAGGCCTAATGAGTGTAGCTGTTATCACTACTATTTTGTATGATTATCCGTTAAAAAAAGCTGCGAATCAATTGAGCAAGGGGGAATAGATTGTTGTGAAGGGGAGGCTTTGTATTGTAAGCCTCCCTAGACATAGTTTTAATAATAAGCATCTGGGTTCTCTCCTTTTAGTGTTAGTGTGCAAACTTCACTATACAAGAAGAGAGCCCTTTTTTTATGCGCTTAAACCTACCGCGCTTTTTAAATTAGATTCCAAAACCGGGTATCTAATTTAAAGAGGGCGGTTCCTATTTATTCACCCACAAACATTTTTCCCTATACTAATTATCTGTGTTTTACTTATTGTAAAAAATCAAATGCAATCATTACTATTTGTTTGGTAGCCAATTCTAGCACTAATTATTGTGTAAATAAAAAAGTTACTTAAGACCTGTATTCCGTTTTATCGGATTATAGTCCGAATATTCGGACGCTCTATTTACTACGTTTAAAAGGTAGTGCTGAATATTCAGTTAATAGTCCGAAATATCGGACTATGATTAAAAAGATGTTGATAAAACGCGGTAAAATGAGGTTTGCATTATAAATAAGAGTCTGTTTGAATGAATGAAAGCGCTTTGTTGATGATAAATAAAAATTAACAAAACGGTTTAACTTCTGCGGAAGAGACAGGTCTTTGTCACAAGTTATACGGAATGTTTTACCATATTTATCGTAACACGGTATTTAATTTTCCTCAGGGGCTGTTTTCAGTAAAGTAACGGAAGACAGTAGTATTGCAGATGTGGTTGACAAATGGATTGTAGTTAAACTGGGTATGAAATATGTTGTATATCGAAAGGGGGATGGAAGATTTTACAACTATTTAAGAATAGACACAACAAAAAAAGATAAGGTCATTACTGGAAAGGTAATTGTTATTGATGGTGGCACATTTCCAATAGCATTAGTAAACGGTATTTCTCTTTCATTACGCTGGATTAACTTTGGGTTTATTAAAAAGAGGAGGAATTTATTATGAAAAAATCAAGTGCAATCTTTCTAGTGGCTTTTATGTTATTATTTACAGTTTTCGCAGGATGTAGTCCGAAGGTACAAGAGACGAATTCTTCAGGTGAGAGTGATCAAGGGGATTCTTCTGATAAGGAGTCCTTTAATATAGGTTTAGCTATTTCTATGTCGGGTGGAACAGCTCTATTTGGTGAAGGAGTAAAAAGAGGTGTGGATCTAGCTGTGAAAGAGTTTAACGATGCTGGCGGCTATGAGGGACAAAATGCAAATCTAGTCCTATATGATGATGAAGCTAAGCCAGAAAAGTCTGTCGAGATTGTTCAGAAACTAATTAATCAAGATAAAATTGTAGCCTTAGTTGGACCAGCTAACTCTGGAAATGCCATGGCTCACATTCAATTTACTCAAGATGCAAAAATTCCTGAAGTTGTACCGGTAGCTACAGGCACACAAATCACTCAAGAGTATAAAGATGCTGATAAAAACTATATTTTCCGTGTGGCTCCTCTTGATGGGGTTCAAGTGTCCGCTATTTTAAAAGAGCTTATCGATAAACAAGGACTTACGAAACTTGGTATCATCCATGATACGGAAGGGTACGGACAAGGTGGTAGTGATGACATTATTAAGCAAATGAAGGAAAACTACAATATGGATCCGACTGTTATTTCAGCTTTTGACCCAAAGGAATTGAATCTAGAGCCTTCGATTCGTGCAATGAATAATGCAGAGGTGGAAGCAGTTATCTTCTACGGGCTTGCACCACAGTCAGCAAAGTTACTTGAAGCTCGTTTCAATGAAGGGTTGAATGCCCCTATTTACGCTACTTGGGCTACAGGTGACCCTACTGTTGTCAATCTAGTTGGAGATCTTGTGAAGGATGATTTATTCTTTGTACAGTCATTTACGATTGATCAAAATGATGTAGCAAAAAAATTCCATGAAAAAGTAATCGATATGTATGGTGAAGACGTTTTCCCAATTGCCACGGCACAAGGATATGACAGTGCAAGGCTTATCTTAGAAGCTATAAAAAGGGTTGGTTTAAATAGTGAAAAAATTCGTGATCAAATTGAAAACTTCACGGACTTTGAGGGCGTAACAGCAATTAAATCAGTACCTTTCACAAAGGATAACCATGAAGCATTTGGTATTGACGAAGTGTTCATTGCCACATATAACGATGATTTACAAATTGTCGCAGCAGATTAATAGAGTCATAATTTAAATCATTTAACCTGTGAAAAGGGTGATACTAGTAGGGATTTCCCTTTTCACGATTGCTTGTTATTTGTAGTATAACAACACGAGGGGGTCTTTGCTTTGGAATTAACGGATATATTAAAAGCCCTAATAAATGGGTTAGTATATGGAAGTGTTTATGCGATTATTGCCCAGGGCTACTATATTACTTTTATTACGACAAAAACGTTGAACTTTGGTCAAGGTGACTTTGTCATGCTTGGTTCACTAATAGGATTATCCACTTTTATGACAATTACTACTTTAGGTGGGGGTGTCTGGATTGCCTTTATAGGCTCACTGCTATTGGTTATAGTCATACTGGGTATTTGTGGCTGGGGCTTAGAACAAGTCGCGATTCGTCCGTTAAAAAGCTGGCATTCCATTGGTTGGATCTTAAGTACTGTGGCCGTTTCTATGATTGTGAGAAACGTAGCTATGCTTATCTGGGGAAGAGATGTTTTAATGGCCCATTCTCCATTTGGACGCGCCATTTTAGATTTGGGTATTTTGAAAATCCGCTATCATGATATATTTGTACTAGTTAGTGCTGCAGTTATTATGTTACTTTTATTTGTCTTCTTAAAGAAATCATTGTTTGGAAAGGCGCTTGAAGCGGTTGCCTTTAACAAAGATGCTGCTTCATTAATGGGAATCAATCCGCGATTAATGGCTTCCATTGCTTTTATTATTGCTGGAGTCCTGGCAGGAGTAGGTGGGGTTTTAGTCGGGCCTATGGTACATCCAGGTGCATTTATTGGTCTTTTCCTAGGATTAAAAGCATTTGCGGTTGCAATTATTGGTGGTATCGAGAATCCACGGGGTATTTTTATCGGAGGACTTTTATTAGGGGTAATAGAAAATCTCTTTACTTTAGTTAGTACATCCATGAAAGAAGCTGCTGCATTCTTTTTAATTCTAGTCGTTTTAGCAGTCTTTCCTCAGGGGTTATTTGGAAAACGAGTAAAGGAGAAATTCTAATATGATAAAAGCAAAATGGTGGATTTATCAAATCGGAATCCCACTCGTCCTCTTATATGCATTTCCCTGGATTTTTAACAATGCTCATACCATTCATGTAGCACAGACATTTTTAATTACTTACATTGTCATCTTAGGATTAAATCTACTTGTGGGACTCTCGAATCAGCTTTCATTGGGGCATGTAGGATTTTATGCGATAGGAGCATATTCTTCTGCAATACTTACCATGACTGTAGGATTGAATTTCTTCGTAAGTATTCTGATCTCGGGCTTAATAGCTGCTTTATTTGGAGCGATAGTAGCTCTCTTGTCCTTGCGAGCGAAAGGTCCTTATCTGGCAATGGTAACAATTGCATTTGGAGAATTGGTTAGTATTATAGCCAACCGCTGGGTAAATGTCACGGGCGGTCCGGCAGGAACCAAAACTTCGGTACCTTCCTTTTTCGGTCTTGAGCTTGGGCCAATTCAATATATGTGGTTTATTGGTCTTCTGGCAATATTATTTACAGCAGCTGCAACGAATATCTTTAGAGGTCGTTTTGGAAGGACCTTTACTGCTTTTGGAAATAGTGAAGTTGCTTCAGAGGTGCTAGGAATTAACGTTCGAAATTGGAAGATACTAGCTTTTTCTGTTTCAGCTTTTTTGGCAGGTGTAGGTGGAGGACTGTTTGCTTTTCAAAATCAATTTATAAGTAGTACAACTTTTGAATTGAATCTTTCTATTATGTTCCTTATTGCGGTTATTATAGGAGGATCGGGAACAAAGATAGGTCCTATTATAGGTACAGTGGTTATCGTTGGATTACCGCAATTCCTTCATAACTTTGTAGATTATCATTTAATGATCTTTGGTGGAATATTATTAGTTGCACTAATCCTTTTACCGGATGGGATCGTGGGTGCGCTGTCCAGATTATCTTACTTTAAAAAGTTTTCTAGTAAAAAAGTCAATGTTGAATTAGGAATTTTACATGATGATCGGGAGGCCAAAATAGATTTACCCGATGGGATTACTGGTAAGCTTTTAGAACTTAAAAATATTTCTATGCATTTTGGTGGGTTAAAAGCTATCGACGAAGTTGAAATTGAGATTTTAGGTGGAACTGTTCACGGAATTATTGGACCAAACGGATCAGGAAAAAGCACTACAGTAAACGTCCTAAGTGGAGTCTATATGCCGACAGGCGGAAACCTACTATGGAAAGGAAAGAACATTACAAACTATGCTCCACATGGTATAGCTCGAGAAGGTGTTACCAGGACATTCCAAAACCTTCAATTATTTGAGGACATGAGTGTTCTACAAAACGTCATGGTTGGTTTTCATCGTCATTTCAAAACAGGATTCCTGAAAAACTTAATATATCTAGGTCAGGTATCTAATGAAGAACGATACTATGCACAAAAAGCTTATGATCTATTACGAATTGTTGGCTTAGAAGAAAGAGCCCATGAAAAATCGTCTGACTTACCATATGGTGAACAGCGATTAGTTGAAATAGCTAGGGGATTAGCTTTGAAACCTGATTTACTGATTCTTGATGAACCAGCAGCAGGGGCTAGTCCAAAAGAAATTGAAAAAATCATGGATGTAATCCAACGTTTGAAAAATGCAGGATTGTCTATTATTTTGGTTGAACATCATATGGATATAGTTATGAATGTTTGTGATTATATTACAGTGTTAGATTTCGGTAAGAAAATTTGTGAAGGAACTCCTGAAACTATTCAAAATGATCCAAGGGTAATTGATGCCTATCTTGGTGGAGAAGAGGTGAATCAGCTTGTTGCAGGTACAAAATCTATCGGTTAGTTATGGAAAAGCATCCGCTTTACACAATATATCACTGGAAGTAAATGAAGGAGAAATCGTTGCTGTTATTGGTCCCAATGGTGCTGGGAAAACTACACTATTAAAAGCGATTACTGGGCTGTTAAAGGTGAAGGGCGGGACTATCCTATATAAGGATAATGTGATTACGGGTACTCCTGCGCATAAAATTTTAGGGTATGGTATATCCCATGTCCCTCAAGGTCGTCAGGTTTTTGGTGATCAGTCAGTAGAGGATAATCTAATTCTAGGTGCGTTTACGATTCATAAAGACAAAGAAAAAATTCAAGAGCTTATAGAAAGAGAGTACAAAAGATTTCCAAGATTAAAGGAGAGAAGAAAGCAGCAAGCTGGTACATTAAGCGGTGGTGAGCAGCAGATGTTAGCTGTATCCAGAGCGCTTATGTCGGATCCAGATTTAGTTATTCTAGATGAACCATCAATGGGTTTATCACCTATATTTGTAAAACAGATATTTGACACTCTGTTGGAGCTGAAGAAATCTGGCAAGACGGTTATGGTTGTCGAGCAATTAGCCATGGCCACTTTAGCTATATCTGACCGAGCGTATGTTTTACAAGTAGGTGAGGTGAAGATACATGGACCTTCACGAGATTTATTAAAGAATGATGGTTTGATAAAAACGTATTTAGGTTCAGCTTCAGCGAACTAATGGACGCGTGAAATTCGTTCTTATCTATTTTGATTTTTTTGCAATTGTACTCGCATATGCGGTCTTAACTTATGGTGGAGTAAGCATGTTCGTCGTTGGATCATCACAAATTGGAGCTGCAATTGCATAATCCGTCAAAGCAGATATGACAGGCTCTGCTTCAGGAGGGGAAGCTATTGCATTGCAGCAACCTCGTCTTGTACTCCTGATTCACATTTGTATAATCGATCTGTCGTGACGACAATTCAATCAATTTTCGGGGAAACGCACCGTGCTGCTTACCGGGTAGTTGCTGCTGCAACCGTTGTATTACCAAAGCTTGGTTTCATTATTGCTAGCATCTTGTTTACATGGATATTTAGAATTTAAACTTTAAAGTGCTATTTTCTGGGAGGTGCTATTTTATTGGAGGAGTCAGTCATTATGGTAAAGGGAAAGGTTCTTTTCATTACTGGTGGAGCACAAGGCATTGGTTTAGAAATTGCACGTGAGTTTGCGAATGTTGGTGCACTAGTAGCACTTTCAGATATTAATGAAGAAAAAGTTATAGCGGCAGCTTCAATGATTGGAAAAGGTGCTATCGGAATTAAGTGTGATGTTACGTTAGAACGAGACTTGCAACTAGCAATTGAAAAAACAATAGAACAGTTTGGACGAATTGACATATTAATAAATAATGCAGGGATACAACATGTAGAGTTACTTGAAGACTACCCCACTGAAAAGTTTGAGTTATTAATAAGTGTTATGCTTACTGCACCATTTATCGCAACGAAGCTCGTACTACCACATATGAGGAAGAACGGATTTGGGCGCATCCTTAACATGGCTTCTATTAATGGCATGATCGGATTTGCCGGTAAAGCTGCTTATAACTCTGCGAAGCATGGTGTCATAGGCTTGACAAAGGTGGCAGCATTGGAAACGGCAACTGATGGAATTACAGTTAATGCAATTTGTCCTGGTTACGTAGATACTGCACTTGTTCGTAATCAGTTCCATGATTTGGCAAAAACTAAAAATGTTCCCTTTGAGTCAGTGCTTGAAGAAGTAATTTTCCCATTAGTTCCACAAAAACGCCTCCTTGATGTAAAGGAAGTTGTTGATCTAACGTTATTTTTGGCAAGCGATGCTGCAAGAGGAATGACTGGGCAGGCAGTAGTGCTTGATGGAGGCTATACGATCCAATAATTGCTCGACATTTATTATAACTTGTTAGATCATTTCCTGCGACGCCACAAGCGTTAGATCCTTAACAATTGGATGGCATTGCAGGGAAAATACAGAGCTCTTGCCCCTATTATTGAGGGACAAGATTTTTTGTTTAGATAAACGGTTTAGACGTGAATTGTCTAAAATACAATGTTAGACCTAGAAGGAGTTGTTTATAGGTCTGAATTAAGTTTAGCCGTATTAAGTCAAAGTTACTTATTGTTTCTGTTAATCATTCCAAGCTATAGATCAAGAGGGCAAAGTACGACAATCCAAGAAGTTGCTGCGGCATCTACCTCTTTATCTAATAGGGCTGACGAGTTAAGCAAGCTACTGGTGAAGTTTCAGTTAGAGTAATTCAGCTATTAAGACCCCTTTACAGTTGAAGTTTTCAGAACTATTAAACTCTTTAATTTGCACGGTTATTTAGAATTTGAGAAGATGGTGTAGAAGAATTCTATATACTCGTTTCGTTGAATATAAAAAATGTGGGGGAATGGTATGAAATCTTTAGTTGAACACTTGCCTGAATCGTTGCTAACACAAATACTTGAAAATGCATTTCAATGGTTTGTTGTCGTGAATAAAGAATCTAAGATTATGTATATTAATGAAGACTATTGTAAATTTCTAGAGATTAGACGTGAGGAGGCGTTAGGCAAACCGGTAAACGATGTTATCGAAAATAGCCGAATGCATGAGGTGATCGCTACTGGTAAAGCGCATATTGCTTCCGCACAATTTATTAAAGGTACATATATGCTGGCGAATCGAGTTCCTCTGAAGGTAGACGGTGAGGTGGTCGGCGCATTCGGTAGTGTTGTATTTAGGGATTTCAATGATTGGCATAAACTGAGTTCTAATGTCAAAATTCAAATGGAAAAAATTAATTTTGGAAAACCTACAAATGAAGGTTCTCAGTCCCTTCTCAAAAACATTATTGGATCTTCCAAGGCGATTCGTTCAATAAAAGAAACAATCCAAATGATTGCACCTAGTGATCTTCCAGTACTCATACAAGGTGAAAGCGGTACGGGTAAAGAGTTGTTTGCTCATAGCATTCATCAGCTATCCGATCGATCTGATAAGCCTTTTATTAAATTAAATTGTGCTGCAATTCCACCCGATTTATTAGAATCAGAATTATTTGGTCGTGCTGAAACTGAAGGAAGATTCCATTTAGCCGATGGTGGAACTTTGTTTTTGGATGATGTTGGGAATATGCCTTTATCGGTACAAGTAAAATTGTTGAGAGTGATGCAAGAGGGGTTAATAGACTCAATCGGTTCAGTTCAATCAGAAAAAGCGAATGTTCGATTAGTTGCTGCTTCAAATCAACCTTTAAAAAGTTTGATTGAGTCTGGAAAGTTTCGGGAGGACTTATATTATCGAATTCAAGCAATTACGTTACAACTTCCACCTTTACGTGAGAGGATGGATGATTTCATTGAAATTACAAACTACTTGTTTCATAAATCGCTTATGAGGGCAGGTAAAAGAAATCTTATATTCGCTACGGATACCATGGAATATTTACAAGCTTACCATTGGCCAGGAAACGTTCGGGAGCTGAAAAACGTTATTCAGGCAGCTGTCTATCTGACGAATGGTGAAGTAATAGAGCCAAGTGTATTGCCACAACAAATAAAGATGGAGCGGACGTTTTACACCATTGGTTCTAGAACGCTCTCGGAATCTTTGGAGGAGGTCGAGCGAAATATTCTACATGAAACATTACTGCATAATCCAGACAAACTTGCAGCGGCAAAGGTTTTAGGGCTTAGTAGAAGTACACTATATGAGAAGGTAAAGAAATATAACTTGTAAACTACAGAACGTTTCAGAAGCAAATAAAAAGGCTTATCTCATAAATTTGTTAGGAGGAATTGACATGAAACCAATTTATTCGTCCGCAAAGGAAGCGGTTGCAGACATTCAAGATGGTGCAACAATAATGGTTGGAGGGTTTGGACTAGTTGGGATTCCGGAACAACTTATTTTAGCGCTTGTTGAAAAAGGAGTAAAAGATTTAACGGTTATTTCGAATAACTGTGGTGTTGATGAGTGGGGACTGGGCCTATTGTTAAAAGAAAAGCAGATTAAGAAAATGATAGGCTCGTATGTTGGTGAAAATAAAGAGTTTGAACGGCAAGTTCTTGCTGGTGAAATTGAAATAGAATTGACGCCTCAAGGTACGCTAGCTGAAAAAATTAGAGCAGGAGGTGCAGGAATTCCTGCTTTTTACACCCCAGCAGGGGTTGGAACAACGGTAGCTGAAGGTAAAGAAATACGTGTTTTTGACGGTAAAGAATATGTATTGGAAGAAGCGCTGCGAGCAGATTACTCATTAATCCTCGCAGCTAAAGCAGATAAATTCGGAAATCTTATTTACAATAAAACGGCACAAAACTTTAACCCGATGATGGCAGCAGCTGGAAAAACTACAATTGCGGAAGTGGAGGAAATCGTTGAAACCGGGAACCTCGATCCACAGACGATTCATACACCAAGCATTTACGTGCAAGGACTTCTACAAGCGGACCAGGAAAAACGAATTGAGCGTTTAACAACTCGCTAAGAAAAAAGGAAAGGGGCGTGTGAGCTATGGGAGCAGTAAACTACAGAGAACGAATCGCAAGGCAAGCGGAAAAAGAAATTGAAGATGGCAACTATGTCAATCTAGGTATCGGTATGCCTACGCTTGTTGCGAATTATATTTCGGCAGATAAAACCGTCGTATTGCAATCTGAAAATGGTCTACTTGGAATTGGCCCTTATCCGACAGTCGATGAAGTCGATCCCGATTTGATTAATGCGGGAAAAGAAACAGTGACATCAATTCCTGGATCAGCGTATTTTACAAGTGCTGAATCGTTCGCAATGATTCGTGGGGGACATGTTGACGTCGCGATTCTTGGGGCAATGGAAGTTTCGGAAAAAGGGGATCTCGCAAATTGGATGATTCCGGGAAAGATGATCAAAGGAATGGGCGGCGCGATGGACCTTGTGCATGGGGCTAAAAAAATAATTGTCATTATGGACCATGTTGCACGGGATGGGTCGGCCAAAATTAAAAAAGAATGCGAACTTCCATTGACGGGAAAAAATGTCGTGCACAAAATCATTACTGAACGTGCGCTGATTGAGGTTACTTCTGAAGGTCTTGAACTAAAAGAAGTATTTGAAGGATTTACAGTGCAAGACGTTATTGATTCGACAGAAGCTGTACTGATTGTGAAAGACGTCAAATGTAATTGAATCGAAAGTGGGGAAGCTATGCATAAGTAGCTTCCCCACTTTCTTATTAATCGCTAAAAAACTTGTTATTTCTGAATGGTTCGATTAAGATAATACATAATAGTGTTTGACGAAGAAAAGGAATAGTAAATCATGTTGTGTTCTACAGAGAATCGGTGTTTGGTGAAAGCCGATGTCACGATATATTGAACTCGCCTTTGAGTCTGCAATGGTGAACAGTAAGTAGCCAAAGCCGTTATCCGCGTTAAGGAATCAAGTTGGGCGGTTTACCGTCAATTTGGGTGGCACCGCGGGAAACTGTAACCAATTCTCGTCCCTTAATTTATTAGGGGACGAGTTTTTTTATATTTAAAGGAGGAACTATTAATGAGTTACAATCACGGACAAATCGAGAAAAAATGGCAGCAATATTGGAAAGACAACAAAGTATTTAAACTGACGGATGATCCCTCTAAACCAAAGTTTTATGCGTTAGATATGTTTCCTTACCCTTCAGGTGCAGGACTTCATGTTGGTCATCCGCTTGGATACATAGCAACGGATATATTAAGTTCCTTCAAGCGTAAACAGGGTTATAACGTTCTTCATCCAATGGGATGGGATGCTTTTGGACTTCCTGCAGAGCAATATGCACTTGATACAGGAAATGACCCTGTTGAATTTACAGCTAAAAACATAGCGACATTTAAGCGTCAAATGAATGATTTAGGTTTCTCATACGATTGGGACCGCGAAATCAATACAACAGATCCTAGTTATTATAAATGGACACAGTGGATTTTCATTCAACTTTACAATAAAGGACTTGCTTATGTTGATGAAGTGGCTGTTAACTGGTGTCCTGCACTTGGCACGGTTTTAGCGAACGAAGAAGTAATTGACGGAAAGTCAGAGCGTGGTGGACATCCTGTAGAGCGACGTCCGATGCGACAATGGGTTCTTCGTATTACGAATTATGCGGATCGTTTACTTGAAGATTTAGACGATCTTGATTGGCCAGAAAGTTTAAAGGATATGCAACGCAACTGGATAGGTCGTTCGGAAGGTGCACAATTGACTTTTGAAATCGATGGCACTGACTTATCGTTTGATGGATTCACAACACGTCCAGATACGATTTTTGGCGCTACGTATGCTGTTCTAGCTCCAGAGCATAAGCTTGTCGAAAAAATTACGACTCCGGAACAAGAAAAAGCAGTTGCTACGTATCTTGAAACTGTGAAACTGAAGAGTGATTTAGAACGTACAGATCTCGCAAAAGAGAAAACCGGCGTATTCACAGGAGCTTACGCAATCAACCCGGCAAGTGGAGAGAAAATGCCGATTTGGATAGCGGATTACGTTCTTGCAACTTATGGAACAGGTGCGATTATGGCGGTTCCTGCACATGATGAGCGTGACTATGAGTTCGCGACTGAATTTAATTTACCTATCATTGAAGTTGTCGCTGGCGGAGATATTTCAAAAGAGGCTTATGTAGGTGATGGAAAGCATATTAATTCTGGTTTCCTAGATGGTCTTGGAAAAGACGATGCAATCGAAAAATCAATTGAGTGGTTTGTGGAAAAAGGAAAAGGTGAAAAGAAAATAACGTATCGTCTTCGTGACTGGTTGTTTTCTAGACAGCGCTATTGGGGCGAGCCGATTCCAATCATTCACTGGGAAGATGGCACAATGGCACCAGTAGACGAAGCTGATTTACCACTTATTCTTCCAGTAACTGAAAATATCAAACCGAGTGGAACAGGAGAGTCACCACTTGCGAATATTGAAGAATGGGTGAATGTTGTTCATCCAGAAACTGGAATGAAAGGTCGTCGTGAAACGAATACGATGCCACAATGGGCAGGAAGCTGCTGGTATTATTTACGCTACATTGACCCTGACAATGATGAGATGCTTATTGATCCAGAACTTGCGAAAAGATGGTTACCGGTTGACATCTATGTTGGAGGAGCAGAACATGCGGTTCTTCATTTACTTTACGCACGTTTCTGGCACAAAGTGCTTTACGATATCGGCGTAGTGGAATCGAAAGAACCGTTCCAAAAGCTGTTTAACCAAGGAATGATTCTTGGCGAGGGCAATGAGAAAATGTCTAAATCAAAAGGCAACGTTGTGAACCCTGATGACATCGTACATTCACACGGGGCAGATACACTGCGTCTATACGAAATGTTCATGGGGCCATTAGAATCATCAAAAGCTTGGTCAACAAATGGATTGGACGGTGCACGACGTTTCTTAGATCGCATCTGGCGTCTATTTGTTAATGAAGAAGACGGTACACTCAGTTCAAAAGTCAACGGTGAAGTTGGCGGAGAAATGGAAAAAGTGTATCATCAGACGGTTAAAAAGGTTACTGAAGACTACGAGGCAATGCGTAATAATACGGCTATATCACAGCTAATGGTTTTCATTAATGAGGGCTATAAAGTAGATTCTATTCCGAAAGAATATGTTGAAGGCTTTGTTAAAATGTTATCTCCAGTGACACCACATATAGCTGAAGAGTTATGGGCGTTGCTTGGGCATGAAGGTACAATTACGTACGAAGAATGGCCAACATTCGATGCTTCAAAGTTGGTTGATGAAACGGTAGAAATCGCCGTACAAATTAACGGAAAAGTACGAACGAAAATCGTAGTCGAAAAAGATGCCACTAAAGAAGAACTTGAAGCAGCTGCATTAGCTGATGACAAAGTGATTGCGTTCCTTGATGGTAAAGAAATCAAGAAAGTTATTGGAATTCCAGGAAGAATTGTCAATATAGTAGCAGGGTAATATAAAAAAACCGCGGTAGAGAGTGAAAATTCTCTTTCCGCGGTTTTTCAATTCAGCACTATTTTCATTAGAAGAATCAGGCGTTAGGTAGACTTTGCAAATTTTCCGGCATTCATGCCAGCAATTCTTCCTGTAACAAGCGCCGAAGTAATGTTATAGCCACCTGTATACCCGTGGATATCTAATAGTTCTCCACAAAAATAAAGGCCGTCCTTTTTTCGAGAAGCCATCGTTTTAGGGACAATTTCTTTGATGGAAACGCCACCGCCTGTTACGAAAGCTTTTTCGATTGGTTGCGTACCGTTTACTTCCATAGAGAATGTTTTTAATAGCTTGGCTAACGTTCGAACTTTCTCGGCTAGCATTGTTGCGCCTATCTCAGAAGGGTCAATTTCTGAACGGTCAAACAAAAAGAGTAACCAACGTTCGGGGGCAATTCCTTTCCAACTATTTTTCACAGCTTTCTTTGGATCTTCCTTGAGCATTGAATTTAGTGTTTGAAATACGTTCTCCTCATTCATTAAGGGAAGTGAATCGATGCGCATTTCGACAGGATTATTGCCGTTTTTCATCCGCTCTTTAACGACATATTGACTGCATCGTAATATGGCCGGACCACTTAACCCGAAGTGTGTAAAAAGCATGTCCATCTGATGTGTAACTAGTGTTTTTCCTTTCGAGTTGATTACGGATACAGCGACATCCCGCAATGCGAGTCCTTGCAATTCTTTCGAAACTATAAAACGTTCACTTGATAAAAGAGGAACTTCTGTCGGATAAAGTTCGGTTACTGTATGACCCGCTTTTTCTGCCCATGGATAGCCATCTCCTGTCGACCCGGTTTGAGGAACAGCCTTACCACCTACAGCCAAAACTACGGCGCTTGAACGTAACTCTTCACCAGAATCTAATCGAACCCCGAGAACTTTCTCATCATCCATTAATAGCTTTTGAACCCGAGTCATAAGTCTCATTTCGACGTTCAATCGCTCCATTTCAGAAAGGAGTGCCCCGACCACATCTTTTGCCTTATTTGAAACAGGGAACATACGGCCATGGTCTTCTTCTTTCAAAGGAACATTAAGCCCTTCAAAAAAATTAATAATATCTTCGTTGTTGAAAACGGAGAAGGGACCATATAAAAAGCGTCCATTTCCGGGAATGTTTTTAATGATTTCTTCTTGCGGCAAGCGATTGGTGACATTGCATCGACCACCGCCTGAAATGGCAAGCTTATTTCCAGGTTTTTTCCCTTTCTCGATAAGAAGAACTTTTCTTCCATTTTCTGCAGCGGCAATGGAAGCCATCAATCCAGATGGCCCCGCGCCGACGATTATTACGTCATACATTTTGAAACCCACACTTTCATTTTTCTTTTATTATACACGCAAGCTGTTAATGATTGTGAAAAGGTGCGTCCGAGGGTAAACTAATATAGAGATTTCTTTAGAATGGAAGGATTACACCATGTCATCGAATTTAATTAAAGGTACTGCAATTTTAACAATTGCATTGTTTATTTCAAAAGCGCTCGGCTTATTGTATCTTATCCCTTTTTACGCGATTGTCGGTAAGGAAAACATCGGTTTATATCAATATGCTTACATACCTTACAATATTGCACTCGCAATAGCTATAGCAGGAGCACCGCCAGCTTTCTCAAAATTCGTATCAAAGTATAACGCCCTAGGGGATTATGCGACTGGACGTAAACTAATGCGTTCTGGTGTGCTCATCATGTCAATTACTGGGGTTTTAGCGTTTCTTGCTTTATTTTTTATGGCAGAACCAATTGCGCATCTCGTTCGGAAAAGTGACGAACAAATTTTTACGATTGATGAAATTGCCGGAGTTATTCGGTGGGTGAGTTTTGCTTTGCTAGTTGTTCCTATTATGAGTATTATTAGGGGATTTTTGCAAGGGTACCAGCGAATGGAACCAACAGCAGTATCTCAATTAGTTGAACAAATTGTCCGTATTATTGTCGTACTTGTCGGTGCATTTATCGTAGTGAATTTCATGGACGGCTCTCCTCGGACGGCTGTAAACTTTGCTGTGTTTGCAGCATTTGTTGGAGCAATTGCGAGTTTAATTGTATTGATCTTTTATTGGAAAAGATATAAACCAGAATTTGATCACCTTCTAGTTAATAGCCCTCCAGCGGGCGAAATAGCTTATAAAGAGATTTATAGAGAACTAGTCGTGTACATTTTCCCGTTCGTTCTTGTTGGTGTAATCAATCCTCTTTATCAGTTTGTCGATATGATTACGTTTAACGGAGCGATGGAATCCATTGGAAAAGCAAGTGTTTCAGACGTTTATTTAACGATGCTGAACTTGTTGACACATAAATTTGTCATGATCCCAGTTATGGTTGCAGCAGGATTTGCTATGGCGCTCATTCCTGTAATCACTCGGTATTATACTCTGGATGATAAAAAAGGGATTAGTCGTTCTTTGGATCAAACCTACCAGATTATGTTGTTCTTAACATTGCCAATAGTTATTGGCCTAGTTGTATTATCAAGTGAATTTTATGAAGTTTTATATGAGTACGATGTCATGGGTGCAAAAATACTTGCCACGTATGCACCAGTTGCAATTTTATTTGGTTTATTTACAGTGACTGCAGCAATTTTACAAGGTATTGATCGACATAAATGGATTGTCTTTAGTGCATTGTTAGGCTTGCTCATTAAGTTTGCGATAAATATTCCACTTATAAAGGCATTTGAAACATCTGGAGCCATATTAGCCACATCGATAGGTTACAGCATCGCAGTGGGGTTAAATATAACAATTATTTCAAGAACGCTCCAATACAAATCAAATATTGTAATGCGTAGGATCCTTCTGATAGGTATTTTGAATCTGATTATGTTTGTCGCGGTTTCATTTACTTTAAAAGGTTTGCTTGCATTAAGTCTGGTTGACGGTAAAATGCATGCGCTTCTCTATATTCTAGTCTGTGCATTTGTAGGAGCAGTTATTTATGGTTATCTGTCACTAAAAACGGGGTTAGCCCAAAAGTTATTTGGTGAACGCTTAACGAAGTATACAAAGAAACTAGGTTTTTAGGAGGCAAATAATGCGTTTAGATAAATTACTATCGAATATGGGATTCGGTACAAGAAAAGAAGTTCGTATTTTATTAAAAAAAAGTGCAGTTCGAGTGAATGAAGAAACGGTTAAGTCGGCTGCAAAACATATAGATGTTGCGAAAGACCAAGTTACGTTACTAGGAGAACCTGTAGTTTATAAAAAATTTATATATGTCATGATGAACAAAGCACAAGGCGTATTATCTGCAACTGAAGACAAATGGGATCCAACTGTTGTTGATATGTTAGACGAAGCAACAAGGCATTTCAAACCATTTCCAGTAGGGCGACTTGATAAAGATACGGAAGGATTCCTTCTATTAACAAACGATGGCTTGCTTGCACATAATCTGCTTTCACCAAAAAAAGGGGTTCCTAAAACGTACTTTGCTCACGTTGAAGGGGTTGTAACAGAAGAGGATGTACAAAAGTTTGCTGAAGGTGTAATTCTTGACGACGGGTATGAAACAAAACCAGGTGAACTTCGCATATTAAAATCAGATGAAATATCAGAAATTGAACTAACGATTACTGAAGGGAAATTTCATCAAGTGAAAAGAATGTTTGAGGCAGTTGGTAAAAGAGTTATCTACTTGAAGCGCTTGTCGATGGGCCCACTAGCTTTAGATGAATCTCTACCACTTGGTGCTTATCGAGAACTAACGGACGAAGAGCTAGATTTATTAGTTACCATTTCTTGAAAACAAAAAAAGGGTTGAAGTCGCATTAGGCGATTCAACCCTTTCTATTTATCTTAATTCAATTGAAGCGTTGCGGCGGATGACGTGGATTTTCTCAGGATTATATAAACTCCAACTTGATAGTGAGTCATTATGTTACTTTTACTTTTTTCATTGTTGTGGTCCATTGTCCACGGACTGGACTAGTTATTAAGCCATTATACTCAAGTACATTTAAGTCCCTTTGAATTGTACGGTGGCTAATGCCAAATTCTTCAACTAGACTATCTGTAGTTACGATACCATTTTCAAGGATGTACATGTAAACGTCCTTGATGCGATTCAGCATACGATCAGTGGTCGTTTTCAAGTGTGGAATCACCCTTTCATCATCATATTCCAGAGAACTAATGGGCATGAGACTTCTGAATGGTGCCATGAGCAAGTTGAAATTATTCCTGGTGATGCACATCCTTTCAAATAGTAATTAATCAGTTGAACTATTCTGATAATGAAAGTATACCTTAACACAGCATTTTTTGCACTTGAATTTGAAATTTAACCCAATTTAAAGCTAGAAGTTATCATTGTATCTAACAAGCGAGGTGGATTACTTGAAATTAGAAAATCATCTATTATCTATATTGGAATCGTTACATGACGCTGTCATTGTCATATTGAATGATAGTACAATCGTTTTTATTAATAAAGCATATACCGACCAATTCGGTGTTCCTGCGGAAAAAATAATAAATAAAAAAATGAGTGATATAGAACCCGATTCTAGAATATTAGAGGTGTTAAAGGACGGTGCAAAAAGGATTAATGACTATAGTTATGTCCATTCTTTGCAAAAACATGTGCGCGCCAATATCACCCCACTGCTTGAAAAAGGACAGATGATTGGGGTCGTCACAATCATGCAGGATATTTCAGAGATTACGAGTTTACAAATCGAGCTTAGCAAATATAAGGATTATTCAATGCAGTTGCAAAAACAATTGGACAGTAAAAATTACTCACGACTGAAAACAAGTGTACCTGAAATGCAAAATGCGGTGGATATGACTAAAAATATTGCAAAAACGGATGCGACAGTTGTTTTGTATGGGGAAAGTGGCGTTGGAAAGGAAGTATTTGCAAAAGCGATTCATGAATCAAGCGCTCGATTTAACAAGCCGTTTATTCCGATAAATATGGCCTCCATTCCAGAGGCTTTATTCGAAAGTGAAATGTTTGGATATACCGAAGGGTCATTTACCGGGTCAAGAAAAGGTGGAAAAAAAGGAATTTTAGAAATGGCTAATGGTGGGACTTTATTATTGGACGAGATAGGGGACATGTCTTTAAACAATCAAGCAAAGTTATTACGGGTTATTCAAGAGCGTCAATTTAATAAAATTGGTGGGACGAAACTAACTTCGATTGATGTAAGACTGATATGTGCGACAAATGCGAACTTAAGAAAAAAAATTGACGAGGGTACTTTTCGTGAGGATTTGTACTACAGGATTAACGTAGTGCCTATTACAATTCCCCCTTTGCGAAATAGAAAAGAGGATATTAAATCATTAAGTGAAGTAATCTTAAATGACATTATGCCAAGATACAATAAGCAAGTGACGATTGAAGATGAAGCATTTGAAGTAATGAAACGATATTCATGGCCCGGAAATGTTCGAGAACTTTTTAATGTGCTAGAGCGAATGGTAGCTTTTTCAGATAAAGTGCATTTAGGGGTTGAAGATTTACCAGATAGCATTCAATACAATGCAGAGGTTCCGATTGAGACGTTTGATCAGAATACCTTGCCTACTTATAAAAAGGAAACAAGTCTAAAACTAGTAATCGAAAGAAAAGAAAAAGAAATTATTCAATATGTTATGGAAACTAGTGATAATCGATCAGAAGCAATTGAGAGATTAGGAATAAGCCGAAAAACGTTTTATGAAAAAATTAAAAAGTATGACCTCTTTTGAGGTGATATACTCACTCTTGAAAGAATATTGAAAAATTGACTATTCCTAATAAAAGAAGTATCTTAATATTTGAAGAATTTTTGAGAATACGAAAAATAACTAAGGCGGTGGTTTTGATGGAAGCAGTTGCTATAACGGAAGTTAAAAATGGGATCGGTTGGATTAAAATTAATCGTCCCCAAGTAATTAATTCAATTAACGAAGAAGTTGTTCGTATAATGCTAGAAACACTTGAAACATGGAAAAATGATGATGATGTCGCATTGGTATGTCTATATGGTGAGGGAGATAGAGGATTTTGTGCAGGCGGTGATATGCGGGTATTTTATGATATGAAAGATAATGGAGTCGAAGCATACGCAAAGGATTTCTTTGATCTTGAGTACGAACTAGATTATGAGATTCATGAATATAAAAAACCAATAGTAGCCTACATGAATGGAATCATTATGGGTGGGGGAGTCGGCCTTGCAATTGGGGCAACACATCGCATTGTGACGGAAAAAACAAAGTGGGCAATGCCGGAAATGAATATCGGTTTCTTTCCAGACGTCGGTGGTAGTTACTTCCTGAATCATTTACCTGGGCACTCAGGTCGCTATTTGGCATTAACTGCAGAAATGATTAAAGCGAGTGATACGTTATACGCAGAGGTTGCAGATTATTATCTAGAAAGTGAAAAATGGCAAGATCTTATGAATGCGTTAAACGAAAATAACTGGTCTCACGATTCAGTAGAACAGGACCTTGATCGGATTCTAGCAGCTTTTAGTACCACTACAGATGCACCCTCCGAGTTAATGAAAAACCAGGAGAAAATTGATAAACATTTTAAACATGATTCCATGGAGGACATAGTTCTTTCACTTGAAACAGCTGCAACTGAAGGTGATGAATGGGCAGACCGTACTCTAAAAACGCTCTTGACAAAATCTCCAACCTCCCTAAAAGTTACCCTTCGTCAACTAATAAAAGGGAAAGATATGACTTTGTGGGAAGCACTTGAAATGGAAAAAAAGTTAGCGATGAACTTTATGGACTGTCCTGACTTTTATGAAGGACTTCGTGCTGTTCTAGTAGATAAAGACCGTTCTCCAAAGTGGAACCCTAGTAAGTTAGAAGAAGTTTTAGAAAGCGATATCAATCAATTTTTCTTATAATTATGTCTTATCCAGATTCGAAAATACTTTGAAAGAAGTTACCGAATCTGGTTTTTTTATCGTTTATTCTGGTGTTGTTACTGGTGTTTTCTCTTTTTTGTGGATAGACGTACTGAAACATTAATTGAATGAAGTTCAATTTCAAAAAAACGAATAAAATCATCGTGAATTTTCGATTGTAATTCTTTAGCAATCTCCAATACCGCTGTTGACATTGAGGGAGAAATACTTATCACAACGAATACCGTAGGCAAAACGTTGAGCTCTACGTATACAGAGTGACATTCTATAATGCCAAATGTTGAGTCACAGCTTTTTGATACGGTACTTTCGAAAACTTTACCGGAAATTGTGATCGTACCCTTATGGAAATCAGGTCGTACGATTGTTGTTTTTCCAATGATTTCTCTGTTAGAAGAAAAAATGTCTTTCCCTCTTTGGATTAGTTTACTAAAAAACTTTTGTTCGACTTGTTGATGAGAAATAGGAATAAGATGTTTACCTTGAGTTTTGCGAACGAATTCTGCAATTTTTATTTCTGAAGATGAACGTACTTCTTCTATATGATAATAATGCAGGATTTTACCGATTTGTAACCGTTCCGCAATAATTCTTACCATCTTATCGGAAGTTCCTAGAAGAAGTATTCGTTTTAGTGATGCATTCTCTAGTGCAAGTCTAACTTCTGTGGCATGTTGTTCATCAAAAAATATAGCCCTTTTTACTGCAGTTAGTGTCAGTTTCTCAAACTTTGCAGAAGTTCCTGCAATCTTTTCTCCATTGATGATTAGTAAACCGTCATCTATAATTGCAGGAATTTGATGCTTATGTGCGAAGTTAAGAGCGCTTGAACTTTTTCCGGTGCCACTTATACCAGTTAATGAAAATACTTCCACTAGTAATCACTCCTGTCATTTATATAGTTTGAAAATCTAATTGGGGAATATGTCATTCGGAACGATCCCTTTTCCTGATTTCTCTAAACGTAACGTAAATTGAATAAACTGTCTAGTTGAAAGAATAACTATATTACTACTTTTGTTCCGCTCTTTGTATACAAAGTAAACTAGTAGTCTACTTTGTATACACTCTTTATATCTTTAAGTTCAATAAGGTGGAGTGAAAATCAAGGATATCGGAATTTTTAAGTTTACAAGAACTTGATGAAAACTTCTTTTTCCTTGATAGGTAAAAGATTAATAGACGTTACTCTAGTATTCTCTAGTAAAAAATGTGTAACTTTAAAAGTTTGGCATGAAACTTGCATAATATATTGGTGTGAAGTAATTATATTTATTTTAGGAGGTATTTCATGTCGAATGTGTTTTTAGAGGTAGAAGACAAAGTTGCAGTAATAACAATTGATGCTCCACCGGTTAATGCATTGAATAAAGATGTGTTTAATAATCTGGAGAAAGCAATTAATGAAATCGAGGACCACATAAATGTCGTGATCGTTACAGGAGCTGGAAATAAGGCTTTTGTAGCTGGTGCAGATATTAGAGAGTTTCCTGAATTGACACCTGAAGAAGGAGAGGCACTCACATTAAGAGGACAAGAAGTGTTTACAAAATTGTCTCAGTTAAAACAACCTGTTATCGCTGCAATTGACGGCTTCACTTTAGGCGGAGGATTGGAACTAGCGCTTGCATGCGATATTAGAATAGCAACAAAAACATCTACATTTGGCTTTCCAGAAGTAAAGCTTGGAATTATTCCTGGATATGGTGGAACCCAGCGTTTATCTAGATTAGTTGGTCTTGGCAAAGCAATGCAAATTCTACTTTCTGGAGAATTTATTACTGCTGATGAAGCTTACCGAATTCGATTGATTGAAGAAATGGCTGAAGGCGATGCATTGGAAGAAGCCAAGAAGTTAGCAGCATCTATTTCTCTAAGGGGACCAATTGCAGTTCAAACAGCAAAGTCAGTTATGTTGCAAGGTAGTGAAATGTCTTTGGAAGAAGGCTTGAAATTAGAAGCAAAACAATTTGGAGTTATTTGTGAAACAAAAGATAAAGTTGAAGGCGTAGCAGCATTTTTAGAAAAAAGAAATCCAACATTTATTGGGAAATAGGGGGAAATTATAATGAGGAAAATTGGAATTATTGGGTTTGGTACGATGGGATCAGGAATTGCACAGGTTTGTATTGAAGCGGGCTATAAAGTTATTGCGATTGAAGAAAAGATGGAGTATTTTACGCGTGGGCAAGAACAATTAAATCGAAACTGGTCTCGTGCGGTTCAAAAAGAACGATTGACTGAGGAAAAGAAAGCTGAGTACGAAGAGCTTCTGACAACGACAAATGATTGGAATGAATTAAAAGAAACTACGTGCGTCATCGAAGCAGTTAGTGAAGATATGAACTTGAAAAAAGAAGTGTTTGAAAAAATTGAGCAATTTGTAAACGAGGATACAGTTATTGTAAGTAATACATCTGGTCTAAGTATTACAGAGCTTGCAAGTGTATTGAAAAATCCTGGTAAAGCAATGGGCTTTCACTTCTTTAATCCCGTACCAATTATGAAACTCGTTGAGCTGATTAGAGGAATTGAAACATCTGAAGAAACATACTTATTTTCAAAAGAGCTTGTAGAGTCCCTAGGGAAAGAAGCAATCGATGTAAAAGAGTCTCCGTTATTTGCGGTAAATCGAATATTAGTACCAATGATTAATGAGGCAGTTTTCGTTCTTTCTGAAGGTGTAGCCAGTGCGGAAGATATTGATAAAGGTATGAAATTGGGTGCAAATCATCCAATTGGGCCATTAGCTCTTGCGGATTTAATAGGCCTGGATACACTTCTTTTTGTACAAGACTCCCTCTATGAGGAAACGCAAGATTCAAAGTATCGTGCTGCACCGTACTTAAGAAAGCTAGTTAGGGCCGGACATCTGGGTAGGAAAACTGGCAAAGGATTTTATGAATATTAAGTAGTAAGTAGAGAGATTACACTTGCCCGGTTTTTCAAGTTGCTTTGAGAAATCGGGTAGAATTATTCAAAGAGGTGGCAACTTAAATGACGACGATAGGCAGTTTATTGGAATGGTCTACTACGAATTATCCGAATAAAACGGCAATTATATATGAAGAGAAAAGACAGAAATGGTCCTACTCTGAGTTGAATGAAAAAGTGAACTGTTTTGCTCACTCTTTAACAAAACTAGGTGTTGAAAAAGGGGATGTAGTTTCTACATTTTTATATAATACTAGTGAGTTTGTTGTCGCATTGTTTGCATCGGCAAAGCTAGGTGCAGTTTTTAATCCGATTAATTACCGATTGTCGGCTTCAGAACTTCAATATATTTTGAATGATGCAAACTCAAAAGTACTATTATTTGAAAAAACAGTTTCAGAAGTTGTTCATTCTGCTATCCGTTTAGGAATGAATGTTCAACATTATATTGATGTTGATAGCCAATCATCCAAAAACGTTCATTATTTCTATGAGTTGGTTGAAAATGGAGAAAATGAAAAACCGGCTATCCAGGTAACAGAAGAAGACATGTATATTTTAATGTATACGAGTGGGACAACAGGTAAGCCGAAAGGTGTGCTTCACAGGCATAGAGATATGGTTCACCACAGCTTTTTAATGATTCAGTGCATGGGGCTCACGAAAAACGATATCGGATTAGCAATTGCACCGCTTAACCATACTGCAGAATTGCATACATCTTTTATTCCACGTTTACATGTAGGTGCAACCAGTATTATTATGAAGAACTTTGACGCTGAAGTAGTGCTTGAGACAATTGGGCGAGAGCGTGTAAGTCACATATTTGCTGCTCCGACAATGGTAAATATGATGTTGAATGTAAAGGGATTTGAAAAGTATGATTTATCTTCCCTTAGATTGCTAGGGTATGGGGGCGCGTCAATGGCTCCAGTACTTATTAAACGTTTTCAAGAAGCCACTACAGCTGAGTTGGTCCAAATGTTTGGAACAACAGAGATGGGGCCGGTGATGACGGTGTTATTTGCAGACGAGCAATTGGAAAGAGCAGGTTCTGCGGGGAAAGCAATCTTATCACATGAAGTTAAAATTGTTAGGGTGAATGAGGATGGTTCTCCTTCACATCCAGACGATGAATGTGACGTTGGCGAAATTGGAGAAATAATTGTAAAAGGTCCTTGTATGATGAAGGAATATTACCGTTTGCCAGAAGCGACAGAAAATGCACTTGCATTTGGCTGGTATCATACGGGTGATATGGCTTCATTCGACGATGACGGATATATTTGGATCCGTGACAGAATGGATTATATGATAAATACAGGAGCAGAAAATGTCTATCCACGTGAAGTGGAAGATTCAATTTTAGAGCACCCAAGTGTTTTTGATGTTGCTGTTGTAGGTAAACCCGATGCTAAGTGGGGAGCGATTATTGTTGCGTTTGTTGCACCCAAAGAGGGGATGAATATCACAGCTGAGGAACTAGATGCATTTTTAAAAAATGGTGAAAAACTAGCGTCCTTTAAACGTCCAAGAGAATATAATTTTGTGGATGAGCTACCAAAAACGGCAAGTGGAAAAATTCAAAAATACTTGTTGAAGCAGTAGAAATTATACATAAATAAGGAGTTGGAAGAGATGAGTTTTGATTTATCAACAGAACATAAAGAGATTAAACATGAAATACACAAATTAGCACAAGGAAAGATAAAACCAAGAGCTATTGAAATAGATGAACTAGCAGAGTATCCAATGGATGTCTTAAAGTTACTTAGCGATTATGGATACATTGGTGCGAACATGCCGGAAGAGTACGGCGGGGCAAATTTGGATTTACTAAGCTTTTGTACAATAGTAGAAGAGATTGCAAGGGTTTGTGCTTCTTCCTCACAAGTAGCTGTTGTTCAAGAGCTGGGATCACTCCCAATCATGATTGGTGGTAGTCCATCTTTAAAGCAGCGGTTTTTACCCGACCTGGCAACAGGTAAGAAAATTGCAGCCTATGCATTAACAGAGCCACAAGCAGGTTCTGATGTTCAAAGCCTAAGTACACACGCGAAGCGAGACGGGGAAAGTTATGTATTAAATGGTGCAAAAATGTTTATTAGCCATGGAAACGTAGCGGATGTATTTTCTGTCTTTGCGCAAACAGAGAAGGGAATTACAGCGTTTGTAGTTGAAAAAGGCACACCAGGATTAGAAATAGGGAAACTGGAAAAGAAGATGGGTATTAAAGGATCTACAACAGCTCAAATCTACTTTGAAAATTGTCGTATTCCTCTAGAAAATCGAATAGGTGAAGAAGGTGAAGGTTGGATGATTGCGATGAAGACATTCGATAAATCTCGTCCAACTGTTGCAGCCCAAGCACTAGGTATTGCTCAGGGCGCTTATGATATAGCACTTGAATATGTTCAAGAACGTGAGCAATTCGGAAAAAGTATCGCATCTTTTCAAGGTCTTCAATTCATGTTAGCTGATATGGCTACACAAATAGAAGCGGCAAGAGGTCTAGTTTACCGCGCTGCATCAAAAGTGAATGATATTTCTGCAACTGGAAAGAACCCTGAACTAACACAAGCTTCTTCAATGGCAAAGCTCTTTGCATCTGATGTAGCGATGAAAGTTACTACAGACGCTGTACAGCTCTTGGGTGGATATGGGTATATTCAAGACTATCAGGTTGAGAGAATGATGAGGGATGCAAAAATAACGCAGATATATGAGGGAACAAATCAAATTCAACGAGTGATCATTGCCAAAACGATACTTGGAGGAAAAAAATGACCAAATTAACATTGCTTTTTATACATGGTGCTGGTGGAACGAAAAATAAGTGGAACGACATTGAATCTAATTTTAAAGACTACACTTGTAAGTACATTACTTTGCCTGGACAAGACGGTGACGGAAGTGAAGTTCCTCATTCAATTGAGGAAACGGCAGCGTTAATTGAGTCCGAAATAGATAAAGATACAATTGTGATTGGTCACTCTATGGGAGGAATGATAGGATTGGAGCTCGCGGCAAGGAATCCCAATGTTAAAGGCCTTGTTTTAGCAGCGTCCTTTTATGAATTACCTGTGCATTCAAGTATTTTAGAAAGCTTAGAAGCTGGAGTTTTTCCGAACTCACTCTTTTATGCATCTTATGCAAAGGGAAGTAGCGAAGAGTTTTTAGCAAGTGAAAAAGAAAAAACGAATCTTGTTTCAACAGAAGTTGCTAAATGGAATTTTAAAGCATGTAATGACTATACAGCAGGAAAAGATCGTTTAGCCAATTTAGATATCTCGGTTGCTGCTATTTTAGGAGATGTCGATCGACTGATTCCACCTGAAGCGGGAAAGAAATTACAAGCAGTGAATGAAAATATAAAACTATTTGAAATTAAAAATTCGGGGCATTATCCAATGCTTGAAAATACAGAAGACTTCAGTACGGCACTAAAAGAATTTTGCCGTGACATTTCTTTATAATGTTAATCTAATTTGGAATTCCTTTTACTTAAGACCTTGAATACTCAATGTCGCTAAAAAGTCACTCACTTTTGCGGGAAACATATAGGGTGGTTACTAGCAACCACCCTATATATTAGGATTTCATAAAAGGTTAAAAAGGCAACCTCCTCTTGCCATGCATAGCAGACTATTTTATGTAGCTTTCGTTACTAACTTCTAATCCATCGATATAAACGCAGAAGCCACAAACTCTCAGAAATCCTCTCAATATGGCCTTTAGACAATGGAACGTAGTTACTCCGAAGAAAAATAGATAGTTCATCAGTTCCCCGATAAATTTAAAGTATAGGAGAGAGATAAAATGAAGGTTAAAATAACAAGAATGGAATCAGAATCAGCTAAAATTACGTATCAAGAAACAGCTGGCTTAGCGATTGTTACGATTCATCGACCACAACTTCGAAATGCACTCACTTCTCATATGTGGAAAGAACTTGCTAGAATTTCAAAAAAAGTTCTGGAAAATCCGAAAAATCGAGTTCTGTTACTTCGTGGGGCTGGTGATCAATTTACAGCTGGATCTGATTTAAAAGAATTTCATGAAATGACATTAGAAGAGGCAGAAGAAGCATTTGTTACAATGGAAAAAACAATATCAACGCTCGAAAACTTAAGAATTCCAACGATAGGGGTTATTAATGGACCAGCAATGGGAGCGGGATTGGAACTAGCATTAGCTTGCGATATCCGAATAGGTTCAGAGAATTCCAAAATGGGTATACCAGTTGGAAAGTTAGGTATTACACTTAATAATCGTTTTGCACAAAGGCTTGTTGCTATCATTGGGCCGAGTTTGACGAAAGATTTAGTTTATACAGGAAAGATATTAGAGGCAAAAGAAGCGTTACAATTAGGTATGTTGAATTATTTAGTAGAGGAAAAAGATTTGGATCGATCTGCATTTGAATTGGGTAAACTAGTAGCCTCACAATCACCTGCATCGTTGATTGCGATTAAAGAATCTGTAAGTGAATGTGTAAATAGTGCACCTGCTCTTTGGGAAGGTTCGACTCCTTTTGTGGATGAACAAGATTTCCCAGAAGGTGTCAGAGCATTTGTAGAGAAAAGGCAACCAAATTTTTCAAGGCGCATACAGGCTGAATAGCAATAGTGATTTTAGTTACAAAGGGAAAGACCTATTGAAGTGTCAAAAGAGTTTTGTTCTAAGCTCTTTGGCAGGGAAATAGGTCTCTTTTTAATGGGGAATATTTACAGGCAAGTATTTCTTACTCATAAATTCAATGAAAATATTTAAAATGTCATAAAACTAGAATAGACATAGGTTATAATATAAGATGAATATTAATGAAGAGCAATTGCGAAGGAGAATAAAAAATGACGGATTATTTTATCAACGGTCGCTACACAAAACAAGATGGGGTTAACATATCGATTGATGACAGAGGCTATTATTTCGGTGACGGGGTATATGAAGTAATTAAAGTCTATGAAGGTAAATTGTATACAGAAGAAGAACATATTAGTCGTTTGTTTGAAAGTGCTCATAAAATTAGAATAGATGTACCTTATACAAAAAATGAATTGATAGAGATTTCGAAGGAGTTAGTTTTACGAAACGAGATTTCTTGTGGTCATGTTTATATGCAGGTGACACGTGGTATTCATACGAGACAACACCAATTTCCTGATTCAAAAACAACTCCAGTAGTAACTGCTTACGCAATTGAAAATGAAAGACCAATTGGTACCCAAAATAAGGGGGTAGCGGTTAAAGCAGTTGAAGATGTTCGTTGGCTTCGCTGTGATATAAAAAGCCTTAACTTACTTGGAAGCGTACTTGCCAAACAAGAGGCATTCGATGCCGGTTGTGCTGAAGCAATTTTGCATCGTGACGGAATTGTAACGGAAGGCTCTTCAACAAATATGTTTGCAATAAAAGATGGAGTTGTCTTTACCCATCCTGTATCGAACTTAATTTTGAATGGCATTACAAGACAAGTTGTTTTAGCTTTATGTGAAGAGAATCAAATTCCATTTAAAGAAAAGAGTTTCACAATAGATGAGGTATTTGAGATGGATGAGGTTTTTTACACTTCAACAACTGCAGAGGTTATGCCTGTAGTTACCATTGATGGGCAAGAAATAGGGAGTGGAAAACCGGGTCCAATTACAAGACAACTTCAAGTACTATTTGGCTCACAAATTCCTTCTCCAGCAGCGAAAGTACTGCGGAAGTAGATCTATCCACTAATAACTAACAAGATGAAAATATGGGGTATATGAGCGGGGTGAAGAGCAATGGCTCAACTTGTGAAGGTAGTCGATTATATATCTCGCTATGAAAATGATTTGACCCGTTACTCTACACAGTATATTCGACTGAAAAAGTACCAGTGGGATCGAATGAAAATCCAGTGGGAAAACGGTTCGGATCATTCAATGTGGGAAAAACAAAAAGATGAAAGCATAGAGGAGAAAAAAACGTCTCCTTTCTTTAAATTTTTAGGGTTCGGGAAAAGGGATGAAGAAATACTAGACGATTCGGAAGAAGTGGATAGTGAGGAAGACTTTGGGTTTAATCCCAACATTATCTACAATCCAACATCTGTTGAACAATTACGCAGGCATTATTTGGATCAGCTATTTCATTTTCAAGTAAAATGGGCTAGCTCCACGCTAATGGATAAATCAAAAGTAGATTCAAAATACTTTCGTGATTCGTTATTACGAAGCTTTACTCAACAACTTCCCGACAATTATTTTTTGTTTTATCACCCAGTTCTCCAATTGAAAAATGCCAGGATTGAACTGGATATCCTTATCGTCACGCCTGTAGACTGCATGTGTATCACAGTGCTTGAAGACGAAGATGTAACAGCATTTATTGGGAGTAGCGAACGCTTTTGGGAAATGAAAAAAGGTGACTCCGAAACAAAAATATTAAATCCACTACTATCTCTTGATAGAATGGAGAATATAATAACAGGGATTTTTAAAAATAAAGGAATTGACTTTCCTGTTCGAAAATTTTTGATTTCCAGAAATGGATATATCGACTTTCCGGATAAATCATTTGATTTGAAGGTAATCGATCGTCGGTCTTATTCAGGTTGGTTTGAAAGTTTGCAAAAACAGAATTCTCCAATGAAACACGCACAATTTAAAGCAACTCAAGCTATCCTTGAAGTAGGATTAACAACAGCTATTAGTCGTCTTTTTGAAAATGAAGAAGAGTAGAAGTTAAACAATTAATGATAAGAAAAGAGTGTATTAAATGCGTCTTCGAAATAAACCTTGGGCAAGAGATTTTATGTCGGAACACCCAGATATTCTAGTGGCAGAGCCTGAGAAAATGCAAAATGGCTGGAAAAACTTGTTCGGTAATGAGAATCCGATTCATGTCGAAGTTGGTACTGGAATGGGTCAGTTTATTATTGGTATGGCTCTTGCTAACCCGAATGTGAATTATATTGGTATCGAACATTTCGATAATGTAATTGTAGTAGCTTTAGAAAAAGCAATCGAGGCAGAGAAACCGAAAAACTTGCGTTTGTTTCGAGCAAATGGGATGGATCTATTGAATATTTTTCATGAAGGAGAAATTGATCAGGTCTATCTTAACTTTTCAGATCCTTGGCCAAAGACAAGACATGAAAAACGTAGGTTAACTCATGAAACATTTCTAAAACTATATAAATCTGTACTTCGGCCTGGTGGAGAAATCCATTTTAAGACGGATAATCGGCTACTCTTTGAGTACTCACTGATCTCTATGACTTCTTATGGTATGGAATTAGGCTTTGTTTCACTCGATTTACATGAAGATAATCCAGAAGATAATATTATGACAGAATACGAAGAAAAATTTTCGGCTAAAGGCCAGCCAATATATAGGTTAGAAGCTGCGTTTAAGAATTAACAAAAACCGTTCAAATCCTGAATAAGTAGGATTTGAACGGTTTTTGTTAAAATTTATAAAGTGTGCAAGATCATACTATAGTTGACCTAGAAAGTTACTCTGATTGTGAAAAAATTTAATTATGATTTTGTCATTTCAACGACTGTTCCGGTAGATGCATCTGCAACGAATTCGAATTGTTCGAGTTTGCCATTTTTAATTCGTGAAATGCCTCCGCGGTAAACATTCATTTCAATTACATTATTTGTATAAGCTTCAGTTTTCATGACGATCCAAGAACCATCAATAGGACCTTCTTTAATGAATGATTCTTTTACATTTTTTAAAACTGTGTCCGGTGAAATGTTTTGGATTGCGCAATCGAGTGCTTCTTTTACAACGATTCCTGCGGCAACTCCAGTAAGAACACCTGCAAGAAATTCTTTGAGTTTCATTAGTAATCAACCTCCAAATCTGTCTTGCTATCAGTGTACCACAAGAATATGCAACGCTGCATTATTCGAGATTGACTCCGATTTCATTTACCTTAGAATAATAAAGATGGAAACTAAGTTAGAAATCCAATAGACTATTCAGTATAGAACATAATTGGGAGGTCAAACAAGTGAATAATGAAACATTAGCAATGTTTAAAACGTTAACAGAACTCCCTGGTGCCCCTGGGAATGAGCATGCCGTAAGAAAGTACATGCGTAGCGAACTTGAAAAGTACTCTGATGAAATTGTTCAAGATAATCTAGGCGGAATTTTCGGGGTTCGAAAAGGACCGGAGAATAGCCCGCGCATTATGGTGGCGGGTCATATGGACGAAGTAGGGTTCATGGTAAGTGCGATTACAGACAATGGCATGATTCGTTTTCAGCCATTAGGTGGCTGGTGGAGTCAAGTACTATTAGCTCAGCGCGTCGAGATTATTACTGATAACGGAGCTGTTACAGGTGTCATAGGTTCCATACCACCACATTTATTGAGTGATGAAGTCCGAAATAAGCCGATGGATATTAAAAATATGCTCATTGATATTGGAGCAGATGATAAAGAAGATGCACTTTCCATTGGCATACGCCCAGGTCAGCAAATTGTTCCTATCTGCCCATTTACACCATTAGCAAACGAGAAGAAAATTCTTGCGAAAGCATGGGATAATCGTTATGGTTGCGGATTAGCAATTGATTTACTAAAAGAAGTTCATGGAGAAAAATTACCAAATACGATTTATTCAGGCGCAAATGTTCTAGAAGAAGTAGGTTTACGTGGAGCTCAAGCTGCCGCAAACATGATAAACCCTGATTTGTTCTTTGCGCTAGATGCGAGCCCTGCGAATGATGCATCAGGGGATAAAAATGAGTTTGGCCAATTAGGAAAAGGGACATTACTACGAATTTTAGATCGTTCTATGGTTACGCACCGTGGACTCCGAGAATTTATTCTTGATACTGCAGAAACGAATAATATTCCTTACCAGTATTTCATTTCTCCTGGTGGAACAGACGCTGGCCGTGTTCATATTTCGAATGAAGGCGTCCCTAGTGCGGTAATTGGAATTTGTTCTAGATACATTCATACATCTGGATCCATAATTCATACAGATGATTATGCCGCGGCGAAAGAACTACTAGTTAAATTAGTTAAGGCTTGCGATAGAACGACAATTGATTCGATTAAGAGCAACGTTTAACATAGACTTTTTTCGTTTAAGGATATCTATTAATTTTTATGAACCGCTCCCAACTCCGAAGAGTTTATAGGGGCGGTTTTCTATTAGAAATTGCAAAGGAGGTAAAGAAATGGAGTTTATTATTGGATCTAAAAACAAAGCGAAAATTAAAGCGGTCAAAGAAGCGTTGGAAAATCATTTTCCTGATGCGGTTGTATATTCTGAAGAAGTAGGTTCCGGCGTTTCAGAGCAACCTTTCGGAGAAGAAGAGACAAGGATAGGTGCGATAAATCGTGCGCTACGGGCAAGTGGTTATAAAAAGGGTGCAATTGGTATAGGACTAGAAGGTGGCGTTCGGATCATTGAAGGAAAAATGTATTTGTGTAATTGGGGAGCGCTTGCCCTTTCAGATGGAACGAAGTTTACTGCGGGTGGCGCACAAATCCCGTTACCTCTAAGTATCGCAACAGAATTAATCGAAGGAAAAGAACTTGGTCAAGTAATCGAGCATTATTTTGATGCGACGGATATACGTAATAATGAAGGTGCAATAGGTATGCTAACTGCGGGAGTTGTCAATAGAGATGATCTATTTACCCATATTTGCAACTTGCTTATCGGTCAATTGAACTATTATCTTCAGGATTTATGAATCCTAAGGTTTGCAACTACGCACTAATATCATTAAAATGAGAGTATATGCGAATGTTAAACGATTGATTGGAGGAAAACGAATGCACCGAACGTGGAAAGTCTTATTCCTATTTTCACTATCCATCTTTTTTTTATCGGGGTGCATGGCGTCATTGGAAGAAAAAGCTGATGACGGCATAAATGCTGCGAAGGAAACGTTTTATTCGGATTCAAAAGATCAAACAGATGAAATTGAAGGTATTAAATTATATAAGCCGGCGGGATTTACAGTTAATAATAGTTCAGTTCCTCAGAATATAGTTTTGAATCGTAAAAATGAAACGTTCATCTTATTTGTTAATCCTAACGAGAAAGAGAGTAGTCGTCTTTTTTATGAACTTTTGCTTGCAGATACGAGTAAGGAGATTTTAGCAGAAGAATCATTTGAAAAAGAAGATTCTTTTGGCTTTGCAGCAGTACTCAAAAGTGGAAATGAAAAATCTGAACTTGTAGAACTAGTTGTTAGTGTCGGTGGTACGAAGATGACGACAATAGGTAAGAAGAAGTTTACTGAAGATTTGACGCAAATGATGCAAATTGTCCAATCAATCAAGCAAGATAAAGAATAGTTAATGTGTATTATTTGAATGGAGGAAATTAAGTAATGAAGTCTGGAGAATTAATAGAGATATTGAAAAAGCGTCTTCCTACAGAACATTTCCAATGGGATTTCGATAGAACGACGGAAAAAGTTCGACTTGAACACAAAATGTTGAAAAGAGGAATGGACATTTCGCTTCCAGAAATCATTTCAAGATACAAACAAAAAAAAGAAGCAGCAATTGATGAGATTGTGTATACAATCGATGAAACATTTAAAGCGATGGAGCGGGAACACGTTGAAGGATTTAAAGGGATGCGTACAATTTATCCAGTTATCAGATCAACTTCATTTCCTAAAGAAACGTCACTAGGTAAGCGTTTTATTATGAAAGAACATACTGCAGAAACTCGTATTTACTATGCACTTGATTTAGGAACAACTTACCGACTAATTGATGAGGGCATGTTAGAGGAAATTGGTTTAACTGAAACTGAGTTAACAGAAGCTGCGCTGTTCCGGGTAAGGTCTTTACCAACAGCTATGAAAAAAGATGAAGTAGATGGAAATTTGTACTATTTTGTAAACAATAATGATGGCTATGATGCGAGTAGAATATTGAACAGCTCGTTTCTCAAAGAGATGGAAGCGAAAATTGAAGGTCATATGACTGTTTCAGTCCCTCACCAAGATGTCCTAATCATTGGTGATATTAGAAATGATACTGGCTATGATGTGCTTGCACAAATGACAATGCATTTCTTTACAACAGGATTGGTTCCGGTAACTTCAATGTCATTTATTTATGAGGATGGAAAGTTAGAACCTATATTTATTATGGCTAAAAATCGACTTGCAAGAAGGGAAAGAAAGTAATGAATGTATTTTACAATAAACAAGGTGTAGGCGATGTGCTACTCGTACAACTTACTACCGAAGAACCTAAAAGTATAAAGATAGAGGAAAATAGAGATGTAACATTAATTAGGGATGAAAAAACAGAAGAACTTGTAGCTTTCAATATTTTTAACGCATCGACTTACCTGAAAACAGATGCTGTTGGAAAAGTGGATCTAAACGATGACATCCTTGAGAAAATTAAACTTGCGCTTATTAAAAATGAAGTGAAGATTGAGTTAACCGTGGATTTGTCGCCCAAATTTGTAATTGGACATGTATTGAAAAAAGAAAGTCATCCTAATGCCGATAAACTATCTGTTTGTACAGTTGATATTGGAGCAGAAAGCCTACAAATCGTATGTGGTGCATCCAATATAGATGCGGGACAAAAAGTAGTTGTAGCTAAGGTGGGAGCAGTTATGCCCTCAGGAATGATCATTAAGGATGCTGAATTACGCGGTGTTCCTTCATCAGGAATGATTTGTTCAGCTTCCGAACTAAATTTACCGAATGCTGAAAAAGGAACAGGTATATTAGTTCTTGAAGATGATGCGAAAATTGGAGATTCATTTAACGGTTAAAGTTAATAGCTAAAGAGTAGAAAAACGTATCCAAAAAGGATGCGTTTTTCTTTTTTTATACAATCATTTGATTTTGTGCAATAACTACTGTTAAAATAGAGAGATTGATATTGGAAGAAGTGATTGTTTTGAGTTGGTATAGAAGGATAGTAAGCCGTATATTTAATACGCTTGAAGATGAAAAAGAACCTGAATTTAATGAAGTAGATAATAAAAATAGTACTGAGAATCAAAATGGAAAGACCGAAAGGCCGAAATTCAGATTTCCGATTATTACAGATGCTGAGATATACGGATGGGAAGAAACTGAACACGTAAATAAAGTGTACGATACGGAAAGTCCGTTAAATGGGCCAGATGAAGACCTGGATGAATTTGAACCGACACCGTTATATAAGAATGAAAGATGGTTAGGTGACCACCGAGAGGGAAAGGTATTTAGGGCCGGTGACAAACATAAATATCAAAGTGAACCAACAATAAAGGACGATTTATTTATGTCATCTAAAGTTGTTACGGAGTCGCAACCTCATACTCATAGAGCCGAGTCGATTCAGAAGCGTTCAAGTCGGCCATTCACACCAACAGATGTCCCGTCGCCTATACATGGATATAAGATTCCGATAAAAGAAAAAGTAAGCGAAACAGTAAAGTTAGAGGATGAAGTCGTTCAATTTGTTGAAAGTGAAAAACCTTCGATAAGTAACAATTTCCAACCAGAACTATTTAACGATCAACCGATGGAAACAGTCGGTCCGGAAGATAGAGTAGAACAAGAACTTGATGTGTTAAAGGGAATTCTTACGGAAGAGAAAACCTCAATCCAAGTTATAGAAGAAAATAAGTCATTTGACGAAGAGAAGCTTGAAACTGTCGAAGAGGTAGTTTCGTCGAAGTCAGAAGATAAATCACTTGAAGAGGTAGAAGAGATAGAAGAGATAGAAGAGATAGAAGAGATAGAAGAGATAGTAGAAGAAGTCGAAGTCGAAGAAGAAATAGAAGAAGCAGAAGAGGTACTAGAAGTCCAAGAAGTGATTGAAAAAAAGAAAGAACGAACGGTTCCTTTTAATGTAATGATGTTAAAATCAGACAAAGAGAAATTAGCTAAATCTAAACCGGTAGAAAAAAAAGCTTACATTGAAACAACTAGTCCGATTGAAAACCATAGCGAAGAAGAACCTTACTATGCTTTCCCTTCTATCGACTATTTAATACCACCGGAAACACAAATAGAAGATACAGACTGGCTCACATCTCAATCAGCAAAATTAGTAGAAGCGTTGTCTCATTTTGCTGTTCAGGCAAACATCATCGAAGCGGTACAAGGTCCTACAGTAACCCGTTTCGAACTAACAGTCGGTCAAGGAACAAAAGTGAGTAAAATAAGAAACCTTACTGATGACCTCAAACTTGCCTTGGCGGCCGAGGATATTAGAATTCAAGCTCCAATTCCAGGGAAAAGTTCAATAGGTATCGAAATACCAAATCGAACAACTAGGCCCGTTAGAATATCTGAAGTTATTTCCACTCAGGAATTTCAAGAGTCGACTTCGCCTTTAGAGGCGGTTTTAGGGCTCAGTCTGACTGGAGAACCTGTCACAATTGATTTACGTAAAATGCCACATGGAATGATTGCAGGAGCAACCGGGTCTGGTAAATCCGTGTGCATTAACTCATTACTTGTAAGTTTGCTGTACAAAGCATCTCCATACGATTTGAAAATGATGCTTATTGATCCGAAGATGGTTGAGTTAGCTCCTTTTAACGGTATACCGCACTTAATTAGCCCGGTGATTACAGATGTTAAGGCGGCAACAGCTGCATTGAAATGGGCAGTTGCAGAAATGGAGCGCCGATATGAATTGCTTGCCCACACAGGAGTTAGAGATATAGAGAGATACAATAAAGTTGTTATGGAAAGCAGACGCTATTCATTGAAAATGCCGTACCTACTTATTGTAATTGATGAACTGGCCGATTTAATGATGATGGCCCCTGCGGACGTCGAAATTTCAATTAGTCGTATTACTCAGAAGGCACGAGCATGCGGAATTCATTTAATTATAGCTACTCAAAGGCCATCGGTGGACGTAATAACCGGAACGATAAAAGCGAATATACCGACAAGGATTGCTTTTTCTGTATCCTCACAAATCGATTCCCGTACAATTATAGATATTCAAGGCGCGGAACGACTTCTTGGTAAAGGGGATATGCTTTACCTTGGGAATGGCCAATCTTCTGCTTCTAGGCTACAAGGGACATTTGTCACGGACGATGAAATCGAACGTATAATAGAACATGTTCAAAGAGAAGCATCGCCTACGTATTTGTTTGGTCAGGACGACTTGCTAGCAAGTGCAGTAGAGGAAGAAGAAGCAGATTCACTTTTTGAGGAAGCGTGTCAGTTTATTTATGAACAAGAAAGTGCATCGACGTCGTTATTGCAACGTAATTTTAGTATTGGTTATAACCGTGCCGCCAAATTGATGGATCGAATGGAGAAAAAAGGTTTTATTTCAGGTCAAAGAGGTAGTAAAGCGCGGGATGTATTTCTGACCGAAAAAGATCTTGTTAAACTGACGGAACCAATCGAACGACTCATATATTGAGACATCTATTCTTGTAACTTTAGGCGGTTAAATGTTTTGCATAGGTCATGATATAATAGGGTATAGATAGTTAAGAATTAAAGTGAGGGAACCAATAAGGTCCCAGGAGGTTGCACTATGACATTGTTTTATTTTACAGGGATTAAAGGTTCTGGAATGAGTTCGCTCGCACAAATTTTACATGATTCTGGGCATACTGTGCTTGGTTCAGATGTGGAAACACATTTTTTTACCGAAGATCCTTTGCGTGAAAGAGGCATTCAAATTCTTCCGTTTAGTGAGGAAAATATTAAAGTAGGAATGACTGTTATAGCAGGGAATGCATTTTCTGACAATCATCCAGAACTTATCAAAGCACGTGATTTAGGATTGAGTGTAGTTCGTTACCATGACTTTTTAGGAAGCTATATGAAAGACTTTGTTTCAATAGGTGTAACTGGTACACATGGTAAGACTTCAACAACCGGGTTACTTGCTCATGTACTAGCTGGTCATGCACCATCCTCTTACTTAATCGGAGATGGGACAGGAAAAGGTGAAGATGAGGCGGATTATTTTGTTTTTGAAGCTTGCGAATATAAAAGGCACTTCCTTGCTTATGAACCTGACTATTTAATTATGACGAATGTTGATTTTGATCATCCCGATTATTTTAAAGACTTGGATGATGTTTTAGATGCTTTTGGAGCGGTTGCTCTTCAAGTGAAAAAAGCAATAATTGCTTGTGGTGATGATATGAATTTGCAGGGGATTCATGCAAATGTTCCTGTTGTTTATTATGGGTTTGGTGAATCAAACGATTTTGCTGCAAAGAACATAGTTAAAAATTCATCAGGATCAACATTTGATGTTTTTGTTCGCAATGAGTTTTATTATACATTTACGATTCCGTTAGCTGGCGACCACGCGATACTTAATGCATTGGGAGTTATAGGTCTTTGTCATTACGAAGGGGTGCAGGCTTTAACGATTCAAGAAGGGCTATCTTCTTTTCATGGAGTGAAGAGACGGTTTTCTATTATTGAAAATGCGGATTGTGTAATTGTAGACGATTATGCGCATCATCCAACTGAAATTCGAGCAACAATACAAACTGCGAAACAAAAATATCCGGATCAGGAAATTATTGCGATTTTTCAGCCTCATACATTTACAAGAACCGCAGCGCTCCTTGAAGAATTTGCGGAAAGTTTGAAAATGGCAGATCATGTTTATTTATGCGACATTTTTAGTTCTGCACGCGAGAAAACGGGTAGTATAACGATTGAAGAATTGATTAAGAAAGTTCCAGATGCTAGTTATCTTAAGCTTGAAGATATAAGTGTACTAAAACAACACGGATCAGCAGCTTATTTATTTATGGGTGCTGGTGATGTCCAAAAATATTTAATTGCCTTTCAATCCTATCTAAAAGAAAATGAAACAGCCTAATCCATTTTGGGTAGGCTGTTTTATCAAATTCGTATTAAATAAAAAAGGGAAATGGTGGAGTATGTCGAAGAAGTTCTATAGGCTTAGTATAATAACTGTTTAGTATATTGAAATATGGGGTAAACAATAGTTATGACTTTAAATAGAGGAGGGATGTTTTGGAGAGTTTGTTGTACATAGCGGCGATTATTGCTGCAATCGCATTTTTAATACTATGCGTAAGTTTAGCAATGACATTATTTTCAGTGAAAAAAACACTTCAAACCGTTTCGGGAACATTAGACGGCTTAACTGTTCAACTCGAAGGAGTCACCACTGAGACTACAGCTTTGCTACAAAAGACAAACCATTTAGCTGAAGATATTCAACAAAAATCAGAAAAACTAAATTCGGTTGTTGATGCTGTAAAAAATGTTGGAAATTCGGTAAGCGGTTTGAATTCATCTGTTCAAAGAGTTTCAAATTCAATTTCGATTGAGGCGGAACGAAATAGTGATAAAGTTGCTCAAGTAATTCAGTGGAGTAACGTTGCTATAGATGTTTTTGACAAAGTGAAAAAGCGTAAGTCTCAAAGTACTGGATGGACAAGTTATGTTCCGGATAGTGGTAAGAAAAAATAATTCAGGGTATTAGTAGTTTCAAAAAATAGGAGGAATTTATGATGACAATTGAAAACAACACAAAACCAAACTATAACGAGTATGTAAACGATAGGCAGAACGAGTATGACAGAGGCTATACGGACGCTATGTATGACGAATATGAAGATTCAAACGCAAGTAGCTTTTTAGTAGGAGCTCTTGTTGGTGGTGTAATTGGCGCTGCAGCTGCACTTTTCTTAGCTCCTAAAACAGGTAAGGAAATGAGAGACGATTTGTCTGAACAAGCAGTTCATCTAAAAGATAAGAGCATTGAAATTAGCTCTGTCGCTAAAGAGAAAGCTGTAGAATTAAGCTCTGCAGCAAAAGAAAAGGCGACTGAATTCTCTACAGTTGCAAAAGAAAAAACAGGAGAAGTATCAAAAACGATTCAGGAACAATCGGAGCATTTAGTTGATAAGGTAAAATCGATGAAGTCAAAAACGACTGTTCCTATGGATGATGGAACTGTATCCTCTGAAGGGGAAGAAGCAGTTGAATATATTGACATTGCTGCCGATAAAGTTGAAGCAGCACTTGAGGCAACTGAAGAAGAGTTAACTGCTACAGAGGAAGCGTTAAAAAAAGCGGTTCTTAAAACAGAAAAAGAATAAGAATAATTAAGTAAAGCCCGTAAGCTAGAGAAAGTCTAGCTTACGGGCTTTTTTATTTGGTCTAAACAGGCGCTTGCGCTTTTGGTTACGTCTAATCTCCAGCGCCTAGCCCCTCGAGGTCACAATCTACTTGACTAGGTTGGCTAGTACGCCAACTAGGTCAAGATCTTGTGCTTGTCGGGGCTAACCAAGCGCTTTCGCTTTTGGTGTTACTCTGTAAAGGTGATTTCTAGTTTATCTCCGCCGTAGATGGGGTCGTTGAATCCTATAGGTGTACCATTTCTTATTAGCTGGTAGCTTCCGATCTGGTTTTTCGGCAAACTATAATCAATAAAGGCGAATAAATCACTAAATGTAATCGGGCCTGTGGAAATTGATTTCATTTCAATTCGATCATTTTTATTAACTTTTGTATCACCATCAACAAGTTGCCCATTTATTTCGAATTGGATTCTAGCTTTTTTAATGGGGACATCGTTTCCATTAAATGATACCGTAATCTTATCAATTGGATTTTTGCCAGCTTCAATGGCAACTGCTGTCGCAGTTGGTAATGAAGGGCGAGTTAACTTTACTGCATCCCCATTTTTTAATACATAGGAAGGTGCAATAGGTAATCCATTTATGTGAAATATTGGTGCCTGATTCTTTAAAATTACGGATTTGCCATCAATACTAACAGTAAATGTTTCAGCTGAAAGTAGATGAGCAAGATTCGTTTTTTTCAATGCAGTTGAAAGTGTTAGTGGGTGACTTACTAAAATACAATCTCGATCTGCTATTGACGATTCCATCGACATTTGTGCTCCATTTATTACGACTTTTGGCTTTAGAGAGACTGCAATGTTATCAATTATTACATGAATAGGCTTTAACTCCTCAAACAAATCATTAGGAGTAGCTTGTGCATTCTTTCCATCTTTTCCTTGGATAATTTTTATAGAGTCTCCATTTACGATGCCATCTTTTGTACTTGCGATTTTCCCGTTCAATGTAATTGTGGACGGTGTACCATGCTCACCCGGAATAATCATATCCTTCCCGTTAACTGTAATTGTCATTCCGAGTCCAGGTTTACCATAAAGTTGACTACTCTTTATTCTAGTTGCAAGTAAAGCGTCGCTTACAGTCATTTCTTTCAATTCAAAGAGTCTAATAGATTTATCGTTCACACTAACCGACATATAGTGGATAGGTGCTCTTCTAGCAGCAATCGCAATTCCGATAGGGGTAACTAATTCTGGAGAAGAACTAATGTTTTGATTCATAGTTACGCCCGATAATGCTTCAAGTCCACGAATTCCAACTCTGTTGGCAGGTAAATTTAGAAAATTACTAATTTCTATTGTGATGTCAGGGGTTAGGCTTCCACCACCAACAACCATGACTGCTTGTGGAGACTTCCCGTTATTAAGTTGAATGATTTCCTGGGAAATCGATTGCGCGAGTCGATTAATTGACGGTTTAATAATAGTAATAACTTCTTCAGATGAGACTTTTTGTTCGAAACCTAAAATGTCTGATATAAGCACTTCAGATTCAGTTGTAAGTTGCCTCTTGGTTAATTCTGCAGACTGGAAATCAAGTAAATAATGACTACTTAGTGCATCGGTAATTTCGTCTCCTGCTAAAGGTACCATGCCATAGGCAACGACTGTGCTGTTGTTCGTTATAGCAATGTCCGAGGTTCCAGCACCAATATCAACAAGTGCTACATTGAGTCTCCGCATGGATTGTGGAATAAGAACATTTATAGCTGCGATTGGCTCAAGTGTTAAAGCCTCCATCTCAAGGTCCGCGCGTTTCAAGGCGGCTAGCAACGATTCAACAACGACTTGGGGCAAGAAGGTTGCAATGACATCAACGGAGGCTGAGCGACCTGTTTGGTCTATCAGGCTGCCTATCACTTCACCATCAAGCTTATGGTGAAGTACGGAATAACCAACACAGTAATAATACTCTTCTGTAGTTGCTGGGTTTTGAGGGAATAAGTTTTGTTGGGCATGTTGAACAGCTGCAAGTTCAAGTCGATTAACATCTTCGGTCGAAATTAATGAACTTTCAGTGATATCAATTGACATAGAACCGTTAACTGTTTTCAAAGCCCTACCAGCGGCAGCGACACTTACCCGTTTGAGAGGACCATGCTTTACCTCAAGAGTTTTCTTTATTTCTTGAATAACATTAGCAACACTTATTATATTATGTATTTGTCCATCAATCATTGAACGTTCTTTATGTTCTATAGAGATTAAGTCGGCAACGTGGTAACTGCCTTCATTTTCATTTAGAATTATTCCTACAACCGATCTTGTGCCGATATCTAGTGCGAATAAAGAAGTAGACAAAATCTTCACCCTTTCTGTATGCAAAAAAACTTATTTAGTGTAAATAGTAAGATAATGCGTGACTTTTCAATTTGTTATCCTTATAATAGGTCTATTATCTAAAAATGTACCATACATTCCAAGCTTCTGAAAGGAAATGTTATGGACAAGAGAGGAGACGGACAATGAAACAGCATGATTTAGAAAAGTTGCGTGGCCGTGTAGATGATTTGAACATTAAGGTATTGGATTTGATTAATGAAAGAACTTCCCTTGTTCAGGAAATCGGGAAAGTAAAAGAGAAGCAAGGTGTAAACCGATACGACCCGATTCGTGAGCGTGAAATGCTTAATTTCCTAAAAGAATCTAACCAAGGTCCGGTTCCTAATGGGGTTTTAGAACAGATTTTTAAAGGGATTTTCATGTCTGCTTTGGAGATACAAGAAGACGATCAGCGAAATGCATTGCTCGTTTCTCGTAAAAGAAAAGCTGAAGATACAATAGTGAATATTAATGGAACAAAAATTGGTGATGGGACAACTTCATTTATTTTTGGACCATGTGCTGTAGAATCTTACGAGCAAGTGCTAGCAGTTGCTCATGCCATCAAAGCAAAAGGACTTACAATGATAAGAGGAGGGGCATATAAGCCAAGAACTTCCCCTTATGATTTCCAAGGCCTTGGTCTTGAAGGTTTAAAAATATTGAAAAGAGTTGCTGACGAAACTGGATTATCAGTTGTTACTGAAATTATTACGCCTGCACATCTAGAAGAGGCGTTAGAGTATATTGATGTAGTCCAAATTGGTGCGCGCAACATGCAAAACTTTGAGTTGTTAAAAGAAGCAGGTTCGATTAATAAACCAGTTCTTTTAAAGCGTGGGTTAGCGGCAACAATTGATGAGTTTATACATGCAGCAGAATATATAATTTCAAAAGGAAATAGCAATATTATCTTGTGTGAACGTGGAATCCGTACATACGAACGTGCTACTCGTAATACGTTAGATATTTCAGCTGTTCCTATTTTGAAGCAAGAAACACATCTACCAGTTTATGTAGATGTAACGCACTCAACAGGTAGAAAAGATTTGCTAATCCCTACAGCGAAAGCCGCAATTGCAGTTGGAGCTGACGGTGTAATGGCGGAAGTTCATCCAGATCCAGCAGTTGCACTTTCTGATTCAGCGCAACAAATGAATATAGAGGAATTCGATGAATTTTACTCAGAAATGTTGAATTTTATGAAAACGCACGTTACGACTTCATGATTCAAACGCCGGACCATTTATGGTTCCGGCGTTTTATTTAGCTTAAAGTATGATAGAATCTAAATAAAGGCATCGAACTTTTGTCTGGGAGAGTTAAGATGGTTTGTGCATAAATTAAATTATTGGCAAAGAGGGTATGAATTATGGCTATTACGATTTATGATGTTGCAAGGGAAGCTAATGTTTCAATGGCAACTGTTTCACGAGTAGTAAATGGTAACCAGAATGTGAAACCTGCAACTAGAAAACGAGTGCTTGATTGTATTGAGCGACTAGGCTATCGTCCGAATGCGGTTGCTAGGGGATTAGCGAGCAAGAAAACAACTACAATTGGTGTTATTGTTCCAGATATTTCAAATAACTTCTATGCTGAGCTTTCAAGAGGCATAGCAGACGTTGCCACGATGTACGAATACAATATAATTTTGTCTAACTCAGATAAAAGGGCAGATCGTGAAGTAGATTTACTAGTTGACCATTTTGGAAAACAGGTCGACGGTCTTATTTTTATGAGCGACTCTATAACTGAAGAAGCAAGAAAAGAGATGTCAATGGCTTCTGTTCCAGTCGTATTAGCAGGGACATTGGATAAACAAAATCAATTTGCTACGGTAAATATTGATTATGAAGAAGCTGCCTATCAAGCGGTAAAGAGACTTGTTGACAATGGGCATAAACGTATTATTTTTCTGACGGGTACTCTCACTAAAGATATCAACAGAGACTGTAAAAAAGTCGGCTATGAAAGAGCACTAAAAGAAGCTGGTATAAGTGTTGATGAAAGTTTAGTTACAGAAATTGACAATACGTATGATAGTGCATATGAAAGTTGGAAGCAGATTCGCGAAATCTCTGATAGGCCAACAGCTATTTTTGCTGGCAATGATGATTTGGCAGTAGGTGTTCTAAATGGAATTCGTGATGATGGTCTTTCGGTTCCTGATGACTTTGAGCTTGTTTGTTTCGAACATTCAAATTTACCTAGAATTGTTCGTCCTCAACTTACTTCAGTAGTGGTTCCGTTGTATGATTTAGGTGCAGTTGCCATGCGACTTCTTACAAAATTGATAAATGAAGAAGAAGTCGATGAAGAAGAAGTAGTTATTCCATTTAGATTTGAAAGTAGAGATTCAGTTAAGTGAAATAGATATACAATGTAAAAAGGGACTGCTCGGCCATCGGAAACCTAACGATGTGTTGACCACAGTCCCTTTTTATATTTCTTTATTAATATAACCTTTAATATTAAGGATTTCAGATGTTTTATATGGAACTCTTCAATCAATTTACTTCTTCGTTGCGGATTATATGTAAACTTCGATCACGCATTTGTGCATTTTTTTCAGTTATTTCTGTTTTTCGCGGGATTGGTTCATATAGTGGATCTGGATCTTCCCACGTTGAAATTAATGGTACGGGAGATTGGTCTTGCCAAGTGTTGAGCCAGTCTTTCGGGAGTGGGCCGGTTGGTTCTGGATCATTTTTCATTGCCAGCCAAATATGAGCCCAGGCTCTTGGTACAACGCGCCATATATCGTAACCGCCACCTCCTACAGCAATCCAGCGACCTTCACAATGTTCTTCAGCTACATCACGAGCGATACGAGGAATCTGTTGAAAGAGATTCATCGTCCCATAGAGATGTGTGAGTGGATCAAAATAATGAGCGTCCGCTCCATTTTGTGTCAAAATGACATCTGGTTTGAAATGTTGAGTAACCTCAGTTATTGCAGTTTTATAAATGTCGAGAAAAGATTCATCTTCAGTAAATGCATCGATTGGAAAGTTGAAAGTTGTTCCGTATCCAGCACCATTGCCTCGTTCAGTAATATTTCCTGTTCCAGGGAATAAGTAGCGTCCTGTTTCATGAATTGAAAGTGTGCAAGCTGTTGGGTCATCGTAGAAACTCCACTGCACGCCATCTCCATGATGCGCATCGGTATCTATGTAGAGTACCCGCGCTCCGTATTTTTCCTGCATATATTTAATCGCAACGGAACTATCATTATATACGCAAAATCCTGAAGCTCGTCCCTTAAAGCCATGATGAAGCCCACCGCCAAGGTTAAGGGCGTGCTTAGCGCGACCTTCCATCACTTCATCCACGGCCGTTAAAGTACCACCGACAAGCATTGCGCTGGCTTCGTGCATATTGGGGAAAATAGGTGTATCCTCTGTGCCAATACCATACACCTCACCAACCTCTGAACTAATTAATCCTTTGCCGGCTTTTTTTACGATATCAATAAACTTAGCATCATGGTTTAATAGCAATTCCTGATCAGTTGCCATACGAGGTGCGACAATGTCACTATCACTAATCGAACCCATTTTTTTCAATAAATCTAAAGTAAGTGTAAGTCTTTTTTGGTTGAATGGGTGGCTGTCAGAAAAAGAGTAATCCAGTTGCTCTTTAGAGTAGATAAAAACAGCGTCCTTCTTCATAAATCTATTCCTGGTACATTAGGCCATAAGACAGTGAAACCACTTTCCTTTAACCCATCAATAATTTTAAGGGGATTCATCGTTTTAATGCGAACGACGAGAATTTTATTAGATGCGTTTTCTTTATCAGGATAGACAAGGACACTTAATACATTTGTTTTATGTTCATGAAAAACCTTGGAAACCTCAAAAAGAATTCCAGGAGTGTTAGGGACACGAACTTCTATTTGTGAGCCAGGTTGATGTGCTCCAGTCAACTCGATATATTTATAAAGCAAATCGGTTTCTGTAATGATACCTACAAGTTTATTATTCGATACAATTGGTAAGCAACCTATTTGATTATCATAAAAAATAACGGCGGATTCTTCTACAAAATCCATAGGATGACCTAGAATTGGATTCTTGGTCATAATATCTCCAAGTAACATCTCATAAACGCGGTGGTCTTTAGCATCCGAGAAAACGGAGGGAACCGCTTCTTTTAGATCTCGATCGGTAACAATTCCTACGACTTCACCGTCTGAAGTTACAATAGGTAGGTGTCGGATTTTCTCCACACGCATCATCCGTAGAGCATCATTTACAGTGTTATCTGGTGTAAGTGAGATTACACTTTTCTTCATTATTTCTTCAATTAACATAGTGAGTGCCTCCTTTGCTTCAATACATAAATCGGTTCATAAAGCGTAAGCTATCAAACTGTTGGACAGAATCGGGGTGAACTCTTTTACCAATTCTAGCCATTAAACAGTTTGCAGGATGCGAACTGATTTCTGGATCATCGGTTGCATAGTACTCAAGACCACCGGCATTCATCATTTTCTCCATTATTTTTCGATATTCCCATACGTTTAATTTTGTCCCTTTTAAATCCCAGTGCCAGTAATATTCGGTTGTTAAGATGATGTAATCTTCCATCGCATCATCCATCATAGAAACTCTTAAGAGGGTTTTTCCAACTCCGCCTCCACGAAACTTAGGGATTACTTCGATTGCACCAAGTTCGATTAAATCCTTCATATTTCCCTCGGACCACCGTTCAAGTGGGTCTGGGTACAAATAGGTTGCATACCCTACTACTTGATTTAATTCACGGACGATTATAATACGCCCCTCTGGAAGTCCAGCGATGCCTATAAGCGCCTTATGTTGTTGTGCAGGTGGCCTAAACGCAACTAAATCCTCGTGAAAATCTAATTTAGCCAATTCATCCTGAGTAATGGGTCCTTCAACAATAATATCTCCATTTTTATGCTTGATTTCCATTGCATTATACGTTTTTACATGTTCCATTAAAAGCACCGCCTCACATTAAATACATATAATTCTAGTATACAACAAAATCGATGTAAGAATGAAGATAGAGGTGTATTAATTTATAAGTATTTATAATAATAAAATAATTAACAAATTTCGTTCCTTGTATTGTAGAATAGAACATGTACTAGTTTGAAAGGGTGAGAAGAATGTTATTGAAAACGCTACCAGTTGTTAAAGGGAAATATCAGTTGGAAAATTATGAACTTACCAATGCAGAATTTAATTGGAAAGACGCTGAAAAAGAATTTAGTTGGTTTGAAAGTGGAAAAGTAAATATTGCATATGAATCCGTGGACCGTCATGCCGAATCCTATAGAAAAAATAAAGTTGCACTTTTTTACAAAGATTCTGAAAGAAAGGAATCGTATACGTATCATGAATTAAAGAAAATGACGAATAAAGCAGCAAACGTTTTTAGAAATCAGTCATCCCTCGAAAAAGGAGATCGACTATTTGTTTTTATGCCCCGCTCACCGGAGTTATATTTTTCATTACTTGGTGCATTAAAAATGGGAGTTATTGTTGGTCCGCTTTTTGAGGCATTTATGGAGGGTGCTGTTTTTGATCGTTTACTTGATAGTGAAGCAAAAGCGATAGTAACTACTCCTGAACTATTAAAACGTGTTCCTGTTGAAAAGCTACCTCATCTTCAAACTATTTTTCTAGTTGGAGAAGATATTCAAGAGACAGGAAAAACGATAGATTTCAATAACAGGCTGGCTAGCGCATCTCCTTATTTCGATATTGAATGGATGGATAGGGAAGATCCTACGTTGCTACATTATACGTCTGGTTCTACAGGGAAGCCAAAAGGTGTTGTTTTAGTTCAAGAGGCGATGATTCAGCAGCTACAGACAACGCGCTGGGTTCTAGACCTTAAAGATGAAGATGTATATTGGTGCACAGCAGATCCAGGATGGGTGACAGGAACAGTGTATGGCTTATTCGGACCTCTTCTTAATGGAGCAACCAATCTTGTTCTTGGCGGAAGGTTTTCTCCGGAAAAATGGTACGAGGCGATTGAAGAATATGGCGTGACAGTTTGGTACAGCGCTCCAACGGCTTTTCGTATGTTGATGGGAGCTGGTGAAGGTCCACTCCGTGCGCATGATTTGAAATCACTAAGGCATGTTTTATCAGTAGGGGAACCGCTAAATCCAGAAGTGATTCGCTGGGGGATGGATTCATTCAACTTAAGGATTCACGATACGTGGTGGATGACAGAAACAGGCGCACATATGATTTGTAATTACGCTTGTTTACCAATCAAACCAGGTTCAATGGGAAAATCCATCCCAGGAATTACTGCAGCAATTATAGACAATCAAGGGAATGAGCTTCCTCCAAATGAGATGGGGAACCTTGCAATTAAAAAGGGTTGGCCCGCAATGATGCGCCAGATATGGAATAATCAGGAACTCTATGAATCTTCTTTCATGAATGGTGAATGGTACATTACTGGAGATTCGGGATATATGGATGAAGAAGGGTATTTCTGGTTCCAGGGGCGAGTTGATGATGTAATAATGACAAGTGGTGAGCGAGTAGGTCCATTTGAAGTAGAAAGTAAACTACTTGAACATCCAGCAATCGTTGAAGCTGGTGTAATTGGTAAACCAGATCCGGTTCGCGGTGAAATTATTAAAGCATTTGTAGCTCTTCATGAAGGTTATTTCCCTTCTGAAGAACTGAAAAAAGACATCCAACAATTTGTAAAAAAAGGACTTGCGGCACATGCAACTCCTAGAGAAATTGAGTTTAAAGATAAGTTACCAAAAACAAGAAGTGGTAAAATTATGCGCAGAGTACTGAAATCATGGGAACTAAAGTTACCATCAGGCGACTTATCGACAATGGATAACGACTAACGAATTTATGCTATTTTAAAAATGCCTGTTCATACACAATGTCATTGTGTATGAACAGGCATTTAGTTTTTTGTTAATCACCGTCGGGGACATCCTTGTCTTCATCAGCAGGCGGAGAAGTAGGTTTATCCTTATCCTTATCCTTATCCTTATCTTTATCGTTAGGGGGAGTAGGTTTTTCTGTATTCCCATTATCTGGTGGAGTCGTTGGTTTGCTAGGTGGTGGTGTGGCTTCACCTTCTCCAGTTGAATCATCCTCAACAGGAGGTGGAACTTCTTCGACTACTTCTTTTTCAATCGTTACTATATTCGATGGATCTGATTGCAATCCCGTAATATCAACTGCACGTACGAAGTAGGAACCTTCGTTAAATGTGTAAGTATTAGCATCATTGTCACGTATCGTAGCTACGCGTGAACTACTTCCTGCGTTCAGTGCATACACATAATAGCCGATTACATCATTCGATCCGGAATTGCCCCACGTCATTGTATTATTAGTCAAGGTGACTTGAACACTAGCAGGTGGAACGTTATCTGCATCAAATGACTTTCCAGCTATAACATTTTTGGAAAAGCTAGAGTTTTCCGAGAATAAATAAGCAGAATCACCACCAAAAGGTGAAAGCATTCGGTCGATGAATTCTTGACTTATTCCGACGCCTCCTGGAACAACAAATTCCGAAGGTGTTTGCGGTAAAGCTCGGTATTTTTCTCCATTCATCGAAACGTATGATGATGAGATAAGGCTGTCATCGGCCTTATTTGGTAACATGACTTTTGCGTTAAAGAGGTCTGATCGAACAAGTCCCGCTGCAGAACATGCGTCCGATGGTGCTAGGCCTGATATTCCGCAAAATGACCTGTTGACAACCCCTTCTGGTACTTGAAATTTAGAACCCGCACCAACGATATCAGGTATGACATTATTTAATCCATTCATTAATTTTGCGAAAAAGATGTTCGTTCGCGTACTTGGTTGTCCATATCTATTTGAATAGGCTCTGAGACTTGTTGCTTGTTCTTTATAACCCATCCAAACCCCTACAGTGACATTAGGATTATAACCCATAAGCCATGAATCGCCGAAGCTTTGTGTAGTACCGGTTTTAGCAGCAATGTCAGCATTGAAATTCAAATTTCTTTTCATAGTTGTTGCTGTACCATGGGTTAGAACATCTCGCATCATATCTGTAATGATATAAGCTGTTTGAGGACTGAATACTTCAACCGGATTAACCTGATGTTTATAGATAAGGTTGCCTTGCATATCTTCAATCTTTTCAATCATATACGGTTCAATATATTGTCCGCCATTTGCAAATGTAGCAAATGCGCCTGTATTCTCCTGAACCGTGACTCCTTCATTGATTGCACCTAAAGCTAGCGTTAAGTTTTGATAATCAATTTCTTTGAGTTTGGAAAACCCCATTTTAGCTAAGAAATCTGCTGGACGCTTATCAATAATTTGCTCATACAATCTTGTAGTTGCAACGTTTTGCGAACTTGCTAAAGCTTCTCGTGCTGGAATAATTCCAAGCTGTTGTTTTGGAGAAAAATTATAAGCTGTATAACTCTTACTACCGTATTTTGTAGTTTTAAATAAAACATCGACAACGGGACTTCCTGCACCAATGTGCCCATACTCAATCGCCGGTGCGTAAACTAGAAGTGGTTTCATTGTTGATCCGTTTTGACGATATGCTTGAGATGCATGGTTTTGTTGAGTAATTTTAAAATCGCGACCACCAATAAATGAAAGGATACGACCTGTACTATTCTCAATGGCCATACTACCTATTTGTACAGGATTGAGAACTTCTTTTTCTTCCCCTGTATCTTCATCTTTTTCTGTGGAAGTGTACGTATGTCCAAAGTTTTCATAATTGTCTTTAATATCTTGCCACTCATCATATACATCTTTCTTAATGGTCGAATGAATTCGATAGCCATCTACCCTCATGGATCGCTGTGCCAATATTTTATATTTGTCACGGAGCTTATCTTCCAAAGAAAGCCGATTAGGGTCGATGCCATCTTTTTCTGCAAGTACCTTTGCTAAAATATCTATTGTATTTCTTTGAATTTCCATCGTTAAATCAGGGTATCTTTCGCTTGCGCGTTGCATAGGTGCTCGAAAGTCCTGTGTAATATCATATGCAATCGCTTCGGTATATTGTTGTTCTGTAATATACCCAGTTTCTTTCATTCGGAATAGCACCGTTTTCATACGATCTATTCCTGGTTTAAGATTCTTCGGCTCTTTTACCCCTTGGTTTTTGCTGTAGAAAGGAGTATAAGCGAATGGGGCTTGAGGTATTCCAGCAATGTATGCTGCTTGAGGCAACGTCAAATCTTTTGCTTTAACGTTAAAAATACCTTCTGCAGCTGTTGCGATACCAGCAATGTTTTGTCCAACTACGTTTCGTCCGTAAGGAATGATATTTAAGTAAGCTTCAAGAATTTCATCTTTTTCCATGAAATGTTCAAGGCGCATGGCGAGAAGAATTTCTTTTGCTTTTCGTTCATATGAAACTTCATTTGTTAAAATCTGATTTTTAATCAATTGCTGTGTAAGTGTAGATCCACCAGTTTGACTATCCGAATTCGTTACATCTTGAAGTAAGCCTCGAAAAATAGCTTTTGGAACAATACCTTCATGAGTTTCGAAATATTCATCCTCGGTAGCTAATACGGCATCAATGACATATTGTGAAACATCTTTAAGTTTTATTTCTTTTCGTTCGAGATCTGCATTTACTTTACCAAGATACACATTATCTGCTAAAAAGATTTCAGACGTTTCCTCATAAGTGAAAATATGATCACGCATTTCCTGTTTTGAACGAAGCGGCTCTTTAGATACGAGTGATGCAAAGTAACCTGCTCCAACTGAAGCCGCAAAAACAGAAAGTGTCATACCAAAGATGATGAGAAGAATACCTAAGTTCCAAACGACCCCAGATGTAATTCGCAACGCCTTTAGCCATTTCGTTTGTGTCAATGTGTCGATTTTATTTTCTATAAGTTTAATCGGATTTTTTTTCTGTTCGCTCAACGTAAATACCCTCCTTAAATCCTTCTTATTATATCATATTTTAAGACGATGCAAGGAATAATCATTGACATATTGAGATTTTGATATAATATTAAAGTTATATTGTATTTCACATGATGAAACAGTCGAAGTAGTGGCGGTTGGGCCGTATAGAGAGGCAGCGGGTGGTGGAAGCTGTTCGGGAAATCGTTCATGAATTACAGCTCTGGAATGTGACGTTAACGCAGCGATAATGCGTATAAGCGGAGAATTTTTCTAATTCTCAAGCTGGGTGGTACCGCGTTAATCTACTAATTAGCGTCCCTGCATGATTATTAATCGTGCAGGGGCTTTTTTTATTTAAACGCATAATCCACGTATCTAAATACGACTTTCAGGAGGAATAGATGATGAAGAACGAATTAATTGAAGATTTAAAGTGGAGAGGTTTACTATACCAACAAACGGATGAAGAAGGGTTAAAGGAACATTTAAACAAGGAAAAGATTTCACTCTATTGCGGGGTTGATCCAACTGCTGACAGTATGCATATTGGACATATCGTTCCATTGTTAACGCTTCGCAGGTTCCAGCAACATGGACATCGACCAATCCTTCTGGTAGGTGGAGCAACTGGAATGATTGGGGATCCATCGGGTAGGTCTGAAGAAAGAGTTCTTCAAACGACAGACCAAATTGATGAGAACGTTGCAGGCATAAAAAAACAAATGGAACAAATTTTTGATTTTGATGCAGAGAATGGCGCACAAATGGTCAATAATAATGACTGGATTGGGTCGTTAAGTGTTATAGAATTTTTACGTGATTTTGGAAAACTTCTCGGCGTAAATTACATGCTTGCAAAAGACAATGTTGCTTCACGTCTAGAGGATGGAATTTCGTTTACAGAGTTTTCGTATATGCTGATTCAAGCAATTGATTTCAATCACCTATATAACAACTATGGTTGCCGTGTGCAAATTGGTGGATCTGATCAGTGGGGGAATATTACTACGGGTCTTGAAATCATTCGTAAAACACACGAAGAAGAAACAAAAGCATTTGGCATTACGATTCCACTTGTTACGAAAGCGGATGGAACGAAATTCGGAAAAAGTGCAGGCGGCGCAGTATGGTTGGATGCAGCAAAAACTTCACCGTATGAATTTTATCAGTTCTGGATAAACACAGCCGATGCAGATGTCGTTAAGTATATGAAGATATTTACATTTATAGAGAGAAATGAAATCGAAGCGTTGGAAGTTTCTGTTCAAGTGGAACCTCATTTACGAAAAGCACAACAGACACTTGCTGAGGAAATGACTCGGTTGATTCATGGACAAGAAGCATTGGATCAAGCGATTCGGATTTCGAAAGCATTATTCAGTGGAGATTTAAAAGCGTTAACTGCGGATGAAATGAAAGATGCGTTCAAAGATGTGCCTTCATTTGAAATGACTAAAGAAGATAAAAACATTGTCGATTTGATAGTGGAAGCGGGTGTATCTCCGTCAAAACGTCAAGCACGTGAAGATGTAACGAACGGCGCGATATCATTGAACGGTGAACGAATAATTGATACGGCATATGAAGTGAATTCCGTTGACCGCTTAGAAGACGCATTTACAATTGTAAGACGCGGTAAGAAAAACTATAAAATGATTAAATTTATATAAACAATAAACGAAAGGACTGTCTGCGAAGGCGTCCTTTTTATTGTGGAAGAATAGATAGACGCTACTGAATGGCTGAAATTTATAAAAAAACCTTGAAAGTTGATAAAATCAACTTTCAAGGTTTTAGATACTGTCATTTGCAACACACTTAGATTAACGTGAGTAGTATTCAACGATAAGTTGCTCGTTGATTTCTGCTGCAAGTTCACTGCGCTCAGGTAAACGAACGAATGAACCAATTTTTGACTCTTCGTTGAAAGTAACATATTCAGGAACAAAGTTGCTCACTGAAAGTGCTTCGTTAACAACGTCAAGGTTCAATGATTTCTCACGAAGAGAAATTTCTTGACCTGGTTTAACGCTGAATGAAGGGATGTCAACGCGCTTGCCGTCAACCAATACGTGGCCGTGGTTAACAAGTTGGCGAGATGCACGACGTGTGCGTGCAAGACCCATACGGTAAACTACGTTATCAAGACGAGTTTCAAGAAGAATCATGAAGTTCTCACCGTGTTTACCAGGCATTTTACCTGCTTTGTCGAACATTGTTTTAAATTGACGTTCGTTCACTCCGAACATAAAGCGAAGTTTTTGTTTTTCTTGTAATTGCATTCCATACTCGGAAAGTTTTTTACGTTGGTTAGGACCGTGTTGTCCTGGTGCGTAAGGACGCTTTTCAATTTCTTTACCTGTGCCGCTTAGTGAAATACCAAGACGACGGGATAGTTTCCATGCTGGACCTGTATAACGAGCCATGAATGACTCCTCCTCTAATTTGGTTTTATTTTATGGTATTTCCAAAAAAAACATACTTTGGAAATGTTCTTTTGTAAAATAAGAACCAGATGCGTTCAATCCACTAGCCATTCTATAATCTTGCATCTTCGCCTCCGCAGCCAGGAGGTTACGTGATACACCTTCTAAAAGGAACAGACTGGACAAGTTGGAACACACAACTGCTGCAACTATTTTACATAAGTACTATCATAGCAATTTGGGATGCAAGAGTCAAGAGGAACTAGCTTAGCTTTAAATTTAAGATAACGAAAGAAAGCGGTAGATAAAGTAGTATATATGGATTAAAATTGGTATATTAGGCATGAAATAGAATTACTGGCACATAAAAACATGAATATTAATTTTGTTTAATTCAAGGATATTAATGTCTTGTAGAGAAGTTAGTAGAGTAGTGAAGAAACGAAAGAACGCTAAAGTGAAATCTGAAATTAAAAGTTTCAAGAAATTTAAAGGTAAATTGCAACAATAAGTTAGCCACCTAGATAAAATCCAGTGTATTTATGAATGGGGACTGTTTTCGCCCACCCTTAGAAAGCTGTTTTGACCTTGAACTTATTTCTGAAATGTTAAGCTAATTTTGCTAACTCTTGTTCAAA